>CANMNA010000012.1 GCA_947499075.1 Myxococcales bacterium
AGAATTCATTCTGACGGTGAAAATAGGGAGATTGGCGGTCTTGATGTGTCCTCACGCAGGTTGGTTTTTTTTGGCTACACCCATTAGGGCTCCAGCACGAATTACTCGATCACTTGCCGCAAAGAAGGAGCGGCGAGTCGACTTGCAAAGTCGCGAGCTTGCGACCCACTCAGCCAGCAAATGGGCCACCGACAAAATCGACTTGATTTTGCCGGTGCCCTTAATGCCCACCCTTGCCACCCTTGCCACCCTGCTGCCGCAGCTGCTGCACTTCCTCTTCGAGCCGCTGCAGGCGATCTTGCAGCGGCGACTGCCCGCCCAGGCCCTTGGCCACATCACGCAGGTGATTGCCGTACTTGTCCAATTGCTCTCTGGCCGCGGCAGCCAACAGCGCTGGCTTGGCCCGCGCGTCATCGAGCGCTGCCAGCCCATCGGCGGCGGCCCGCCGAATCCGCGCCGAGCCGTCGTGCAAGTTGGCCTCCAGGGCGCGGCGGGCCTCGTCTTTGACCGACTCGACCCTGGCTCCAAACTCGGCGACCGCCGCCGCCGCGCCTTCGCGCAAGAACTTGCTGCGGCCCGGCTGCAGCGCCGCCACTACGACCGGCCAATCGGCGATTTGGGCCACCGCACCCAGCCCCGTCAGCGCCGCGGTCTGCACCGCGTCGTGGTACGACGGCCACTGCAGCGCTTGCAGCAACAGCGGCCGCGCCGCCGGTCGATCGATCGCCACCAGCGCCCGCAGCGCCGCGGCCTGCGTTTCATAGCTCTTGTCCTGTTCGGCCGCTCGCCGCAGCGCCGGCAGCGCCTGCGCCGCCACCAGCATCCCCAGCGCCTTGGCCGCCGCTTGCCGCACCATCGGCTCTTTGTCATCGGCCAGCGCAATCTGCAGCGGCGCCAGCACGGCCTCGCGCGCAGCCTTGCCCAGCGTGCTCGCCGCCCGCGCCCGCACGTGCCGCGCCGGATCGTGCTGCAGCACGTGGATCACCGCGTCCAGCGTCGCTTTGCTGCCGAGCTTTTGGCCCGCGTCTGCCAGCGCCCGCATGCGCACGTCGGCGAACTTGCTGTGGCGCAGCAGCGCCGCCAGATCTTCAGGCGGTGCCTGCAGTGTCCAGTCAATGAGCCACGCCGACCGCGGATCGAGCTCCACCAGCGCCGGCCGGTGCGGCGTCGGCAGTGACCACTCGCCGCGCTGGCGATTGAGGTGCAGCACATGGATCTGCGGCGGCTCGTCCAGCTTGGCGTGCACCGCCACTTCAATGCGCAAGTCGAACAGCGGCAGCCCGCGCTCGACTTTCTGGGTTTGCTCCAGCGTCACCCGCGTGGTTTTGGCCTCCTGATCCCACCGCAACTCGGCACGCACGACGGGGTGCCCAGCCTGCTGCAGCCAGCGCTTGAAGAACCCGCGCAGGCTCAGGCCCGACGCCCGCTCCATCGCCCGTTGCAGGTCTATCGTCTCCACGGACTGGAAGCGGTGCAGCGTCAGGTAGCTGGCCACCGCCTGCCAAAACGGCTGCTCGCCCAACAGCCGCCGCAGCATGTGGGCGGTCCACGCCCCTTTGCAGTAAGTATGGCCGTCGAACAGGTCGTCGGCGTCGGGCGTGCGATCGGCAATCAGCGGTCGCTGGTAGCTACTGGCCTCGCCCAAATAGCAACTGCGCAGCCCCGCAAGCTCTTCGGCATAGCGATCCGCGCCGTACTCCAGCTCGTGCCAGATCGCGTCGCCAAAGCTCGCCCATCCTTCATTGAGCCAGATGTCGGCCCAGGTCCGGCACGTCACCAAGTCGCCAAACCACTGGTGCGCCAGCTCGTGGGCCAGCAGCCCTTCGGCGGTGCGGTCCAAACTACTGCGCGGATCCGCCACGTTGCGGTGGGTCAAAATCGTCAGCGTCGCGTTCTCCATGCCGCCAAAATTGAACTCGTGCACGACGACTTGGCTGTAGCGCGCGAACGGATACGCCACCCCCAGCTTGGCCGAGAGCGCGTCGATCATGCCCGGCAGCTTGGCGAACGCTGTCTGGACGTTGACGGCTTCGCCCGGCAGCGCCCAAGTCACCACCGGGATGCCCTTGTGCGGGTGCGGCACCGCCACAAACGGCCCGACCGCCACCGCCAGCAGGTACAGCGGCAGCTTGGGCGTGCTGCGAAAGGTCGTCGTCGCCAGTGCACCAGTTTCAGTTTTGCCCGCCGGGTCGCCATTGGACAGCGCCACCAGCTGCTTGGGCGCGGTGATCGCGACTTGCCAGCTCAGGCGTTGATCCGGATCGTCGGGCGCTGGCACCCAGTGGCGAATCTCCTCGGTCTCGCCTTGGGTCCAGGCGTGCACCGGCCGCTCTGGCTCGTCCTGATCGGGCCCCACGAAATAGAAGCCCTGGTGCGGCGTGGCGGTCCACTTCAACCGCAACAGGTGGTGGCGTTCGTTGGTCTCTGGCCACGCAATGGCGATGGCCCCATCGAGCGCGTGCCATTGCGCGGGCACGGCTTTGCCGCCGTCGAGCCAGGCCACTTCGGTCATGGTCAGTGCCACCGCGTCCATCCGCAGCGGTGGCGCGCCGTCGCTGCGCTGCAGCGTGTAGGTCGCGGTGCCTTGCAGGGTCTTGGCAGTGAGATCGGGGATCACCGCCAAGTCGAGGTGCGCAAAGGCCACCCGCCGGTCGGCCGGTTCGTGCCACGGCAGGGTGTCGTCCAGCCACTTGGCGGGCGGCTGCGATGGCGGCGGATTGGCGTGGCCGGGTTGGGCCAACAGCACGGACCCAAGCACGGTCACAACCGCGGTCAGCGCGCAGGGCAAAAGCAGGATCAGTCGGTGCAACGGGGGCCTCCGCGGGCGGGGCGGTAGGATAAGCGCGGCGGTGCGGTGGTGTCGACTGGTGGCGCGCGACGACACAACTGCCTGCTTTTACGTAGGTCGCCGCCGTGCACGCAGCCCTCATCCCCGCCAGAGCGCTCGCGCCGCTCGCGTGCTGGCGACCCACCAAGCAAGCACGAACTGTCCAAGCCATACTTGGACAGTTCCTTAGCCAGCCGGCGCAGAGTGCGGGCTCACCGCCGCCAGCTGAGGCCCGCGACTATCAGGGGGCAAACTCATGAAGAAGGAGTACGACTTTGGCCACGGCAAGGCCCGGCCCAATCCCTACGCGGCCCGGCTGAAGCAGCCGGTCGTTCTGGACTTGCCGCCAGAGGTCTTGGCTTGGTTTTTGGCGCTGGAGGCCGAGACCGGTATCGCTCGGTCCGACCTCATCCTGATGTCGCTTCGCGACTGTGCCAGGGAACATTGGGCGCCTGGGCTCGAAACGCAGACACCGATCGGCCGCAAAGTTGGGTAGGGTAGGCGTCCCAGCCCTGTCCACGTTTCGGCAAGAGGTGCGGCTTTGTGAGACATGGGGAACCTCCTGACGGGCACGGTGCGCATGGCACCAAGAGAAAAAGCGGCCACGACCAAAGTGGCCGCGGCCCAAGCGGACAATGGCGGCGCGTGTCTATGTCCAGATCAACCTTGTCAACCGCGCCAAATTCGCGCCCAGCTTACCCAGTTGCCCCCGCCGCCCCAAACGCGCACAATCGGGCTGTCGCCGCCGCGACCGCCGAGCCCGCAATGCGCAACACCAATTTCACCATCATCCTGCTGCTTGTCGCCACGGTCGCCACTGCTGTCGCGTGCAAGCGCGACGACCGCGGTTCGCCCAATGGTTCGCCCAATGGCCCAACCAATCCAGCGCCCGACACCACCGAACAGGGCAGTGGCAACCAACAAGGCAGCAGCGCCACTACCAGCGCCGGCCCCGCAGAGTCGGTGCCGCCGCCCGGTGCCGCAACCCTGACTGACCCCAACCGGCCTTTTGGCCACGACCCGGTGGCGTGGTTGGACAGCAAGTATCAGCTGGAGCTGCCGCGCTCGACCGCCCCCGATCCTGCGCCGTTGCCGTGGATGGCGATCACGCCGACCGCGCCGCCCGCACCGGTGGCCGACGTCCACAACGCGCCGCCCGAGCCCGTCCACCAATGGACGCAACCGGTGGTGCTCATCGGCCGGCAAGCCTTGGTTGTCGCGGCGCCACCGGCCGCGGATCAGGAAATCGCCAAGGTCGCCTGCCAAGCTGACCCGGCGACGCTGTGCCAAGCCGAGGGTTTGCGCGCGCCCACCGGCAAGCAAGTCCTGACCTTGGATGCCGCCGCCGTCGCGCCGCTGCAAGGCGCGCTGGTCGGCCAGACGGGCAAGCGCGTGTGGCTGCTGGCCGACCGGCGCCTGAACACGGCCGCGGTGGTGCAAGCGATGCAGGCGATCCGTCAGGCCGGCGCCGAGCCGATCCTGGGGGTGGCGACGCTGGCGGGCGTCATCGCTCAACTGATGCCCACCGGTGCGCTGGCCGATCCCGTGGACCGCAAGCCGCAGCCGCCACCCGAGCCCGGCCAGAGTGGCAGCGTGGGGCCAGTGCCCGCCGACCTGACCGCGGTGGAGGTCCACGTCGCCCGCACCGGCGTGCACCTGGTGTTCAAGCGCAGCCCGCCCAACGAGGCTGTGACGCCTGAGCTGCTGGGCAACGTGGCAGAAGCCTTGGCGGTGTGGGCAGAGCGCGCCCGCAGCTCCGCGCCGGCGCTCGATTCGGCCACGGTGTTGGCCAGCCCAGACGCCCCGTGGGAAGAGGTGGCCCGGGCCATCGATGCCCTGCGCGACACCTGTGCCCGCGCCAACAAGGGCACGCCGTGCCACGACAAGCGGCCGCTGTTCGGCCACATCGCGCTGGCGCTCGACGTCAGCCCGACCCAACCCTAGCCCGTGCCGCCCGACCCAACCTGCGACCCAGTGCTAGCGGTCAGCGACCTGCGCGTCGCATTTGGCGGCTCAGATCACCCCGTGCAGGTCGTGTGCGGCGTTGACCTTGCGCTGTATGCCGGCCAGACGTTGTGCGTGGTCGGCGAGAGCGGCAGCGGCAAGTCGCTGACCCTGCAGGCGCTGCTGGGGATGATCCCGGTGCTCGGCGGCCAG
Organism: Myxococcales bacterium; assembly: GCA_947499075.1. Taxonomy (GTDB): domain Bacteria; phylum Myxococcota_A; class UBA9042; order UBA9042; family UBA9042; genus SXRM01. The sequence continues at coordinate 4,985 of CANMNA010000012.1, forward strand.
ATGCAGGTGCAGCAGCTCAGTCTAGGCGGTCGCTCGCTGGCCCAGGCGACCCAGGCGCAGTGGCGCGCGGTGCGCGGCAAGCACATCGCCATCGTGCATCAGGATCCGCTGGCCACACTGAATCCTTATTTGCGGGTCGGCGACCAGATTGCCGAAGTGCTTGTCGTCCACGATCGGCTGTCACGTAAGGCGGCGTGGCAGCGGGCGGTGGCGGTGCTGGGCGATGCCGGCTTGGCCGATCCCGATGCCCGGGCCCGCGACTACCCGCACCAACTGTCAGGCGGTCAGCGGCAACGGGTGGCGCTGGCGATGGCGCTGGTGGCTCATCCGCAGGTCCTGCTGGCCGACGAGCCGACCACGGCTTTGGACGCGACCACCCAAGCACACGTGCTGCAGTGGCTGCGCCAGATCCAGCAAATGCACACTACGGCGGTGCTGTGGGTCAGCCACGACATGGCGGTGGTCGCGCATCTGGCCGACCAAGTGGCCGTGATGTACGCGGGCCAGATGCAGGAGATGGCGTCAGTGCACAAGCTGTTCGCTGCACCGCGCCACCCGTACACCGCCAGCCTGTTGGCGAGTCGGCCGAACCTGCAACGCCGCGGCCAGCCGTTGGTGGTGCTGCCGGGCGCGCCGCCTGCCGCCGACCAGTGGCCCAGCGGATGCCGTTTTGCGCCGCGCTGTCCGCTGGTGCTGCCGCAGTGCCGCACGCAGGCCCCCGCTTTGCAGCCGCTGGCCGATGACCCAACCCGCAGCGTGCGCTGCTTTCGCCCACAGGCCGTTGCTGCTCACTTTGGGTATCCCACCGATGCCTGACGACGGGGCCGCGCCGTTGGCCCAATGGCGCGACGTGGTCGTCGACTACGCTGCGGTGGGCGCGTGGGGCCGCACAGACACGGTGCGGGCGCTGCACGGCGTGTCCCTCAATCTGGCGGTCGGCGAGTCGCTGGGCGTGGTCGGCGAGTCGGGCAGCGGCAAGTCGACGCTGGGCCGGGCGCTGCTGCGGCTGGTGCCGGTGACCTCGGGCAGCGTGTGGCTGCAAGGCCGTGACCTGACGCATCTGTCCCCGCGGTCGCTGCAGCCCCTGCGCCAGCACATGCAGGTGGTGTTTCAGGACCCGGGGGCGACGCTAGATCCGCGGTGGCCGATTGTGGACACGGTGGCCGAGCCGGCCCAATTGCATCTGCGCTTGTCCAAGCCGCATGCCATTGAGCGGGCGCGTGAATTGCTGCTTTCGGTTGGTCTGTCTGGCAGCGCGGTGCAGGCCAAGCCGGGTGCGCTTTCCGGCGGGCAACGGCAGCGGGTGGCGCTGGCCCGGGCGCTGGCCTGTGCGCCGCGGTTGCTGGTGCTCGACGAGCCCTTGACCGCCTTGGACGCCACCGTTCAGGCCCAGATCATCAACTTGCTCAGAGTCTTGCGCCACCAGCACGGCTTGGCGTACCTGCTGATCTGCCACGATCTGGCGGCGGTCAGCCACCTGTGCGATCGGGTGGCGGTGCTGCACGCTGGTCGGGTCGTTGAGTGCGGGCTTGTCGAGCAAGTGCTCGACAGGCCACAACATCTTTACACCCAGCAGCTTGTCCGCAGCCAGCTTGTCGGCAGTCAGCTTGTCCGCAGCCAGCTCGGCACGCTGTCCGTTGGCGCACCGCGCGATGGCTGATCCGGCTACTGAGCTGCCCACGACCGCTCAGGTCATGCCCGGTACGGGTCAGCCGATCGCGCCCGGCGTCGCGCAAGAGCCGGTGCCGGTGCTGGTCGGGCGCTGGCTGATGTTGGGCTGCGGCGCGACGGCGTTGGTGCTTGTGGTCGCGGCGGCACTGCTGGCTTGGGTGACCGCGGTGGGCGTATTCGAAAAGTAGCTGCTGGTGGCCCTACCAGGTTGCCTGCACCACCGCACCAGAGAACGCGGGTGTCCACACCGGGGTCACCGCAAGCTGGCGCGCTGGCTGGGCGGGCGCCACGGCCGACCGGCTGCTGCCGCCCAGCCACTGCCACAACCCGACTGCCGCCACCGCTACGCCTGCGCCGGCCACGCCAAAGGCCACAGAGCGGTCGCGCTTGGCCAGGTTGACCCGGCGCTGGTACTCCGGGTGTTGGGCCGTAAACCCGCCGGCGCTGACCCGCAAGGCATCCGACAGGGTATACAGGTAGCCGCCTGCCGCGGCAGCGGCCATCCCTGTGACCGTGATCAGCGCGCCTTTGCGCGGTCGGCTCAGCCCATCGCGGCCCAGCAGCCACGTGGCGCCCCACACCGTCATCACCGCGCCAGCGCCCATGATGCCGTAGCCCGTATAAGTCTGCTTGGCTGCCGCAGCATACGCGCTGTCGTAGCCCGGATCGCCGTAAGCAAGGTCTTGATTGACTTTTTCCGCAGCTTGGGTCGCCTTGATGGTGTAGAACGCGCCGCCAGCAAGCGCCAACAAGCCGGGCACGGTGACCAACAGCCCTTTGTGACTGCCCGACCAACCGGGCGACGCCGTGCCGCCGTCCGACTTGTCAATCGACGGTGTCCACCCGCCGGCCGCCTCGGGCTCGGGCGCCCGGCCGGCCGCACCGCCGACACTGCCCTTGCGATCGACCACCGCCGGCCCCTTGGCGACACCGCGGCTGACCTGGACCCGGCCGCCGGGCTTGCCGTCAAGCGGCGAATCGATCTCTGGCGCGTGCGCGATGTTGGGGCCCGCCTCACCGGCCTCCACCGTCTCACCCTCTGTGACATCACGCTTGACGTCAGACGGCCCGCGCGGCCCTTGGCCTTCTTTGGGCACCAACTGCAGCCGCGCCTGCAGCTTGACACCGCCGCCCAGCGCGACGTCGATCGCTTGCACCGACGACAGGTAGCCCTTGAGGCGAAACTCGACGACGTGCGAGCCGGGTGTTACGCTGAACTCGCCGCGCTGGCTCGACCCCACCAGGTTGCCGTCGATCCACACCTCACACGGCGGATGCGCGGCGACCAGCAGCGTCGGCAACCTGACCGACACCAACTCAATCTCCACGGCCTGTCGCTCGTTGCGCACCGCCGCCACGACTTGCTCAAAGGTTGTGAAATCGACGGCTTCGGCTTGCACTTGGTGCCCGCCTTCGGCGACCCACACCACGTGATTGCCGGTGCGCGGCAACAACTCGCGGCCGTCCAGGGTCACCAGCGCCAGCGCCGGTCGGACCCGGACTTCCAGCGGCGCATAGCCCAGATCGCCCAGCTTCCACTTGAGCTCGCCGCGCACTTTGGACGCCCAGCTGCCCTGATCGGCGGTGGCCCCCGGCGACCGCACCATGCGCTCCACCCAGTTGATGGCGCGGGCCAATTGCCCCTTAGCCAGCCAGTGGCGTGCGGCACTCTCCGCCAGATGGGCCGCGGGACCGGCACGGTACTGACTCTCGGCCGCGAGCTCTTCGGCCCCAACCGGTTGCGCGGAGAGCCCGGCCACCAGCGCCAACAGCAGCACCACGACACTGCGCCACCGCTGTGGGCGGTGGCCATCGTTGCGACCCCAAGGAGCGACTGTAGTCACCACGGCCAAACCCAGGCGGCACCTCGGCCGCCCGCGCAGATTACTCCAGAGGCACGGCATGTCCAGTCCTGTCTACTTGCGCTGGGGCCCGCCATGTCACAGCCAATGTCACATGCGATTCCATGTGACAAAGCCGCTTCAACCAACTCCGGCAGGGGCTCCAGCGCGCGTCAATTGCAGATTCCGCAGGTCCGTCACAACCCAGATGAGCGCTTCGTCCATCGTTTGGCAAACAATTGCGCGTCAAACCCGATCTTGGCACGCGCCTTGCATAAAACCGCACTACGCCGCGACGGTGCGGTGCCCATCGACTGAGGTTTCATGCACACCGCTACCGCCAGTTCGCAGCTGCCCGCAGTCCAGTCTGAACCGGTCAGCCCGACCGCGAACTTGCGCGCTGGTCCGTCACTGGCTGCCCGCGTGGCCGCTCGCAACAGCGATCGGGCGGCGCCGATGGTGCCGCAGGCGTGGAACCTGCCCGCAGCTGCTCAGGAACAGTGCTACGCGCTGACCAATGGCGGCGAGCGCCTGGAATTCAGCGATGTGCGGGCGCTGCTGGAGCATGTGCGCAAGAACCGCGACATCACCGCCGTTTGTCTGGACGGTTGCGCGTGGCGCACCTTCGCTTCGTTCTGGCAAAACGTGCGGATGGGGATGTCCGCCACCGACGCCTTTGAGCGCGCCGATCTGACTGGGCTGGGCAGCCGCCACAATGCTGGTCTGAGTCGACGCCCCGCACTGTAGCTAACAGGGTGTCGTCAAAAAAGCTTTGTTGGGCGAGGACCTACGAGGACCAAAACCCGCGCATTTCATTGCGACGGCGTCCCCGACAATGGTCGCCGCTGTGGTTGTCCAGTTGACTCAATTGGCTACACCCTCTCACCAAGCTTGCTCAGGTCATGGTCGCGGCGGCGGGCAGCTTGATGTACAGCCGCTCGGCGGCCAGCGCCTCGGCCGCCTTCTTGCTGGAGCCTTCGCCGATCGCCGCGTGCCACTGGCCACCCAGAAAGGCCTTGACCTCGACCCGAAACCGCCGCGCCTCGGCCGGGCCCAGCTCAGCGACGACAACATAATCTGGCGGAGGCCCGCCATGCGACGCCAGCAGCTGCTGCAGCGCTGACTTGTAGCTGGCCGTGCTCGCACGCAACTCTGTCGTCGACCGGCTGCTCCCGTGGCGCGCCACCGCTTCGTCCAGATGCTGGCCGAACAGACGCAGCACCAGCTCGACCGCCCGCTCGCTGCCGGCGTCCAGCGCCACCGCAGCCACCACTGCTTCGAGTGCATCAGCCAACACCGACGGCCGCTCACGCCCGCCGCTCTGGTCCTCGCCGCGCCCCAACCGCAGCGCCGCGCCAATGCCGAGCGCCCGGGCAATCTCCGCCAGCGTCGCTTCGCGGACCAAAAACGCCTTGAGCGCCGACAGGTCGCCTTCGCCGGCCTTGGGCAACCGGGCAAACAGCGCGTGGCCAATCGCCAGGCCGAGCACGAGATCCCCCACAAACTCATAGCGCTGGTTGTCGACGAGCACATCCGGATGCTCGTTGCGCCACGACGGGTGGGTCAGCGCCACCGCAAAGTGCTCTGGCGATCGAAACCGGTGGCCAAGGCGCGCGGTCAGCAGCTGCTCGGCTTGTGCGATGTGATGGGGCAGGGCCACGCCCATGGCCGTGCGCGCGGGCGGCTGGGTCCGGATGCTCGAATGCTCCGGCATGTCATCGTCAAACGACAGCTCGATTTCGCTGCGCTCACCCGGTGTGCTCGGGTCAGGCTGGAGAAAACCATCGCTCTCGTGCCGCGTCGCGCGCGTCGGTAGCGCGGCCACGATAGCAGCCAAGGCTTTGTTCTCGATGTTATCTGGTGCAACTCTGCTGACCATTGCCTGCCCGCGCGACCCCTGCGGGCGGCGGCCTCACCAGCCTAGCGGGTCAAGGCGACCTGCGCCTATCGCCCGCCGCCGGTGTGCACGTTGCTGCGCTCATCCCGCTTTGCCGCGCACGCCTGCCAGCGCACCGCCCAGCACCCGGTACACATGGCGGCGCACCGTGTCCTGCTGGCGACTGAGCACCCAGCCGGCCCGCTCCGCGAATCCGCGGATATTGCCGTTGAAGTCGTCGCGCACCACTTGCAGCAGCGCGTCTTTGTGGTGCAGCAGCGCCTCGTAGCGCTCGATGTCTGCCCGTGTCGGCGTGGGCATGGGGTACTGTGCGGTCACTTTGCCGAACGCCGGCAGCGGGGGAGAAGGCGTGCGCGGTGCTGCCGGCGGCTCGATGACCGGCGCCCGCTCGGGAACGACTAGGGTGCCCAGCAGCAGCAGACGCTCCGACAACGCATCTTCCAGGGCGGGCAGCGGCCCTGATGCGCCGCCGCGGCTGCGAAACGCCATCGACTCGGCTAGCCGCGTCACTTCATCGCGCAACTCGCGGACATTGCCAGGCCAATTGTAGGTCAGGTAGCGCTCCGTCACCTCGGCAGCCTGCCACGCCGCCCGACCTTGGACCAGCGCGATGTCGTGCAACTTGGGCACGCCCGCAGCGGTCAGCACCCGATCGACGATCGGCACGATGTCCATGCGCCGCTCGCGCAGCGGCGGCACTTGCAGCACGGTGTGGGCGATCCGCCAATACAAATCTTCTCGAAATTGGCCCTGTTGGACCTGACGCTGCAAATTGCGGTGGGTGGCGGTAATCAGCCGCACGTCCACCGGATGGGGCCGCGGATCGCCCAAGCGGTGCACTTCGCCGCACTCGACCACCCGCAACAGCTTGGCCTGCAGGCCCAGATCAAGCTCGCCAATCTCGTCCAACAGCAGCGTGCCGCCCGTCGCCGCATCGAAAGCCCCAGCGCTGTCCTTGTCTGCGCCAGAAAACGCCCCCTTGCAGTGGCCAAACAGCTGCGACTCCGCCAAATTGTGGACCAACGACGCCGAATTGACCGCCAGGAACTCGCCCTTGCGGCCCGACGCCCGGTGGATCGCCTCGGCCAGCACTTCCTTGCCCGCACCCGACTCGCCGGTGATGTGCAGCGGGCGCTCCGATCGCGCCACTTGCGTGACCATCCGCCGCAGCTCCGATGCTTGCACCGAGCGGCCAGCAAAGCCCATGTCGTCGTCGTCGAGCACGCCCGGCGCCAGCACCATCACGGTGGCACCGGCGCGGATGACGTCGCCCACTTGCGCCGTCGCCGACTTGATCGGCTTGCCGTTGAGCCATGTGCCGTTGCGGGTATCGAGATCCTGTAGGTCCCACGGCCCGACGCCCATCGCCGCTTCGTCGACCGGGGTCAGCCGAAAATGCTCGCGGGATAGCCAGCTGTCTTCGACCGCAAACGAGGCTGTACGCCCGCGGCCGACCGTGCCGCTGACCAGGTGCGTGCAGTCCATCGCCGCAAATTGCCGGCTCTTGTCCGGGCTGCACACCACCCACAGCCCGAGGCGCGGCGTCGACGTCGCCATCGGCCGCGGCGGCGGCGGTGGCGGCAGGGTGTCGGTATCTCGTGACATCGATGCTCACCCCGGAAGCGACCGTTCGCAGTGCTAGTGCCACAGATCCCCAATTCGCGTTGGGTCACCAACGCGAATTGGGAGCCTGGTACTGGAGGCCGCGGATGCGGCCGACCGCAGGGGTCGCCCGACCCTGGCGGCACCCCCACCCCAACTGGGCGCAGCATCAGACATGTGGCCCCCGCATTGGATCACGATTTACATTTCATCACAAATTTTCGCCAGAACTTGACAAGCGAGTCTGGGGTCGCTGCGCTTACGGCTGCAACAACCGCCGCAAAAGCCGATCTTGCACGCTCCGATACGGAGCCGGCCCTTTGATGTCATTGAAGAACAGCGCAAAGGCGTAGGTCGTCCCATTGCCCTCGGCGTAGCCGGCTAGCCCCGAGACATCGTCCAATGTGCCCGTCTTGGCAAAGACCTTGCCCAGCGTCTCCGGCCCCTTCAGGCGACCCCGCACCGTACCGTCGACACCGCCTATCGCCAGCGAGGCCTTGAAGTCCGCAAATTTGGGGTCCTTGGTCATCGCCCGCAGCAGCGCCACCGTGGTTCGGCACGTCACCGTATCCGCCCGGTACAGCCCAGATCCGTTGTAGATTTGAGTGCCCTGCCACTGCAGCTGCAGCGGCGCCAGGGCTTTGCGCACGCCATCGAACGCCTTCTGGTTGGTGCCCGGTGCGCCCAGCTGGTGCACGCCCACCAACTTGAACAGCGTCTCTGCAAACTGGTTGTGCGACTGCTTGTTGGTCACGTGCAGCACCGCCCGCCAGTCGTGGTGCAGGTGGCTGGCGATCGGCTCGCCGCCAACGTCTTTGCCTGCGGTGACGAACTCTGGGCCGCTCGTGACCTCGATGCCTTGGGCTTGCAGCAAGCGCTTGAACACGTGGCCGGCGAAATAGCTCGCGTCGGCCACCCGGCGACGTCCTGAGCCCACGATCTTGCGACTGACGGCGATCGTGCCCTGGATCACAACCTCGGTCTTGCGGCCGTTGGGCCGGGTCAGCACCACCGGGGCGTCTCTCTTGCCTGCAACGGTCTTGGCAAGGTTGAGGACCACTACCGCATCGCCCGCGTCTGGCGTCACTTCCACCAGCGGCGGCGCGCCGACCTTGCCGGGCCGCAACGTAACTTGCAGGGTCGAAGCATCGACCATCAGCGCGCCAATCGGGGCCCGAAATGCGGCATCGGTCGGTTTTTGATCAAAGCCCTTGGGCAGCTGGTCGTCCATCAGGCTGGTGTCGATGATGAGCTTCTTGGTTCTAACAATGCCTGCCTTTTTGACGGCTTGGGCGAGCTTTGTCCACTCGGACAGTGTCATGGTCGGGTCGGCTGCGCCCACCAGCACCAGCGCTGCCGGTTCGCTGCCTTTGCCGACCGCCCGCACCACTGTGGTCGGCTTCTTGTCGAGGTCCAGCGTCCGCACGGCAGCTGCCGTCGCAAACAGTTTGGCGACCGACGCTGGCGTCAGCACGCCATCGGCGTTGTCTTCAAAAAGGGTCGCGCCCGTGGCGAGGTCGACGACCAGCCCGCCGGCTCTGATCTTGCCCGGCACCGCCTTGAAGATCGCGCGCAAATCTGAGGCTTTGTCGCGGCTGTGCGGCAGGCTGGTGCCCGCGACCTCGCTGGCATCGTCGTCGGCATCAGCCGCGGCCGGTGACGGGTGGAGGGCCGGCGGCTTGGTCCATGCGGTTGTCGGCGCGACCAACGACGCGATGCCCAGCGTTGTGATCCAGGCGCTGGTCCATCGTCGCGCCAGGTTGCCGTGCCCGCTGTCCATGCTGTGTCCACTGCTCGCTCCCGGTTGTGTGGCCCCCGGCGTAGGGGGCCAAGCTACCACGGGTTGCCCGCGACTCAAACATTTGTGACCATCATCCGCCGCGGCCGCCCGAATTGGCCAGCGAGATCCGCATGTGGTTTGAGCATCCGCACATCAGGCAACTGGTCGAATTGGCCCTTGCCGAAGACATTGGCACCGGCGACCACGCGACGCTGGCGACGCTGGATTCCGCAGCGGTCGGTACCGCCCACGTCACCGCCAAGTCGCTGGCGGTGCTGTGTGGCGCGCCCCTGTTCGCGCAGGTGCTGCAGCGCGTCGACCCGCGGCTACAGGTTCGCGCCCACTTCCCAGAGGGCACGCTGGTGCAGTCGCGCACGGTCGCCTTGGACATCGAGGGCCCGCTGGCGTCGATCCTGACCGCCGAGCGCACGGCCCTGAACTTCTTGCAGCGCCTGTCGGGCGTGGCCACGCTGACCCATGCTTACGTGCAAGCGGTGGCGGGCACGCGGGCCCGCATTGCCGATACCCGTAAGACGCTGCCTGGTTTTCGCAGCTTGGACAAGTACGCGGTGCGCACAGGCGGCGGGGCCAACCACCGGACCGCGCTCGACGCTGGGATTCTCGTCAAAGAAAATCACACTTTTGCCGCAGGCTCCGTCAGCGAGGCGGTGCGGCGGGCGCGCCTCGTGGGCTCGCACTTGCTGCGGGTTGAAGTCGAAGTCGAGAGCCTGGCCGACCTGCAATTGGCCCTCGATGCCGGCGCCGAAGTGGTGCTGCTCGACAACATGACACTGGATCAGCTGCGCGCGGCGGTGGCGCTGACAGCTGGCCGAGCGCTGCTCGAAGCCAGCGGCAACATGACACTGGACCGGGTGCGCAGCGTGGCCGAGACCGGCGTGGATCTGATTTCGGTGGGCGCGCTGACCCACTCGGCGGTGGCCGCCGACTTTAGCCTGCGCTTGCAGGGGGCCTGAGCGATGGCGCGGCGCACGAGAGACTGGATCAATTATCGCGCCCAGACCAAGCCTTCGCCCAGGATGGAGCGGCGAGTCGCCTCTGGCGCGAGCTTGCGACCCACCAAACCAACGTTGAGAGGCGACCAACAGGCCGCTTCGGCCTCAATTGGTCGAGCCTCTAGTACGGCGACTCCCAAGTTCGCGTTGCGATGGCGGAGTTTGCCCGTCGCCGTACTAGTTTGTTTCGTTTGGAGAAGGGGGCGCGCCGCCCCCTGCGACCCCTGCGACCCCTGCGGTCGGCCGCGGCCGCGGCCTCCAGAACCAGGCTCCAAATTCGCGTTGGTAACCCAACGCGAATTAGGGATCTGGGGTACTAGTACTCCGTTACAGGGATTTCGATCAGTGGACTGTCTCCGTTGCATGGACCTCTGTGGCGGGCGGGCGCGGAGGCCCGCCCCTACCCGGACCATGGCAACCGGTCAAAACCGGTGAAACGAGGGACTAGGCTGCTGGCGGGGCTGCTGGCGGCGCTGCTGGCGGCGCTGGTGCTTTTGGCCTGGCAGTGGCCGACGGTCGAGCAGACCCTGCTCGATGTGACCACGTTTCGGCCACCCGAGCCGCCGCCGCCGGTGTGGCCGCAGCTGCCAGTGCGACTGGTCAAGCTGGCCGACGATTTTACCCAAATCACCGACTTGCAGCCGTTGCCGCCGCCGTTTGCCGGCGATCTGTGGGTGGTGCTGCAAAAACCGGGCGATGCCTTTGTGTTCAACCCGGCGACGGGCGCCCGCAAGCTGCTGCTGCACAAAGACGTGGCGACAAGCTCCGAGGAGGGGCTGCTCGGGCTGGCGTTTGATCCCAAGTTCTCAGAAAACCGCCAATTTTACACCAACAGCGTGGTCACCGAGCGCGATCAGGACAAGACCAGCATCGACCTTTGGCAGCTGCCCGCCGACCCGTTTGCAGGCAATCAGGCGATCTGGATTCGGCGCATCCTGCAGTTCGATCAGCCCTACGCCAACCACAACGCCGGACAATTGACGTTTGGGCCCGACGGCTTGCTGTACATCGGTACCGGCGACGGCGGCTCGGGCGGCGATCCGCACGGCAATGGTCAAAACCGCAAAACGTGGTTGGGCAAGATGCTGCGCATCGATGTCAGCCACAGCAGCGCAACCAGCCCGTACAGCGTGCCGGCCGACAATCCGTTTGTCACCGATAGCACCACGCTGCCTGAGATCTGGGCGCTAGGCCTGCGCAACCCATGGCGCTACAGCTTCGACAGCGAGGGTCGGCTGTGGGTGACCGATGTCGGCCAGAACCGCTATGACGAAATCGACATCGTGCGCAAGGGCGACAACTTGGGATGGAATGTCCGCGAGGCCCGGCACTGCTTTGAGCCGGCGCAGGGATGTGCCAGCCAAGGATTCGCCGACCCGTACTGGCAGGGCAGCCACCCGCCGCACATCGCCGCCATCGGGGGCTACGTCTACGAAGGCCATGCGATCGCGGCATTGCGCGGCAAATTCGTGTTCGGCGACTTTGGCGTCGGCCGCTTGTTTGCCATCGACGGCAGCGCGCCAGCCGGCAAGCAACCGCAGATGTACTGGCTGTGCGCCCATCGGTTGGCGGTCACCACCTTTGGCCGCGGCCGCGATGGCGAGCTGCTCGTGGGCGACCTCAATGGCACGATTTGGCGCGTCGCCGCCGATCTGTAGCAACGCACCCTTTGCTCAACTGCCCTTTGTTCAACTGCCGATTCTGTCAGCGATTAGGGCAGCTCATCGGCGCCGATGTCGGGCGCAAGCCCCCGCGGTTGACCGTCAATGTCAGTGGTGACCGTCGGCAATGCCACCGCCTTGGCCAGACACGGCGAGCCGGGCTGCAAGTGCAAGTCAAACGGCCCGACTGCGTTGACGAGCTTGGGCTCGGCCAAAACGTCAGTCGGCGTCGCAGTGTAGCCAGCGGTGACTTTGAGACCCAGGCAATTGTTGCCCGCGACGCTGACCGGCGTGCCGCTGACAAACGGAAGGGCGTTGGTGGTCGAGAGCACCGCGTTGTTGCGCACGTCTAGGCCTGGACCGGTGACTGAGCCCGCGATGCCGCGCAGGGCGGTGCCGGTCAAGACAACGGTGTTGTAGACAAATTGCCCGGCGTTGACGAATGTACCGCCGCTGTAGAACTCGACCGCGCCATCGGACTCGATGACAAAGAAGTTGTTGGCGATCAGCAGGTCCTTCCACCCGGCACCGCCGCGCAAATTCAAGGCATCCATGCCCTTGATGCCCGTAAACGTGTTGCCGATGATGCGCATCCCGGTCAAGCTGCCGTTGCGGGTCGAAATCGCGCCTTGGGTGTGAAAGGCCGCGGTGGGCGCCAAGTTGACGAAGCGGCATCCTTGGATCGTCAGCGCGTCGATCGTCGCCGTGGTCGACTGCTGGATGTAGATGCCGCCGATGTAGCTGGTGGTGGCCCATGCCGCGGGGCCAAAGTCGTGGATGTTCAGGGTCGATAGCGTGATGTGGTGCTGGCCGCCAGGGGACTGGAACACCACGGGACCACTGTACGAGCCGCCGATCTTGTTCTCGACCAGCGTGCCGTCGATGTCGAAACCGTGCAGCGTCAAGTACGCAGCGTTGGCGTTGATGCGGATCACGCCGCCATAGCTGCCAGCGCCCGTGCTGCCGGCGAGCTTGACCAAGGCGCCCGGAGCGCATTGAAATTTAACAGTATTTTGAGAAGACGTGCCAGCGACCGGGCCGAACTCAAAGCCCGCCTGCTTGTAGGTGCCCGCAGCGACGGTAAAGGTGGTCGGGCCCTTGATGCCGCACTTGGCCATCGCGGCGTTGGCGTCGGTAAAGCTGACGAAATCGCCGCCAGTCGCCGCAATCTTGTAGTCGCCGGACAGCGCGGATCCAGTGCCAGCGCCGGTGCAGGTGGCGTTGCAGGCGTCGCAGGGCATGACGTTGCCGTCGTCGCAGGTCTCGCCGCTCTCGATGACGCCATTGCCGCAGACCTTGCCACCGCAGGTGCCGGCAGTGCAGGTGCCGCCGGGGCAGGCCACGCCATTGGTGACCACCGTCGACTTGCATCCGGTCGTCACTACGCAGGTGTCGGTGGTGCACGGGTTCTTGTCGTCGCAGATGGTGGCGGGGCCGGGTTTGCAGGCGCTAGCGGCACAGACGTCGCCCACGGTGCAGGCATTGTTGTCGGTGCAGGCCACGGTGCTGGCCGCAAATGTGCATCCCGATGCCGCGCTGCAGGTGTCGGTGGTGCAGGGGTTCTTGTCGTCGCAGACTTGGCCCGCGCCGGGTTTGCACACGCCAAGCGCACACTTGTCGCCCTGGGTGCAGTCGCTGCCGTCGCTGCAGGGCGCCGTATTGGGGGCAAACAGGCAACCGTTGGCAGGCTGGCAGCTGTCGCTGGTGCACGGGTTGGTGTCGTCGCAGGTGGTGGCGGTGCCGGGCAAGCATACGCCGGCCTTGCAGGTGTCGCCGATGGTGCACAAGTTGCCGTCTTCGCAGCCATCGCCGGTGTTGGGCACCGAAGAGCATCCCTTGACCGGATCGCAGCTGTTGTCCTGACAGGCGCCGGCGCCGCCGCACGGTTTGGCGCTGCCGGGCAGGCATTGGCCGTTGACGCACACGTCGTCTTCGGTGCACGGGTTGCCGTCCTCGCATACGCCCGGTACCACCATGTTCAGGCACTTGCCGCCCACGCAGTTGTCGAACGAGCACGGGTCGCCGTCTTTGCACATGCCGGGCACGGTCTCGTCGGTCTCGCCGTCGCAGTCGTCGTCCTTGTTGTTGCACAGCTCGGGCTTGGGGATGCAGGTTGCGCTGTCCGTGGTGGTGTCTGGCTGGGTTGTATCTGGCGGCGCGGTGTCCGGTTGGAGCGTGTCTGGCGGGAATGTATCTGGCTGTGCCGTATCAGGTTGGCCAACATCTGGCTTGGGCGCGTCCGCCTTGGCCCCATCGGCAACTGCGGCGTCGCCAGCCGGTGTGTCAGTGGCTGCCGTATCCGGCGCGCTGGCGTCCGCGGAGTCCGCCTCCCCACTGACGCTGTCGATACTAGCGGTGTCTGCCTTGGTCCCGTCCGGGCTGCCATCGGGCGTGCTGCCCAATTCCATTGCGCCCGCGCCCCCAAACGGGCTGCTGTCGCTCGCAACCAAGCCGGTGCCCGGCGCGCCGCTACCCAAGCATCCCGCGTTGCCTATCGTCAGCCACCCGACTATGGCCCACCGTCGTAGCATCGTCACCCTAGCGCAGCGCATGAGCGGTCTGCTGCTAGCTAGCGTAGCCAAATCTTGGCACAACTTGCAAGCTTGGCCGCACGCGACCGAGCCAATCCGCATTCCATTGTCCCGCGCTTAGGGCTCCAGCACGAATTACTCGATCACTTGCCGCAAAGAAGGAGCGGCGAGTCGACTTGCAAAGTCGCGCGCTTGCGACCCACTCAGCCAGCAAATGGGCCACCGACAAAATCGACTTGATTTTGCCGGTGCCCTTAGTTGTAACACATCCGCTTGTGGTGCGTCTCAAAGTAGCGCTTCGCTTTGGGGCCTTCCTCTGCGGCTTTGCCTCTCAATTTCAGGTTGCCCAGCCGATGAATCACGTTGGAAACGCGGCCCTCGCGTAGGTCGGTCAGCAGGCCTGTGACCCATGTGCGGCAATTCTTCTTCTGTTCTGGCGTGTGACCGCCGTGAACTGCCCGGCCTGCCGCCCACAGATGGGTCATGTCGTGATAGAAATCGAGCAGTTGCACGACACGGCGCTCACGCGTAGGGCTGATGAGCTCGTCGCACATTTCCCAGCTTCCAGCACCGCCATCGACGATGAACACGACTTCTTCTGCGGTGTAGACGCCAGCATCGACCATGGCCCTGTGCACCAGCTTGCGCCACTCGTCGAGCGTTCCGACGTGCGCCACGATGTGTCGCCGCAGAAACTGGCTCAATCTTCTCTGGAGCGGTTGTTCGAATTTGCTACAGTGTTTCAGTGTGTTGCATTTCCGCTGCGACCAGTTGGTCGCCGATGTCTCTGGCCATGCCGCCAGCGAGCTGCGTGCTGACTGCGAAGCCAAAACATTTCTCAAACAACGACATGGCCTTGGCGTTGGGCAGCAACGTCGTCAGCAGCGTGACCATACTGCCGAACTCGTCGCTGTGGCCAGCGAGCCGCTGCTTGAGGTTGAGTGATCTATCTATTCGATATTGTGAGCATTTGCAGGCTACACAGGACCACGCCCTCCGTTTGTAGTGCCGCAGTCCGAGCAGCGTGTAGCGGGTGATCGGGCGCCGACTGCGAGTTTGGGCGAGCGGACGGTGGCAAATTGGGCACGGCGGTGAGGGTTTACGCCGATCGAACTGGCCATCGCGGTGGGGGATGACGGCCTGGATTATCGAAAGGCCGAGGTTTCGGAGTAACGGCAGGAAAATCAGTACCATGGCAGTCAAAGTTGGTGCAGCGACGACGTCGCGTGCGGCAGCGTCCAGCATCGAATGCAGCACGGAAACGTCCAGTAGTGGTTTTGGGTTGACGCGGCTGGACTTGATCGTTACAGTCGGGAGGTTGTGCCTGCTTGTGGCAGGCGTAACTGTGATCTGCTGCCACTCAATGAGGCAGTACCGCCCGATCGACGTTTCTCAGGAGCCAACAATGACTCGCCTTTCCCCTTCGCAATTCGTGGTCGGAGCCCTTGTCGCGGCAACGTTGGGTTGCACCAGCACGGGGACCACCGGACCCGGCGGCACCAACACAGTCGGACCAGGTGGTACCACCACCGCCAACTTGACGTGCTTGCTGCCCCCAGCGATCGGCGGCACAGTGCTGGAGTGCTCCGCCAAGGCGCAGTTCTTGCTATTGACGGACGGCAACAAGCAGCTTGGCAACCCGGGTACGGTGCCGATGGCGGTCGGAGCTGTTCAGACCGGCAAGACCGCCGACGCCGACATCGGGCTTAAAAACCTGCAGGCGACGATCACAGCGGCCGGTTTGACGATTGAGTCGGTTCGATTGAAGGGTTACGAGAAGGGCTCGGCCGACGAACTCGATGACACGCCGGCGTTGGAGTGCTGGAACAAAGACGCCACCAAACGCTGTGCCGACATGGACAAGGCGTGGCGGACCGTCATTCCGGGCGGCATGGCGTTGGGTGCCAACCAGACGATCTTGGAGACGATCAAGATTCGCTACACCCGCTTGGACGCCAAGGATCGCTCAGCGACCTTGGAGATCACGTTGGGCGGCATCGACCCCAAGAATCCGGCCGACAAAGTCGTCAAGCTCAACGTCAAGACCGTGCAAGGCAAGCCCAAGCTCACGCTGGCGCCGGCAGACGGCCTGCAGTGGCCGTACGTGCAGCCCAACAAGTGCGAAGCCAAGAAGTACTCGATCCTGAACTCCGGTGACAGCCTGTTGGTGATCACCCAGATCAAGGTCAATGAGATCGACCCGTCGTTTGTGGTTAAGCTGGTCGATCCGGCCGATCTGGACACCGCCGAACATCCGGGCGGCAAGCCGTGGACCTTGCCCAAGCCGCTGGAGATCGCGGTCAGCGGTCAGGCCGAATTTGAAGTCAAGTTCTGCCCCAAAGATGACAAGAAGAAAGGCGGCGTCATCAAGTTCGATACCAACGACAGCAACCCGCCGGCCATGCCGGTCTCGGCCAACAGCGCGGTGCCGTGCATTCAGCTGGTTCCGGCCAACAAGTACCAGTTTGGCGGCGTGATGCCCGGCTCGCAGCCCGGCGAAGCGCTCGTCACGATCAAGAACTGCGGCTCGGTGGAGTTGGCAGTGACCAGCATCGACTTCGTGGCCGGCGAGACCCAGTCTAGCGAATTCACCATTGACCAGTCGCCGCTTGGGCCCAAGATGAGCGCAAAGCCTCCGGTCAGCGAGGCCAACCCGCTCAAGCTGCCGGTCGCGGGCCAAGCGGATTTCAAAGTCAGCTACGCGCCGGCCGACATTACGCCGGAGGGCACGCCACCCGACATCGCGGTGGTTCAGGTGAAGTCCAACGCCTTTATTGAGCCCAAGCTGACGCTGGAAGGCGTGGGCGTCAAGGAGACCTGCCCGGTCGCGCAAGTGGTCATCACCGAAGGCGAGCAAGTCGTGCCACAGACAACCATCCACTTGATCGGCGCCAAGTCGTACGCGCCCGGCGGCGGCACCATCAAGAAGTTCAAATGGACGGTCAAGCAGCCGGCGGGGTCCAATCAATCGCTGGTGCCCAACGCCGCGCTGGCCAACCCGACCTTTTTGGCCAATGCGGCCGGCGAGTACCAGTTTTGCCTAGAAGTGTGGGACGGCAACGACGCCAAGTCATGCGTGCCGGCCTGCAAGGATGTGCTGGTTATCCCCAACAACGCGCTGCACATCGAGCTGCTGTGGGATACGCCCAGCGATCCGGACCAGACCGACAGCGGTCCTGCCGCTGGCGCCGACCTCGACATGCACTTTGCCCACCCGCTGGCGGCAACTCTGGACTTGGACTGTGACACCGCGGCCGATCCGTGGTTCTCCAACCCGTGGGACACCTTCTGGTTCAATGCGGCGCCCGAGTGGGGCAACGCGGCGTTTACCAAGGACAATCCAACACTGGACTTGGACGACACCGACGGCGCGGGTCCCGAGAACTTGAACTTGGTCGATCCGGAGGGCAGCGTCGAAGAGGCCGTTCAGTACTCCGTGGGCGTGCACTACTGGAACGACCACGGCTATGGCACGTCGTATGCGACGGTCTCGATCTACATCCAAGGCGGTCTGGCACTGCAGTTCACCAAGGTCAAGATGGATCCGCTGGATATGTGGTACGTGGGCAAGGTCAACTGGCCCAACACCGCGTCCGGTGGTGGCAAGAAGGTGTTTGAGACTTGCTACCAGGGCGGCTACTCGTGCCCGGCCAAGAAGAACCTGATGTGGCAACCCAAGGGCGACTGGTGCATGACCAAGTGCTATGTCAACAAGTCGTTTGTTGGCACGGTTGGCGGAGCGGCCACCGGCAAGTGCACGCCATAGCCGGGAAGCGCAACGCTTGCGACGTTGGGCAACCGACGGGGACAACCATGAACAACACCCGTAGTTTTGGCAGGCTCGCTTGGGCCTCGTCTGTGGCATTGCTCGCTTGCGCGCTGGCTGTTGGGTGCTCAGGCGGCAACAACGGCGCGGCCAGCGATGCGGGCACCAACCCCGACGGCAACAGCACCGGCACCGCCAAGAAGTGCAGCTTTGACCCAGCCAATGTCATCGATCGCACCGCGGTGTTCAGCGTGGCGACCAAGGTTGGCACCCAGGTCAAGTCAGACACGCCGGTGGTCATCAACGCCGCTAGTGTGGCTAGCGGCAAAGCCATCGACACCTTGTTCCTGGTCAAGAACGGGGCGGCTGCCGTCAGCGCCCTCGAATTGCTCATCACCAGCATCGAAGTCACGCCCAACACCACCGACGATCAGTCGTGGCTGTGTCTGGCTGCCGACGAAAAAGGCGCGCCCGTGCTGCAAGACGGTGTCGCCGTACAGTGCAAGGACCACAAGTGGGGCTCGGTGGTGCCAGGCGAATTCGAAGTGTCGTGTGCCTCGCGACCGCCGATCGCCGCCGCCGGGTTCATCATCCGCTACAAAAAGCTCGACGCCACCATCAAGGGCGCCAAGGTTGGCCTCAAGTTCGATGGCGATACCAAGACCAGCTTCTTTCAGTTCCCGATCGAGACCAAGATTGGCAAGGCCAGCATCAAGGTCGCGCCGCAGTTGGTGGAATTTGGCGTGGTCGGCGTGGGCGAGCCAGCCAAGCAAGAGTCGCTGTCGATTCTGAACACCGGCGAAGCGATGCTGCAAGTCACCGGCATTCATTGGATTTCGGCGGACAAGACGTTTTCGCTCAAGATCGGCGACAAGACCATTACCGGCGACAAGGACTTCGTTTTTGACCCCGCGCTGGAGATTGGTCCTGGCGAAGGCAAAGAGGTCGCCGCGTTCTTTACGCCGAGCGACGACAAGGGTCGCAAGGCGACGCTGCAGGCGGTGACCACTGCGACTGGCGAGAATACCGCGATCTTGCAGGGTAACCTCGATGTGCCGTGCCTGTTGGTCAAGCCGGACAAGCTGCTCGATCTGGGCGTGGTCTACGTCGGCTCAGACGCAACCAAGGCGGTCATCTTGCAAAACTGCGGCGAGGCGCCGGTGGTCATCAGCAGCCTCAAGCTTGGCGACGATGCACAAGGGGTGTTCACCTTCAAAGACACCAAGTTGCCGAGCGACACTGCGCCAATCTCGATCCCCAAGAACGGTAAAGTCGCGGTCAACATCAACTGCGCGCCGCCCAGCGAAAACAAGGGGGCCGATGGCAAGATCAACCCGTTTACCGTCAAGCTCAGCCTAACCGACTCGACGGTCAAACCGAACAAGAGTGTCAACGTGCAGTGCTATGGCACCTCGGCGACCTGTCCGACGCCGGTCATCATCCCCGATCCAGGCGAGCAGATTGAGCCGCAGCAGACGATCAAGCTCAAGGGCACGCCCTCGTTTGCGGCCCCGGGCAAGCAGGTCAAGAAATACAAGTGGACGTTGCTCAAGGCGCCACCGGGCTTGGTCGGCTACGGCTTTTTTCCCAACGACACCGCGGCTGACGCCATTTTCGGCACACCGACCGCGAACAATGCGGGCGAAATCAAGCAGACCATCAACGTGGTCGGCGAGTACCAGTTCAAGCTGCAAGTGTGGGACGACAGCGGCACCGAGTCCTGTGCCCCCGCGCTGTTCACGCTACTGGTCATTCCCAGCGTCGGTTTGCACGTCGAGTTGCTGTGGGACACGCCGGGCGACACGACCAAGGACACTGGGTCGGCGGCCGAGGGTGCCGACTTGGACCTGCACTTCGTGCACAGCAAGGCCTACGAGGCGCAGAAGTGTGGCGGCGCGGTTGTCGACAAGTGCCAGCCGGATCAGGACAAGGACAGCCAGGCTGACCCGTGGTTCCATGGCGTCTACGACGCCTATTGGTTCAACCCGCATCCCAATTGGGGCAGCGCGGCCTCGGGTGCCGACAACCCGAGCCTGGACTTGGACGACACCAACGGCTGGGGTCCCGAGAACCTGAACATGGAGACACCCGAAGACGGCGTGACGTACGGCATCGGTGTCCACTACTGGGACGCGTTCGATTTTGGCGAGTCGACTGCGACCGTCAACATCTACGTGCTGGGCATGCTCAAGGCGACGTTTACGCAAGCGATGGCCCAGTGCGATATGTGGTGGGTGACTCAGGTCGCGTGGCCGTCGGGCGACCTCAAAGACTTTGGCGGCGCCACGTTTAAGGCGCCCTCGGCTGGCAAGATCACGCCCAAATACTGGAGCGCGATCTCCGCCACACTGGGCGGCGTGTGCAAGAAGCCGTAGCCAGAGCGCGGAGCAAGTGCTGACCCTTCTTCGCGCGCTAGGTTTTGGACGGCCGCGGCGCATGTGGCATGCTGGCCGCGTGCCCCCGCTTGCCGCACCGCCGAGACTGCCCATGCCCGCTCCTGTTGTGATTCTTGCCCTGCCGCGTGTGGCGATGCTGACGCTGTGCGCCCTGTGGACGCTGTGCACGGCGTCCTGCGGCACGGAGAGCCCCGTTGCCGCTAGCGGGTGCAGTGACGACCAGATCGACAAGAGCGCGGTTGTGCAGGTCACCGACTCGTCTGGCAAGGCGGTGACCGGCACCTTTGAGTTCGATGTGTCCA
Source organism: Myxococcales bacterium (assembly GCA_947499075.1). Lineage (GTDB taxonomy): Bacteria > Myxococcota_A > UBA9042 > UBA9042 > UBA9042 > SXRM01. Next base: position 25,445 of record CANMNA010000012.1, read on the forward strand.
CGATGGGCAGCGGCACCAAGAAGGAGTTGCAGTTTGCGATCGCCAATCCGGCGCCGACACTGACGGCGCGGGCGCTCACGATCAAGTCCGTCAAGGTGGTCGAGACAGACAACAGCGACAAGCCGTTGGCCGATCAAGCTTTTTCTTGTGTTGGCCCGGAAGGCAAGGCCTGCGCAGAGGCCACTTGGCCGCCGCTTATCCCCAGCGGGTTTGCCGCCGCGTGCGCGCCCAGCGGCGCCAAGACCACCACCTCGTTTGTGGTGCGGTACCAGCGCATGGGCAGCCCCGACGTGCGCCGCCTCAAGATCGCGCTGGTATTCGGCGGTGACAGCAAACAGGGCGACACACCGTACCTGATGACCATGGCCACCCGGCTGGGCACGCCCAAGCTGGAGTGCACCCCGCCGGTGACCGATTTTGGCAAGGTCGGGCTGGCCGAGGGCGCAACAGGCACGGTGAGCTGCGCCAACACCGGCAAGGCTGATGCGCAGATTTTTGGCGCCAAGATGCTCGGCTCCCTGCCGCTGACTGCACAACTGGGAAATTACGCGGTCAGCGCAGTGGCACCGCTGCCCGACGGCAAGACCATCACGGTGGCGGCCGGTCAGGCGCTGGAGATTCCGGTGTCGTTCGGCAAGCTGACGACCGAAGCCAAGTCCCAGGCGATCTTGCGCTTCAACACCAACGATCAGGCCAAGCCCGAGGTCAACCTGTACTTCAACGTCAACACCAGCGGGCCGTGCCTGACGCTTGAGCCCAACAAGCAGCTGGACTTTCTGATCCAGCCAGTGGGCGTGCCGGTCGCCAAAGAGCTCAAGCTCAAGTCGTGCGGCACCGAAGACCTGCAGATTTCTGCTCTAACCATCGCCGAAGGGGCCGAGCAAGGCTTTGGCATCGACTTTGGCACGACCTGCTTTGGCGGCAAGGCGCCGAGCGATGCCAGCCCGCTGGTCATTCCCAAGGGCTCGCTGTGCACAGTCAACGTCAGCTACGCGGCCCCCAAGCTGGGCGCGACCAACAAGGGCACGCTCTTGGTCAAGTCGACTGCCGGCGAGGCCACGCTGCCGCTGGCTGGCCAAGCGCCGACCAGTGTCCAGTGCCCCAAAGCATGCATGACGGTCAAGCTGGCCAACGGCGGCTCGCTGGCCGGCGAAGTCATCCCGCAAAGCCAGCTCAAGCTCGACGCGAGCTGCGCGACGGCGACGTCGACGGGCACTCCGATCACCAAATACAAGTGGTCGGTTCAACAGCCACTGGGCTCCTATGCCGTGTTGTCACCTTCCGATGCGGTCAAGACAGTGTCTTTTCAGCCTAACATCGCAGGAAAATACACGTTTTCCCTTGAAATTGCAGACTCTTTGGGCACGCCAGGCTGCTCGGCATCGACATATGAGCTCAACGTGATCTCGGACGACAAGATCCACGTCGAGTTGATCTGGGATACGCCGTCCGACCCGAACAAAACAGATATTGGCAATGATCTCGGCAAACTACCCGACGGGAAGTACGCCGGCACCGACATGGACCTGCACTTTGCCCATCCGCTGGCCCTCGACGATCCAGCCCAAAAAGACCTCGATGGCAACGGTGAGCCTGACCCGTGGTACTCAGCTTGTTACGACTGCAACCTGTTCAATCCATTGACACAATGGGGCGACATCAGCAGCTACGACGACGACGCGATCCTGGAATTAGACGATAAGGACGGCTGGGGCCCTGAGAACATCGGCCTGCATGTCCCCGAGGCCGGCAAGGTTTACCACATCGGCGCGGCCTACCTCTCGGCATGGACCTTCGGTAAGTCCACGCCAACAGTCAGGATTTATCTGGACGGCAAGCTCGCCGCTACCAAAATTGGCCCAGCGATGGACGAGAAAGATCTGTGGTGCGCAGCCACCGTGTCGTGGTCCCCCAATGCGATCGACAAGTGTAAAGGTGCTGATTCTGCTGGACATTTACTCAAGAAAAAGTACCCCAACCCGACCGGCATCAAGTGCAAGAAGTAGCGAGAAGTCCGTTCGGGAATGTGTCGATTTGCGATTTTTTGGACAGGCCCGCCGCAACCTGCTGAAAATGGTTGCGCACCCACTTGCACCCCGCGCGCAACCCTTCTAAACTCCGCCTCCCCCGGCCCGGGCGCGCTCGCCCCGTCGACCGGATAAGGAATTTCAACCCCTTGCAGCGTGTGCTGCAACAACTTTGTACCAGAGGCAGCGCCATGACCAAGTCCGACCTGATTGAAGCCGTCGCATCGAAAGCCAACTTGACCAAAGACAAGGCCGCCACCGTGGTCAACTCGATTTTCGAGATGATGGTGGACGCGATGAAGAAAGACCAGCGCATTGAAATTCGCAATTTTGGCAATTTTACCGTGCGCAATTACCCCGCGTACACCGGCCGCAATCCCAAGACGGGCAGCGCCGTCAAGGTTGGACCCAAGAAGATGCCGTTCTTCAAGGTCGGTCTTGAGCTGAAGAACAAGGTCGACGGCAAGTAGCCCTTCGCCCGACCACAGGTTGCACCGCGGAGTCGGTGGCCGGGCCTAGGTCCGCGCCATCGGCTCCGCGGTTGTGTTTTTCGTACCCCACCATCGGGCAGCGTTCGGCGTGTGTGCCACGCTCGCCCACAGAGGCTTGCTATGGCGACCCCGTCACCCACGCTTGCGAGCTCCATCGGCGACATGCCGGTGGCGCGCATCTGCGAGATCGGTCAGTTCGATGGCCAGCGCGTTCAGGTGCGCGGCTGGCTGGCCAACCGCCGGAGCAAGGGCAAGCTGCACTTCCTGCAGGTGCGCGATGGTTCGGGCATCATCCAAGCCGTCATGTTCAAAGGCGATGTCGACGAAGCGACCTTTGTGCAGGCCGACCATCTGCTGCAGGAGACCTCGCTGATCGTGGCGGGCACGGTGCGCAAGGACGAGCGCGCCGCCTCGGGTTACGAGATCGCCTGCGATGCGCTGCTGGTGGTCAGCGCGGCGCGGGCCGAGTACCCGATCTCGCCCAAACAGCACGGCGTGGCCTTTTTGATGGATCATCGGCACCTGTGGCTGCGATCGCGGCGCCAGCATGCGATCTTGCGGGTCCGCGCCCGCATCGTCAAAGCTATCCGCGACTTCTTCGATAGCAACGGCTATGTACTGGTCGATACGCCGATCTTTACGCCCAACGCCTGTGAAGGCACATCGACGCTGTTTGAGACCGACTACCATGACGAGAAGGCCTACCTGAGCCAGTCTGGGCAGCTGTACAGTGAGGCGACGGCGATGGCGCTGGGCAAGGTCTACACTTTCGGCCCGACGTTTCGAGCGGAAAAGTCCAAGACTCGTCGTCACTTGACCGAGTTTTGGATGTGCGAGCCGGAGGCGGCCTTTTTGCAACTCGAGGGCGTCGTCGATCTGGCGGAAGACATGACGTGTGCCATCGCCGCCGCGGTGCTGCAGGATTGTGGCGCCGAGCTAGACACCATCGATACGATCCGCAGCGAAGCCGAGGAAGATCGCCAGCTCAAGCCGCGCCGCGAGGCGCTGGCCCAGGTGCGCAAGCCATTTGTGCGCATGGATTACGCGACCGCGATCGCCAAGCTGCAAGAGCTCGGTTCGGACATCCAGTTCGGCGACGATCTGGGCGCCGATGACGAGACAACTCTGACCCGGCTGTTCGAAACGCCGATCTTTGTGCAGCGCTACCCGGCCGAAATCAAAGCTTTTTATATGAAGCGCGATCCGAACGATCCAGTGCGCAGCCTCAGTGTCGACATGCTGGCGCCAGAAGGCTACGGCGAGGTCATCGGCGGTGGGCAGCGCGAGGACGACTACGACACGCTGCTGGCGATGATCGACAAGCATGGGCTGCCGCGCAGTGCTTTCGAGTGGTACCTCGACCTGCGCCGCTTCGGTTCGGTGCCGCACGGCGGATTTGGCATCGGGCTGGAACGGACGGTCGCGTGGATGTGCGGCCTACCTCATGTCCGCGAGACCATCGCTTTTCCGCGCTTGATGGACCGCCTTCGCCCGTAGTCACGCGAACCGGGTGGCGCACATGCGCCATCAGTTTGACAGAAGCCGGTGGTCACGCTACGTTCGGCGCGCCCCGCGCTCGGCAGCAAGTGCCTGTCCAGCCGCGTGCACATCGAACGGTTGGAACGGCCCGGCTCCCGGGTCGTTTCGAGTTAGGGCTACGGTTGATACGCACGCCCACCCAACAGGGATCGCGCATGGCAGCAACGACTTCGCAGCGGACCGCCAAAGGCCAGTTGGCCGTCGCTCCAGCAGCGAACGCCGTTGCTTCCGCATTGCAGGCGGCCAAAGGTGGCATCGCCACGGTAAAGGCGGCCAAAGGTGGCATCGCCACGGTAAAGGCGGCCAGAGGTGGCATCGCCACGGTAAAGGCGGCCAAAGCCCCGCGCGTACCCAAGCCTGCCCGCCACAAGCTGGAGACGTTTGGCTTGACCGACGTCGGCTTGGTCCGCGACGGCAATGAAGACGCCCTGCTGCTGCTCGAAGACGAGCGGCTGTACGTGGTCGCCGACGGCATGGGCGGTCACTCGGCTGGCGAAGTGGCGTCGGCTTTTACCATTGAGTCGGTGCGGGCGTTTTACGCCAACCCGGACCTGACCAAGCGGGTCAAGTCGGCGTATTTGCGTCAGCGTCGCGGCGGCCAGCCGATGGCCGAGGCCGACCAGAGCCCCCACGCCTTGCGCCTGAAAAAAGCTGTGGAGAGCGCCAACATCTCGGTGTTCCGGCTGGCCCAGCAGCACGAGCAGTTGCGGGACATGGGCACAACGGTGGTTGCGGCCGCATTCGTGGGCAACAAGGTGCATATCGCCAATGTGGGCGACAGCCGCTTGTACCGCATTCGCAGCGGCAAGCTGCAGCAATTGACCGAGGACCACTCGTTGCTCAACGAGTACATCCGCATGAACCTGCTGCAGCCCGAAGAGATCGAGTCGTTTCCGTACAAGAACGTGATCGTGCGGGCGCTAGGCTTGCAAGAGTCAGTGCTGGTTGACCTTTTCGTATGCAGTGCGCGATGCGGCGACACCTACTTGCTGTGCTCCGATGGCTTGACCGATCTGGTGCGCGACGAAGAGATCGCCGCCATCGTGCGCAACGCGACGAGCGCTGCAGTGGCCAGCCACCGCTTGACGGAGTTGGCCAAGGCCCGCGGTGGCCATGACAACATCACTACGGTAGTCGTGCGGCTGCATCCGGTGAGCTGGCAGCCGCCCAAGCCGGCGATGCCGCCGCCCCCGCCGCCGGGTAGTGCCCCGGTGATGATGCCACCGCCGCCGCCACCCGGTTTGGCTCCGGTGGTGATTCCGCCGCCGCCGCCGGGTCGCGCCCCGCAGTCCTGACCGCGGGGCCATGCAGCGTAGGGCCGCAGCAGGCAGAAGGCCGGGGCTGACGCCGGGCTCGCTGCAGACCCGGCCGTTGATCTCGCTGGCAATCTCGGTGTTCAGGCCAGTGTTCAGGCCAGTGTTCTGGCCAGTGTTCGGTCCAGTGTTCGGGCCAGTGTTCTGGCCAGTGTTCGGGCCAGTGTTCAGGCCAGTGGTGTTCTGGCCAGTGTTCGGGCCAGTATTCTGGCCAGTGTTCGGGCCAGTGTTCGGGCCAGTGGTGTTCAGCCCAGTGTTTAAAGAGCAAACATGACGACAAAACAGTACAAAGTCGCCGTACTCGGCGCGACTGGCGCGGTCGGCCGCGAGATGCTCAGCGTGCTCGATGCGCTGCGGTTTCCAGCCTCCGAAGTCATCGCGCTGGCGTCGGCGCGCTCGGTCGGCGAGACTGTTGAGTATGGCAACCGCGAGCTGACGGTGCGGCTGGCCGAGCCGAATGCGTTTGACGGGATCGACATCGTGCTGGCGTCGGCGGGCTCGGCGGTCTCCAAGCAGATGCTGCCGGATGCAGCGCGGCGCGGATGCCTGTGCATCGACAATTCCAGCGCGTTTCGGATGGACGCAGGCGTGCCGCTGGTGGTGCCCGAAGTCAATGCCGAGGCGATCGCAAAGCACAATGGCCTGATTTCTAATCCGAATTGCTCAACAATTCAAATGGTGGTGGCCCTCAAGCCGCTGCACGATGCGGCGGGGCTCAAGCGCATAGTGGTCAGCACCTACCAAAGTGTCTCGGGCGCCGGCAAAAAAGGCATGGACGAGCTCAGCGAGCAGACCGTGGCGCTGCTCAACGGCAAACCCTTCGATGTCAAAGTGCATCACGCCCGGATCGCATTCAACGTGGTGCCGCACATTGGCAGCGCGGCCGAAGACGGCTACACCGACGAAGAGATGAAACTGGTCCACGAGACGCGCAAAATCATGGGCTTGCCCAACCTGGCGGTGTGCCCGACCGCGGTGCGGGTGCCGGTGTTCTGCGGCCACAGTGAGTCGGTGGTCTGCGAATTTGATCGCCCGATCACGGCTGACGAAGCGCGCAAGATCTTGCAGGCGGCCCATGGCGTGGTGGTGGTCGACGACTTGGCCAACAAGCTGTACCCCATGCCGCTGGACTGCGCGGAGACCGATTCAGTGTACGTGGGGCGAATTCGCCGCGACGCTTCGGTGCCGTACGGTCTGGCGCTGTGGGTCGTGGCAGACAATCTGCGCAAGGGTGCCGCGACCAACGCGGTCCAGATCGCGGCGCTGGCCGCCAAGTTCGGCTTGGTGCACGGCGCGCGTTGAGCGCCGTGGTTTGCCAAAATGGCACGCGGCTAGGGTCTAGCCCGACCCTGCCGCGGGCATTTTGGCTGGCCCGCCTCGGTGGCCGCGGGAACAACTGCTGCTAGCTGCGGTATTTGGGCACGGCGGACTTTGGCACGCGCTGTGCATACTGCCACCGTGGCTGCTGTGCCCACCGCACGGACCCGGCCACTGGAGACCTGGATGCGCCCGACGACCTTGCCAATCCTGTTCAGCCTGATCGCGACGCTATGGGCCCTGCCGGCAGCGGCAATTCCGCAAGTCCAGATTCAGAACGTTGAAGCGGCGGCGGGTTCGGACTACGTGCTGAACAAGCGCTTGGGGCTGGCCCTGTCGACACCTGGCAGCATTGACGACGTCCACGTGATCAACCACGCCGACTGCAAAGCGATCTTGGTGGCCAAGAAGCCGGTCATCAAGATCAACTGGACGTGGGTCCCGACGCTGATGCTCGGCTCGAACTACACCGGCGCGGTCAAGGCCTCGGCCAAGGGCAGCAGCTGCACCGAGACGTCGTTGCAAAAACTCGACACCGAGACCAATTGCGTGGTCAACGGCGAACACACGTACGCAATCGGCGCGACGTTCTCCGACGAGATCGATCTGCGCGATCTGATCGGCCGGTCGACCACCTGCAACGAAGGCAGCGAACAGGATGCGTACGTGTACTTCCTGGTCAACGATCAGGCGTCCAGAGGCGTCAATCAGGCCATTGTGGCCTTCAAGAGCCGGTTTCTGATCGATCTGGCCGGCCCAGCCGTGCCCAAGCTCAGCACCGTCACCGCCGGCGGCAGCAACCTGCAGCTGGCGTGGACCCACGGCGACGAGAGCAAAGTCGCGGGCTCGTATGTGTACTGGGCCGACTTGCCGATTGAAGCCTCCAAAGTTGCGCTGGGCACCAGCAAGGCCAGCAAGAGCGACAAGGTCACGGCAAAAACCTACCAAATCAAAGACTTGACCAACGGCAAGCCGTACTACGTCGCCGTCACGGCGATCGACGCCAACGACAATGAGTCGGATTTCTCGGAGCAGGGTCAAGGCACCCCGGTCGAAGTTGTCGATGCCTGGCAACACTACCAGCAGGCCGGCGGCGGCGAGGAAGGCGGATTTGCAGCGTGTACCGCGCGGCCCGTCAGCACCGGATGGGCGTGGCTGGTAGGCTTGATGGTCACGGCGCTTGGCGTGCGCCTGCGCCGCCGTGGCGTCATCGCGGCAGTTTTGGCCGCACTGGTAGCGGTGGCAGTCACACCTGCACCGGCGCTGGCCACTTCACCCCTTGAAAACAGCATCGATTTTCGCGGCGCGTTCTACCTGCCCAACGTCGATGGCGCGTTCAGTGGCAAGACCAAGCCCTATGGCGACATTTTCGACGGCGGCAGCTGGGAGTACGGCGGCTCCGCCGACTTTCGGGTCTGGGACCGCTTCGGCGCCCTGTCGCTGGGCTTGGGTTTTGGCTGGTGGAAGCAGACCGGCAAGGGCATCATCAGGACGTCGGGCGCGGCGTCGAGCGATGCGACTACGTTTAAGATCATGCCGCTGTCGTTCGACTTGGTGTACCGCCTGGAGCCGATGGCGTTCAAGTGGGGCGTGCCGCTGGTGCCCTACGCCAAAGTCGGCGCCATGTACGCGGTGTGGTGGATGCTCAACGGCACCGAGAACATCTCGAAATTCAAGCTGGCCGATGGCACCAGCCGCGAAGCGCTGGGCGGCACCGGTGGCTACCACGCGGCTTTCGGCATACGCTTCTTGCTCGACGTGCTCGAGCCGCAAGCCGCCAAGAGCTTTGACATCGAGATGGGTGTCAACCACAGCTACCTGTTTGCCGAGTACGACCGCCGAATCCTCAACGACTTCAACAATGTCAAGAGCATCGACCTGTCAGACGGCATCTACTTGTTTGGCTTGGCTTTTGACATGTGAGGACTGACCATGCCCCACAGCCGCGCGATTTTGCTGTGGGTGCAGTTTGACGGCACCGACTTCGCCGGTTTTCAGCGCCAGGCCGACGGGATCCGCAGCGTCGGCGGCGCCCTGGAAACGGCGTGGCTAGAGAAATTCGGCGAGAGCGTGGTCATGCGCAGCAGCTCGCGCACCGATGCCGGCGTGCACGCCGAGCGCATGCCGGTGCTGGTGCGCACCGATGTCCAAATCCCTGCGCGCGGAGCCATTTTGGGTCTCAACGCGTTCTTGCCACCCGATGTCAAAGTGCTCACGGCTGAAGAGCGCCCCACCGAGTTCGATGTGCGCTCAGATGCCGTCGGCAAACGCTACGTCTACCGTGTGTATGCTGGTGTAGTTAAGCCGCCGCTGTTGCGCCGAACGGTGTGGCTGGTCCGCGGCAAGCTCGACGTCGCGGCGATGCGCCAGGGTGCGGCGCACTGGGTCGGCATCCACGATTTTAGGGCCTTTCGCTCGGTGCACTGCAGCGCGCAGACCACGCTGCGCCACATGCGCGCGATCGACGTCGATCAGGTCGGCGAGATTGTCGAGATCACGATCGATGGCAATGCGTTCTTGCACAACATGGTGCGGATCATGGCTGGCACGTTGGTCGGCATCGGCCGCCACCGGTTTGCGCCAGAACTCGCGGCGCAGCTGCTGGCGTCGGGCGACCGCACCCACGGTGGGCAGACGGCGCCGGCCTTGGGGCTGACGCTGCAAGACGTGTTCTTTGGGCCATCGGGGGCGCGTCAAGGCACCGATTACAAGCAGATGTTGGCCAACATGACGGCGGCGCGGGCCGAAGCGACCTGACGGCTACTTGCACTCGAACTTGGCGGCCGCGCCATTCCACCCGCAGCTGTCAAAGCCCATCTTGAGGCAGTCGACCATCTTGATCTTGCCGGTGTTGCAGTAGACCCAGACGCTGCCCTGGCATTGCCCTTCTTGCGCGAAGTTGCTCAGCGTGCAGGTGGCCCCGTCAGCGGGTGCGCAGGCGGTCACGTTGCACTTCCATCCGTCGGCGCAGGCGCCGCAGGGCTTGCCGCAGGCGTTGTTGCCGCACACGATCTTGTCGCCGGCATCGGTGGTGCAGCTGGGATCGCAAGCCTTGGCAATACAAGCATTCTTGTTGACGGCAGGATCCCATCCGCAGGTCAGGTTCTGCAGATTGGGCGGTGCCGCACAGTCCTTGGTCAGCTTTTTGGCGGCGGCACCGCTGCCGGTGCACGCGATGAGAAAGTCGCCTTCGCAGTTGCCTTTCTGTGCGTCGATGCCCTTGCATGCGTTGGCCTTGCACTGCCCGGCGTCGCAGAAGTCGTTGCCAGCGCACAGCCCGCAGGTCTTGCCGCATCCATCGTCGCCGCAGACCTTGCCGGCGCAAGACCCCACGCAACTGTCGGTGTAGCACTTGAAGTCGTCGCCGCAGTGCAACCCGCTGGCGCAGGTGCCGCACACGCCGTTGCATCCATCGGGGCCGCAAGCCTTGTTGGTGCAGTCCTTGTCGCAAAACCCGGAGCACTTGCTGCCATCGGCGGCGCAGAATTCGCCCGACTTGCAGAACCCGCACACCGCGCCACAGCCGTTGGGGCCACAGATTTTGCCTTTGCAATTGGGGGTGCATCCGTCGGGCGCGGTCACTAAGCCAGCATCGCCGATGGCGACGTCAAGGTCGGGTGGCCCAGTATCGGCAACGGCCGTGTCTGGCTTGGCGGAGTCTGCTGCAGCGTCTGAGCCGGCGATGGGGCCGGCGTCTTCGGCTGCAGCGTCTGCAGGGGCAGCGTCGGCAGCCACGGCTGCGTCTTCGCCGACTGGCTTGGCGGCACTGCAACTGACGCACAGCAGCAGCGACACGAGCGCAAAAAAGCGAGGACGGCTCACCAGTTCACGCCAACGCAATTTCACGGACCACGTGCTGCTCATCGGTGCCCAGCGACTGCAGCGCCCGCCGCCACACCCCATCGCCGTCGGTGGCAAACAACAGCGACAGGTCCGGCTCGGTGGTCAGCCAAGCGCCGCTGGCCAATTCGCCCTCCAGCTGCCCCGGCCCCCATCCGGCCCGACCCAGATACAGCCCGAACTTCTTGGGACCTTTGCCCGCCGCCAGATCGCGCAGCACGTTCATCGAAGCCGACAGGCGCAGCCCGGGCACCACTTCGACATCGTGGTCGTAGCGATCACCACCCTCGTCAAAATACAGCACCAAGCCCGCCTGCGGCGAGACCGGGCCGCCCACCCACACCGGATGACCGCCGAGCGGCGCCTCATCAAGCCCTGTCGACTTGAGCAGCGTATTGAGATCGAGAGGGGCGACGCGGTTGAGCACCACCCCGCCCGCGCCGTCGCTGCTGTGCTCGACCAGCAGGATCACGCTGCGCGAAAAAAAGCCGTCGTCCATGCCCGGCATCGCGATGAGCATCGAGGGCGCGAGGTCCGCTTCGGCTGAGATGCTGCTGGAGACCATCGGCACAATCCGAGACAGCGATAAACGCTGTGAGCCAAGATAGCCCGTGCCGCGCAAAACGCCAAATCCGCACGGTCAGGGCTTGTCGGCGCAGCAGCGAAAGCCGGTCGAGTAGTCCCAGTGGCCGGTGTCATGGGCGGTGGTGGCATACAGGCATCCGGGCCCGTTGAGCTTGGTGTCGACGTAGAAGCCGCCGCGGAAGGTGCCGGCAGGGTCGGCCGTCCACTCGTGCAGGTTGCCCATCAGGTCCATCGCGCCTTCGGCCGCGACGCAGCTTGGGTGCGCGCCCGTCTTGGCCAAGCTCTTGGGCAACTGATTGAGGCACGGGTGGCCGAGCTTGCTCCAAATCCACTGTGCGGCGGTGCCGAAGTACTCGATCGCGGGGTGTTGCGCACGGCTGTCGTTGCAGACTTTGGCCTGCAAATTGGCGCCATACGGGTAGGTGGTGCCCGCAGGACCCTTGCAGGCGCGCAGCCACTCGGCGTCGGTGCACAAGCGCTTGCCCGCGGCCTGGCAGGCGACTTGGGCTTGTTTGCCAGAAATGTATCCCTGGGGGACTTGCCCGGGCCGGGCAATCGCGCGCACGGTCAGGGCGCCGGGGTTCCAATAAGGTGAGTGCTCCACCCAAGCGCCACCTTGCTGCAATTGCAGCGCAGCCTCCCAGCGATCGACGCAAAACGCCTTGGCCACGCCTTGGGAGATCGCGGTCATGCCGGGGGGACATCCCGCTTGACCAGCGGGCGCGGGGCCCAAACCGGCGTTGGGCGAGGGCTTGGCGTCCGGGTCGCAAGGGCCGGCGTCGGTCAGCGCGGCCGCATCGGGCGCGGGCGCAACAGGCACCTCGCCGACCACGTCTACGGTTTCTGCTGCGGTTTGGTCGGCGATAGGCTGTGCGACCGCATCGCCCGGCGCTGGCACGGCGACATCGCCTTGCGCCGCAGGCGCTGCGGCGTCCACTTCATCAACGACGTCGCCCGTATCAACCGCAACGCGGGCTGCCGCAGCAGGGTCAGTCAAGGGCCCTTGCAGACATCCAGACAAGAGCAGTGCCGCCAGCCATGGCCTAATCACGGCGCAACACCCAGACTTTGCAGCGCTTCGGCCAGCGCCGCCGGCTCCCACCCTTGGCGGGCATCGACGATGATTCCTTTGCTATCCAGCACATAGACAATCGGCATCGGCGCCGCGTTGTTGGTCGGCTGGGCCAGGACATCCTGCAGCAAGGCCGAGTAACCGTGGCTGTCATTGGTGGTCAGCGGCGAGAACAGAATTGGAAAATTAGCGGTGATCACCGCCATTTCCGGCACCAGATCGGGCTTGTCCCATGGGTCAATGGCGACCGCTGCGACCTTGCCTTGGGCAACCAGAGGCTGCAGGGCTTGGGCCATCGCCGCCAGGCTCGCCAGCGCCACCGGGCAGGCGTGCGCGGCCACCATCACCACGCCGGGCTTGCCTTGCAGTGCGGCATTGATGTTGATCAATTGCTTGGTCGCGTCCTGATACGCCAGTGGCGGCAGCGGATCGCCGGGCAGCAAGTGTGTCACCTCTTGCCACTGCACCACGTGCTCGCCCAGCGGCGTCTGCAGCTTGATCAAGTGCAGCGACGCGCCCTTGATCGCCTTGGTCGCTTGCAACGACAGCACCACTTGGCCGCCCGCCGGCACGGTGATGGGCAACCCGCCCAGCGCCAGCTTGGCCGGTGGCGCGCCAGCCTTGTCGTCCTCCAGCCACAGCACTTCAGTCACCAGCGCACTCGCCGGGCCGAAATTGCGCAAGAGCAGCTTGCCTTGCAGCTGGCCGCCCACTGCCGTTGGCTTGCTAAAGACCGCTTTGGGCGCCACAACCATCGGCCCCGCCAACACCTTGGCGTCGATGTCGAGCAGGCGGACCGCCGCAAACTCAGCGGTGACCAACTGCGTGGCCGAAGCCGCCGGACCGAAGGGGTCAACGTCCAGCGCGTAATGCCAGCTGCGCTCGGCCGCGCGCAGCTTGAGCTTGCCCACCACCGCACCCGGTTTGGGCAGATCGACCCCCCACAGCAGGGCGCCGGCAGCCGCAAAACCCAGGCCGCCCGCCGCGGCGACGCCCCACACCGGCCACGGCGAAACCAGCTGGCCCTGCACGACGGGAGCAGTCGGCACGGTCAGGTCGACCACATGCAGGTAGCCCGAGGGCGAGCCCACCAGCACCTGCTTGCCCACCACGCCCAGCCAGCCCGACAGGCCCGGCAGCGCGACCGCGGCAACTTGCTGCAACTGAAGTGGCGAGGTGGCCACCGCGAGCACTTTGAGACCGCCCTTGCCATCGGCGACCGCCAGCACGTCGCTGCCGACGGCGGCCACGTCCCACGGATCATCCAGCGTTGCGCTGATCGTGAGCGGCAGGGGCGTAAAGGGTGGGTCGGCCAGCAGCGTCACCAGGCCCGCGGCGTGGGCAGCAAACAGCACGCGGTCGGCGAGCGGCGCCACGCCATCGAGCAGCTGGCCACTGGGCACCTGGACTGTGCCGAACGTGGTCGCGGTGCCCGTCAGCGGGTTGATCTGGGTCCACCCCGTCGCCGGCCGGCGGGTCGTACACCACAGCCGATTGCCGACCCTAGCCAGCCGGCTGCACAGGCCTTGCCCTTGGGTCTTCCACCCGGCCAAGTCGACGGGCGTCGAGCCGGGCGACAACTCGAAGCTGACCCATCCATCTTGGTGGCCGGCGACCCAGTACATGCCGCCGATCTGACGACCGTCGAGCAAGTGGGCCCCACCCGCTTGGGTCGAGGGCGGTGTCGCTGCAAACGCCTCGCTGAGCATGCCGACGGGCGCGCCCGTGCTCGGTCCGCCGCCTGATCCGCACAGCGTGGCGATGGGCGGCGTGGCTTCGGGTGGCGACAGCGTCAAGGTCAAGCTCGCGGGCTGGCAGGTCGTGCCATCGCTCTGGATCGCCCACGGCTTGCCGTCGGCGCACCCAAACGCCACGCCAGTGGCCATAAAGGGGTCAAAGCCGCCCTTCGACAACAGGGCGCCCACGACCCAGTCGCCCTTGGGCAGGTTCACGGTGCCGGTGTAGGGCGGCTTGATGCCGGGCAACTGGGCGGCGATCACCGCCGACCCTGGCTTGGGACCGCCAGCGGAAGCCAATTCACTGACCGGCAGCGCGAAGATGTACAGCGTCGCGGCGCCCAAGCCGGCGCCGTTGACCTGCAGGGCCAGCCCCGGAGCCGCGACAGCCGACACCTCGGCGGCAACCTCCAGCGCGGGCGGCGTATCGGCTGGCGTGTCGGATGGGTCAGTGGCATCCGGCACCGCGTCGAAGAGCGCCGTGTCGGGGCCAAACACCTCAGGCGCACCGTCTGCGGTGCCGGTTGCGACATCGCCGGCGTCGACCGGGACCCCTGCGCCGAGGTCAGGCGTGTCCCAGGTGGCGGTTGCCTCGAAGTCGGCGGCCGGCGCGGTATCCGATGCAACAAGCGCTTCCGCGGTGTCCAGCGCGGTGTGGGCGACAGGACCGGGCGCGGCGGCGGTCGAGCAGCCCAGGAGGGCAACCGCGCCACACGCCACCGCCGCAAACCTACGCATGAATGCGCGCCACCGCAGGCATTGCTTCGAGAATCGCGCACTCGGCTTGCGCCAGCGCGCTCAACCGCGACCGGACCTCCTCGCGGGGGGCCACCAGCTCAGCCAGCCGCACAAACGTCGCATGGTGACGGGCTTCTGCCTCCAGCAAGCTGGCAAACGCCTGCCGCAGCTCGCCATCGGGGTGGTGCGCCGCCAGGATCTTGAAGCGCTCGCAGCTGCGGGCCTCGATGAGCGCGGCCACCAGCAGCACGTCCAGCAACTTGTGGGGCGCATCGCGGCGCATCAGCTGGTGCAGCTTGGCCTGGTAGCCCGACGGCACTTGCGAGCCCAGCGCGATGCCGCGCGTGTGCAGCAGCGCCAGCACCACCTCAAAGTGCTCCAGTTCCTCGCGGGCCAGCGCCAAGAGTGGGGCGACCAGCTCGGGCCGGTCGGGAAAGCGCCCGAGGATCTGCAGCGCATTGGTCGCCGCCTTGCGCTCGCAATGGGCGTGATCGATCAAGATGTCGGCGGTGTGCGCCACCGCGCGCTGCAGCCAGGCTGACTCGGTGCGCGACTGCAGGCACAACATGCGGGGCAAGGCCTTCGCCAGTGGTGGGCGACCGGCGGCCAGTGTACCATCTGTAGCGCGGCCGTGAAGTGCCGCGAGGGCGGCCAGATGACCCTGCAATTGACCTCAAGCCGCCCTGGCCTAGCCTGGGCGGTGGCCTGTGCAGTTACGTTGACGCTGCAGCCGGCAGTGGGGCATGCCGCCAAGCCGACCCCAGCCAAGTCCGCAGCGGCCAAGGCAGCGCCAGCTAAGCCCACAGCAGACAAAGGCAAGACCGAGGAGCCCAAGCCCGCGCCGACCAAAGCTGCGCCCGCGCAAGGCCTGCGTGCCGACGCCCAATTGGCCCAATTGCTAGCGGCCCTGGACAAGGCGCTGGCCGCGCCTGCACCCACCGACGACAAGCAGCCTGATCCGGCAGGTGCGCTGTTGGAGACGCTGGCACGGTCGTCCGTTGTGTCAGTTCTGCACGGTCATTTTGCGCTGGCGGGGCTGGGTCAGGCGCTGCGCATGGGCGCGATGCCGGCCAACGAAGTCGGCACGATGGCCAAGACACTGACCGCCAACTATGAGTCGCTGGGGCTTGCGTTTGGCAACCTCTCAAACCACAAGCAGTTTGCTGGCGAGCTGGCCGACATCTTCCGGTCGGTCCAGGTGCTGTGCCAGTACGCCAAGACGGTCAGCGCGGCGCTGGCGGGCTATGCCGCGATGCCCAATGAGTCGGGCCAAGCCAAAGCATTTGAAGAGGCGCTAGAGACCTATCGGTCGCGGCTGGCGGCGCTGTTTGTCCACTTGCAGGCGGGCACGGCCAAACCGGCTCAGCCATGATCGCCCGCGGCACACAGCGCCTTGATTCTGGGCAAACTTGCCGCTACCGTGCGGTCATGGCGGACTGCGCAATC
>CANMNA010000013.1 GCA_947499075.1 Myxococcales bacterium
ACCGTTGGGGCACACCGTGGGATTGCCCTTGGTGGTCATCGCGCTGTCGCACCACTTGTCCAGGTCGTCGTCGCAGCCTTCGTCGGTGCCGGTGCCGCAGTTGTTGTCCAAGCCGTCGCACATCTCCTTGATCGACGGGTTGACGCTGATGTTGGCGTCGTCGCAGTCGCCGGTGGTGCTGGTGATGTAGGTGCCTTCGGCGTAGCACTGGCACTTGGCGGCGCCGGCGCCGTAGCCGTCTTTGTCGCCGTCTTGGTAGAAGTTGGCGCAGCCACTCGCACCCGTGTCATTTTGGGTGCCGTTGCAGTTGTTGTCCTTGCTGTCACCGCAGACTTCAGTGACGCCGGGGTTAACGGCGGTGGTGGTGTCGTCGCAGTCGCCGAGCTTGGTGCCATCGGCCTTGTACAAGCCGGTGGCAGTGCACCAGCACTGGCTGACGTTGACGCCGTAGGTGTCGCCGTCGCCGTCGAGGTAGTACAGCGTGCATCCCGAGGCATTCAGGCCATTGAGCGAGCCATCGCAGTTTTCGTCGAGCGTGTTGGCGCACACTTCGGCCTTACCTGGGTTGACGTTGGCATTGCTGTCGGCGCAGTCGCCGCCGCCAAAGCTGCAGATTGTCGGCTTGCCGATGGTGATCATCGCCGAGTCGCAGTACTTGTCGAGGTCGTCGTCGCATCCCTCGTCGGTCGCAGCGTTGCAGTTGTTGTCGACGTTGTCGCACAGCTCGGCGATGCCCGGGTTGATGAGCTCATTCTTGTCGTTGCAGTCGTTGGTCTTGGTGCCGGTGTAGATGGTGCTGCCCTTGCAGAAGCACTTGGTGGCCAACGCCTTGTCGGAGTAGGTGTCGCCGTCGACGTCGACGCCGAACGCCGTGCATCCAGAGGCATTTTCGTCGTTGGTGTCGCTGTTGCAGTTGTCGTCGTAGGTCGTCGCGCAGTTTTCAGCGACGCCCGGGTTGACGCCGTTGTTGCCGTCGTTGCAGTCGCCGCCGCCCTTGCTGCACACCGGCGGGGTGCCGACCGTGACCATCGAGGTCGTGCAGTACAAGTCGCCGTCGGCGTTGCATCCTTCGTCGGTGCCGGTCGCGCAGTTGTTGTCCAAGCCGTCGCACTTCTCGTTGGTGCCCGGGTTGACACTGGCGTTGGTGTCGACGCAGTCGCCGCCGCCGTACGGACAGGCATTGGGTGCACCGACGGTAATCATGGTGGTGTCGCAGTACTTGTCACCGTCGTCGTCGCAGCCTTCGTCGATGCCGGTCTTGCAGTTGTCGTCGACGTTGTTGCAGACCTCGGTCTTGCCAGGGTTGACGGCCGCGGCGTTGTCGTTGCAGTCGCCCGACTGGGTCGCGGTGTAGGTTGCGCCGCCCACGCACAGGCACTTGGTCAAGCCGAGCAGGCCGTAGCCGTCTTTGTCGGTGTCGAGGAAGAAGTTCGCGCAACCCGTGGCGTTCTCGTCGTTGCTGTCGCCATTGCAGTTGTCGTCGATGCCGACGGTGCTGCACAGCTCGGGCACGCCGGGCTTGACCAGCTTGTTCTGGTCGTCGCAGTCGCCGTTGGCGGTCGCGGTGTAGGTGCCAGCGGCCGTGCACAGGCATTGGCCGATGTTGAGACCCACGCCGTCGGTGTCTTGGTCAAAGTAGTAGTTGACGCAGTTGGTCGCGTTGATGTCGTTTTGGCTGCCGTTGCAGTTGTCGTCCAAGTTGTTGCCGCACACTTCTTTCTGACCCGGGTTGACGTCACTGTCGAGGTCGACACAGTCGCCCGAGCCCTTCAGGCACACCGTCGGCAGTGGGTTGCTCACGGTCATCGCCGAGTCGCAATAGCCGTCCTTGTCGTCGTCGCAGCCGTCGTCGATGCCGTCTTTGCAGTTGTTGTCTTTGTTGTCACAGGCTTCCAGCGTCACACCGGGATTGACCAGTGCGTCGGTGTCCAAGCAGTCGCCGGTGCCGTTGCCGCACACCAACGGTTTACCCAGCGTAGTCATGGCGTTGTCGCACCACTTGTCGCCGTCGTCGTCGCATCCTTCGTCGGTGCCGGCCGCGCAGTTGTTGTCGATGTCGTCGCACACTTCGACTGCCGTGGGGTTCACGGCGACTTTGAGGTCGTCGCAGTCGTTCTTGTTGGTGACCGTGAACGTGCCCGAAGCCACGCACATGCACTTGCTCGCCGCCGAGCCGAAGCCGTCGCCGTCCGCATCGGCGTAGTAGTTGTTGCAACCGACCGCGCCGGCGTCGTTCTCCGAACCATTGCAGTTGTCGTCGATGCCGTTGCTGCAGACTTCGGCTTTGCCGGGGTTGATGGCGGCGTTGGCGTCGTCGCAGTCACCGCCGCCGTTGGGGCACACCGTCGATCCCGAGCCGCCCATGCCCTGGACCAGATCGCAGTACTTGTCGCCGTCGTCGTCGCAGCCTTCGTCGATGACGCCGGTGCAGTTGTTGTCCATGTTGTCGCAGACTTCGATGGCGCCTGGGTTGATGCTCGGCTTGGTGTCGTCGCAGTCGGCGGTCTTCTTGGCCTTGTAGTACCCGACGGGCTGGCAGTAATACTTGAATGCTTTGACGCCGTAGCCGTCGCCATCGTTGTCGTAGAAGAACACCGCGGCGTTGGCGGCGTTTTCGTCGTTGTTGTTGCCGTTGCAGTCGTCGTCGTCTGTGGTGTTGCAGTCTTCGGCGACGCCCGGGTTGACCAGCTTCTTGTTGTCGTCGCAGTCGCCGCCACCCTTGACGCAAATTGCCGGTGCGCCAACCACGATCATGGTCTTGTCGCAGAACTGATCGCCGTCGTCGTCGCATCCTTCGTCGATGGCACCGTCGCTGTTGTTGTCCTTGCCGTCGCAGATTTCTTTGCCGGCTGGGTTGATCAGCGGATCCAAGTCGTCGCTGTCGCCGGCGCCCTTGGGGCAGACGTCGGGCGAGGTGCCGCTCGAGCTGGTGCAGGTCGCGATAACCTTGAGCGACTTGCCGATGTCGGCGCACGGGTCACCGAACACGGTGTTGTTGGCGCCGACGGTGCACGAGCTCTTGCCCAAGCAGGCTGTCTTGAGAATCTGCAGCGAGTTTGGGGCATTGCAACTCGACGCGGTCAAAGGGCCGGGGCATGCGCCGACGGCGGTGCCGTAGCTGGCGAAGTCGATCGAGGTGATGGTGCTGGTGCCGGTGCAGCTCAGCGTCAAGTTGGCACCTTGGCTGACCGCGCCGCAGATGGCCGAGGTGCTGCCAATGGTGACATAGCCCAGCAACAGGTCGCAGTAGCCGTCCTTGTCGTCGTCGCACCCTTCGTCGGCTTGACCGTTGCAGTTGTCGTCCTTGTTGTTGCAGGTCTCGAGCAAGTCGGGGTTGATCAGCTTGTTGTTGTCGTCGCAGTCCTTGTACTTGACCGAAGTCACCGCGCCCGCACCCTGGCACTGGCACTTCTTGGGGTCGGTGCCCCATGAGTCCTGATCGGCGTCGGTAAAGAAGTCGTAGCAGCCCTGGGCGTTGAGATCGTTTTGGCTGCCGTCGCAGTTGTTGTCGACGCCGTCGCCGCAGATCTCGAGCATGTTGGGGTTGATCTTGGCGTCGGCATCGTTGCAGTCGCCGGCCTTGGTGGCGTTGAAGAAGCCCGAGGTCTGGCACATGCACTTGCTGCCGCCTGCGCCAAAGCTGTCTTTGTCCAAGTCGTTCCACAGCACCAAGCACCCGCTGGCGTCGTCTTCGTTGTTCAGGCCATTGCAGTTGTCGTCTTTGCCGTTGTTGCAGATTTCCAAGGCGCCCGGGTTGACGGTGCCGAGCAAGTCGTTGCAGTCATTGCCACCTTTGGGGCAGCTCGCCGGGGTGCCGACCACGACCAAGTCTTTGTCGCAGTAGCCGTCGCCGTCGTCGTCGCAACCTTCGTCGGTCGAGCCGTCGCAGTCGTTGTCGACGCCGTCGCACTCTTCGGCGCAGTTGGTGGCGCCGCAGCACGAGGCCAAGTCCTTGCAGTCGACCAAATTGTTGGCGTTGTCGTCTGTGCCGTTGTCGCAAATTTCGGGCGCCGCGCAGCTGATCGTCACAGTTCCCTGCGCCGTGCCGCCGCCCTGGACGTCGATGACAATGAAGTAGTCGTTGCCGGCCGCGCCCGCAAACGAGAAGGTGCCTTGGCCCTTGGCGATGCATTGGCTGGCGTCACAGGCGCCGGCGTTGGCTTTGAGCACGAAGATCATGGCCTGGCTGGGGTTGGTCAAGCCGGTGACGTTGACGGTGACCGGGCTGGACGTGACCGCGGTGTACTTGATCGCGTACTCCTTGCCGGTGTACGACTTGGTGCTGTCGCACTTGTAGCTGGCGACCGTGTTGGTCGAGCCCGTGCCGTTGCTGACCAACAGCTGCGAGCCGCCGCACGAGAGCAGGCCGGCGGCCGCGCAGGTGCAGGTCGCCTTGTTGATGCACGCACCGGCCACGCACGAGTCGGCGGTGCACACATCGCTGTCATCGCACTGGGCCGAGTTCAAGCAGTCGATAAACCCGTTGGTGAAGAAGAAGATGATCCGCGCCATCATGTCTTTGGGCGTATCCATGCCGCTGGCCGACTTGACGCCCGCGAACATCACTGAAGACGCCACCGTGCGGTAGCCGCTCGGATCGTCGTGGCCAACTTGGACACCGTAGATCTCGGTCGCCGCCGTGTTGACCAATACGGTCTTGGTGCGCTGGATGTCGGTCTTGCCGGCGATGACATCATTGACGTTGTTGTAGGCCGAGCTGCCGTCGTAGCCAAAGTTGTAGACCTTGGACGGCGACTGCGCGATGTCGTTGTACATGCCGGAGCCATTCAGTGGCCCATTGAAGCCAAATGTCGAAGAGTCTCCGATTTGGAGCGCCTTAAACTGGGCGTGCAACGGCGTCTGCGGGTCAAACACCCAGGTGTCGCCACCTTCCATGTAGACACGGCCGGCTTGGGCCACGTACAGGTTGAGCTGGTCCGACTCGCTCTTGGTCAGCACGTGGTTGTTGGGATACACGCCCAGCGCCACGAACACGCCTTGGAAGCCGACCATATCCGGGTACAGGCTCAAGTCGGTGATGTGCTGCGCTGTCACTCCTTGCGCAACCAGAGCGTTGAACAGCGCGTCGCCCATGATCTTGGGCACGTCGCTCGGGCGCCACACCAAGTAGCCGCCCTGGTAGGTCACGGTGATGTCAAAGCTACAGGTGCTGTACAGCGACCCATCCGAGACCTTGATCGTGACCGGCCAGGTGCCGACGTGGCTCAACTTGCTGGGCGAGATCGTCAGGTTGCTGTTCCACGAGTTGTCCAGCCAGTAGTACAGCGCCGAGGACACCGTCACAAACTCCGGGGCTTTGACCAGCGAGAAGCTCAGGATCGCGTCGGCATCGCCGTCGGTCGCCTTGACCGGCACCACCTTCTTGGTCGCGAACGGCACGACTTGGTTGACCGGGCACGCCGAAAGCACGGGCTTGACGCCCTTGACGATGCAGACGTTGTCCAAGGCGTAGCTCGTGATGTCAAAAGTGGTCGCACCCTTGACGCAGAACGCCAAGCGCAAGCCGTTGGAGCCGGTCAGGACCGAGGGCAGCGTGACGTCGATCGTCTCTGGCCCGAGCGTGGTCGACAAGGCCTTGCTGTCGATGACGGTCGCGGCCTTCCAATCGGGTGCGGCGCCGCCCAAGCTGCCGTAGACCGAGATCGTGCTGTCGCCGCCGTTGGGGATAAACTCGCGGTCGTACTGAATGGTGATGGTCTTGGCGCCCGCGGCCTGGATGATCGGCGACTGCAGGCAGGTTTCGTAGTTGACCACCGTCGGCGTCCAGTCGAGCTTCGCATGCTGGTCGGGGCCCAACCCGGTGTTGGTCGCGGCCTTCCAATTGTTGGCAGCCTTGCCGGTGCCGATGTCGGTCGGATTCCATCCCATGGTCGGCAGCGAGCTGCCACTTTGGAAGTCCTGACAGTAGCCAATGTTGACGGTGCAGACCGGCAGCTGTTGGGCTTGGCACTTCTTGCTGCCGTCGGTCTGATCGACGCAGACGCCTTTGGCGCACTCGCTGTTGTAGGCGGCACAGTCGACCGCTTCGGTGGCCACGCTGCAGCACGCTTTGCCTTCGCCGACATCTTGCAAGTGCACGCATTCGTCGAGCACGCACATGTCGATGGTGCACGGGCCGCCGTCGTTGCAGTCGAATTGGTCCAAGCAGCAAGCGGTGATGTTGCTGTGGGTGCACTTGCCGCCGGTGCAGGCGTCGAGCGTACACTTGTTGCCGTCGTTGCAGTCCAAGGTCTGGGCCGTCAATAGCGGATCGCACACGCATCCGCTGACTTGGGTGTAGGCGCACGAACCCTTGCCGCTGACGATGTTGGTGCAGCTGTCGGTGGTGCACTTGCTGCCGTCGTTGCAGTCGGCAACGCTGGCACAGCATCCATTCTTGGGCACGGTGTGGCGGCAGCTGTTGTTGACACAGTACTCGATGGTGCAGGCGTTGTTGTCGTTGCACACCGAAGTGGCGTCGGCGTCGTCGACGCAGCACCCAGAAATGGTGGTGTTGCTGCACTTGTTGGTGGTCAGGCTGCACTTGTCCAGCGTGCACACGGCCTTGGGATTGGGCGGCGTGATGCCGATCGCCTTGCTGTCGTCGCACTGGAAGTCTTGCGCGCAGCACGTCGGGTTGACATCGTGCAGGCATTGCCCGCAGGCGCCCGAAGTGTCGCAGCTGTCCGTGGTGCAGGTGTTGCCGTCGTCGCAGTCCGAAGCGACCGCGCACTTGTCGACCGCCATGATCGACTTGCACTTGTTGAAGCCGTCGCAGTAGTCCTGCGTGGCACAATTCTTGTCATCGCAGTCGGCGTTGGCGTTGCAGCATCCGACGACGCCATTGGAGACGAAGTTGCAGGTGTTGGCCGTGCCGCTGGCCGCCGTGATGCCCCAGCTGGATGCCAAAGCTTTCACGACGTCGTCGCGCTCGGTGTCGGTCAACGCTTTGTTGTAGTGGACGATTTCGCCAATGATGGCGTTGGACCCTTCGTTGGCATCTGACCGACCGATGTACATCAGTGCGTTCTTGGCGCCAATCGAATTGCCGGTGGCCGTCACGGTCGTGGTGCCGGCGGTGGTCGTGGCCGTAAACGTGCGGGCGGTGCCGTTGATGCGACCGGCGAGCACGTAGTTGGTACCGGGCGTCAGCACGATGTCGCAGTTGGCATTGTCGTTGACGGACTGCCAGTGCACGTTGTTGCCGCCCTTGGCGGCGTTTTGCTCCAGCGACCAGTCAGAGTCGCGGTTGCCGTGGTGGGCGATGCAGCCCCAACCACCCGGCGTAGCCCACTGCAGGACGACGAAAAACGTCACATTAGACGTCACCGCGTACGAGTTGGAGACCATGCCGGCGACGCCACCGAAGTCGATCGCTGGCAGGCCGTTGATGGCGCTGGCTTTGTAGACAGGCGATTTCTGATTCGGAATCAGGCTGTTGTTGTTGCCGCTGAGGTCGGCCCACTTGCTGACCAGACCGCCGCCATCTTTGGTCACCGTGGTCAAATTGCGGGCATCGTAGCGCACGTTCATCCCTGAGATCACAGGCATCGTCGCGCCGACGTTGCAGGTATCCGAGGTGCACGCGTTGTTGTCGTTGCAGTCGGCGTTGGCTTCGCAGCAGTTGGGCTTGGACGGATCGCTGCCGTGGGCGCAGATGTGGTTGACGCAAATATCGAGCGAACACAGCTTGTTGTCGTTGCAGACCGGGTCGCTGTCTTTGTCGCAGCAGGTGGGATCAAGCTTGGCTTGGGTGCACGAACCGGGGTTGGTCGAGGTCAGGCCCACACAAGTCGGGATGGTGCAGAACAAGCCATCGTCGCAGTCGGCGATGGTGTCGCAGCAGGTGGGCGAGGTCTTGGTGGTGTAGTTGCACAAGCCGGTAGTGCTGCCGCTGGGGATCACGCACTTGTTGATGGTGCAGAACTTGGCGTCATCGCAGTCGACATCGGCGGCGCAGCACTCTTTGACTTGCACGTGCACGCACTTGTTGCTGGTGCAGGTGTCGTTGGTGCAGGTGTTGCCGTCGTTGCACTCCAAGGTGGTGCCGGCTGTCATGCAGCACACGCCCACGCCGCCCATCGCGGAGTCTGGTGGGTTGCTGCAGACCTTGTAGCCGTTGGGACCGACCGTGGTGCTGCAGGTGTTCTTGGTGCACTCGTTTTTGTCGTCGCAGTCGGTGTCGGCCAAGCAGCATCCGGGCTTGAGGCTGTCTTTGCCGTAGCGGCAAGCGAGATCAACGCAGTCGCCGACTTGGCAAATGTTGGGCGGGATGCACTCCGAAGGGGAGCAGCAGGTGTCGGGAGGCTGGACGTGGGCGCACTTCTTGGTCGTGGTGTTGCAACTGTCGACGGTGCAGGCCTTGGCGTCCACGCATTGGCCGGCGGCAAGGCCCTTTGGGTCGGCATCTGGGAAGGTGCAGCACTCAGGATCCGGTTTGGGATACGTACACTTGCCGACCGAGCCACTCAGATCGCAGGTGTTGGTGGTGCACACATCGCTGTCGTCGCAGTCGGCATTGACAGTGCACGACGAGCACTTCGAGGTCAGCGTGTTGGGATTCAAGCAGTTGGTGCCGTTGCCGCACTCACCGTTGTTGGCGCAGCAGGTGGGCACGATCTTGTAAACGCACTTGAGATCGACGCAGGCATCGGACGAGCAAGCCAAGCTGTCGTCGCACTCGATGCCCTGCGCGCACAAGTTTTTGGCGTCGCTGGAAAACTTGTCCATGGTGAAGAACACGTGGGCGATGAACCGCGCGGTCGTCGCTTTCTCCATCTGCCCAGCGCTGTTGGCCAAAGTGCACGAAATGACGTGCATGCCCTTCTTGGTGCCAAAATCGACTTGCACAATCGGCGACGCGGTCGCGGCGATCGGCGCCTTGCCGTCGATCGCACACAGCACTTGGCCTTGACCGGCGCCAATCGTGAAGTTGGCGACCGTGAACTTGATGTCAACCTTGATGGAGGCCGGCACCGCGGCCGAGTAATCGATGAAATACTCTTTGCCTTCCGGTGGATCGACGATCGTCACCGTCGGCTCAGCCAACGCGAACGTCTCGACCGCAAATTGGGCATCGACGCCACCGGCATCGCGCGCCTCGGTGGTTGCGGCGGCAGGCTGTTGGGGCTCGCTGCAGCCGACTAGAGCGACCAGCGCCGCGCAAACAAAGCCGAAGCGCCCTGAAGCGTCTGCCGGTCCTGGCCGTCGCTTGCCCAGGATGGCCGTCGGCGCAAGGCCGACTGAGGTCGAATTGCCAGCCGCGCCAGCGTGGGCTGCCTGGCCGTGATCATCGGCCCTGGGCGTACCACGGGGTGCGTGTGCCTGCGACAGTTTTCGCATGAGAGTCCTCCTAAGCCGCTCGGGCGGATGTTCGCTGCAATTGCCACCCCTTGCAGGAGGAGGCACGCGCCTTGCGGGCACGCGGGCGCTGCAAGACGCCCTGAATGCAGCTACTTGTTCTCACCCTCGATCTACCGTTGCGACAGGCCCGCTCCGTTTGGGGTGGGGCACAGTCAGATCAGCTACAGCACCGCCAGAGGCAAGGCACCGCCAGAGGTCGAGCATACCAGATGAATCTGGTGCCGACTTTGCCGGCCTTGCACCGCTTGGGTCATGTCGCAGGGATCGCTGCGCAACATCCCGTGAGCTGGCTGCCAGTCGTCAAACT
Organism: Myxococcales bacterium; assembly: GCA_947499075.1. Taxonomy (GTDB): domain Bacteria; phylum Myxococcota_A; class UBA9042; order UBA9042; family UBA9042; genus SXRM01. Next base: position 9,671 of record CANMNA010000013.1, read on the forward strand.
TACCAAACACAAGTCGTTCCCTCAGCATGGCGGTTGGGGACCGACACGGCAAGGCAACGCCACCCTTACAGGCGGCGTCGAAGTGCGTTGGTGCTTGCAGCCGCAAGGGGGGATAACATGCGGACAAGCTTGGAAAAGCCTCGGCACACAGCCTTGGCCTGGTGGGGGTGAAAAACCTGAATCCGCAAGCGGACGCAGATCTCCCAGTTCAAGGCTAACAAAGGGACAAGCGGGGCGCAACCGACTTTGCGGCCTACCCCGAAACCTGCGCAGTTCGGCAACGGTGACGATCGGTTAGGAACGGTCAAGGAACAACTCGATCCCCTTGGTGCTGCAAGGAGCGGCGAGTCGGCTGTGAAGCCGCGAGCTTGCGACCCACCAAGCAAGCACGAACTGTCCAAGCTATACTTGGACAGTTCCTTAGGCGCGCTGTCCGCGACCGGCTCCAGCGGGCGGGATCTGGGCTGTCGCGGGACAAGCCGCACCCATACCGCAGCCATCCGAAAAGCCAAGATTGCCGACGCGGCCCAAGAAAAACGCCGCATCTTGCGTGCGGCGTTTTGGGACGTGGACGATGACTTGGAGCGGGAAACGGGATTTGAACCCGCGACATCGACCTTGGCAAGGTCGCGCTCTACCGCTGAGCTATTCCCGCGTCTAGCCTCGGGGCGCGGTAGCAGCCCCGAAGCGGCGGGCAGTATAAGGACACTGCGCAGGACCGTCAAGCAAACGGAGGCGCTGTCTACTCTGCCGTCATGTCGACACTGACCGAGGACGAACCACCGGCCTTGACCGAGGCCCCTGCGGTCTTGGTCACAGAGTTTTTGACCAACGTGACCGTGTACTTGCCTGCAGGCAGCGAAATCGTCTGCGGGGTCAGGCCGTAGTCCTTGCCCTTGATCGAGACCTTGGCCCATGGCTTTGCGCTCACGGTGAGCTTGCCGGGACCGGCGGCGGGCGGGTCCTTCGGCTTGTCCGGGTTGGCGCCCACCGCAACCGCGTCCTTCTCTTTTTCCAGCTTAATATCAAATACTTCGTTATCCTTGGTGATCATCTTGTCGACGACCTCGGTCTTGTGCCCCTCGGCCTTGGCCTCGATCTTGACCGTGTCGCCGGTCTTGGCGTTGGCGATCTTGCCGTTGCCGCCGACCAGCGCGACCGGTTGACCATTGACGGTGACCATCGCGTGCTCAGGGGTCACCTTGACAAAGGCGTTGCCGGCCACTGCGGCGACGGCCGTGGGTTGTTCAACTTTCTTCTTGAGTTCTGGCACTTTGAGCTCAACGGACTCGCCGCCTTTGGCAACATCGACCTCTTGATCGACGCCTTGGCCGTCGGCATTCTTGGCGATGACCTTGTGCTTGCCGGCTTCGACGGCGACCTCACAGGTGTCTTTGCTCATGCACTCGGTCTTGCCGTCGACCATGATCTCGGCAGCGCCTGGCGCCTTGACGAAGAACTTGAGCTTGGGCTTTTCAGCAGGCGCAACCGCGGCCGCAACGGCAGGTGCCGGTGAGTCGTCTTTCTTGGCAAGAACGACCAAGGCCGCAATGCAGATCGCCACGGCGGCGGCGACGCCGATGCCGACAATCAGGCCGGTATTGGACTTGGCGGCAGGCGGCGGCGGCAAGTGCGCGGCCTCAATGGCAACCTGGCTCTTGCTGCGCAGATAGGCCATGGCATCGGGCAACGCCATGGTCCGATCGCCATCGGCGGGCATCGCGGCGTCGGGCAGCGCCATGGTGCGCTCGTCGTCGCCGCCGAACTGCCGCGCCGCTGGGTTGCTGCCTGTGCCCGGCTTGCGCTGGCCAGCCAGCGTCGCGCCGCCCTTGCGGGCCGCCTCCATCATCGCCGATTCGTTGGCGACGTCGGCGCGCAGTTGCACGATCTCGTCGGCAAACAGATCTTGCATGTAGCCGCCCAAATTGACGACATCGGGGTCGGGCACCGCGCCAAAGTACCAGCGGTTCAGCTCGTTGACGAACTGGCCGACGTCTTTTTGGCGATCATTGCAGTCGCGCGCCAGCGACCGCAGCACAATGGCGTCCAGCTCCTTGGGCACTTCCGGGTTGAGCTCTGACGGCGGTGGCACTTCGGCTTTGAGCACGTTGTTCAAGGTCTCAAAGTCGGTCTCGCCAACGAAGAGCCGCTTGCCGGTGAGCATCTCCCACAGGCAGACACCCAGCGCGAACAAGTCGCTGCGCGGATCCAACGTTTTGCCGCGCGCTTGCTCCGGGCTCATGTAGGCGCACTTGCCTTTGACAGTGCCCACCCGGGTCTTGGTCGAGCGCGACGCGGCCTTGGCGATGCCAAAGTCCATGATCTTGACTTCGCCTGAGAACGACACCATGACATTGTGCGGGCTGACGTCGCGGTGAATGATGTTCAACGGGCTGCCGTCGATGACGCGCTTGTGAGCGTAATCCAAGCCTTTGGACGTCTCGATCATCACGAGAATCGACTGCGCAATCGACAGCGGCTTGCCGTACTTGGCGCCCACGTCGAGCACGCGCTTGAGGTCGCGGCCTTCGACGTACTCCATCGCGATGTAAAAAAGCTGGTCGATCTCATCGAAATCAAAGACTTGAACGACGTTGGCGTGGGTCAGATGACCCGCTACCCGCGCTTCGTCCTTGAACATCGTCACAAAGCCTTCGTCCTCCGAGAAGTGCGGCAGGATGCGCTTGATGACGACGACTTTTTCGAAACCCTCAGCGCCAAAGCTCTTGGCGCGAAAGATCTCAGCCATGCCGCCCATGGCAATCTTGCTGGTCAGGATGTAGCGACCGAAGTTTTGCGGGTAGGTGTTGGTAATGCCGGTTGCCATACGATCTCCAAGAGGTGGCCGAAGCCCGCGTGCGGTTCACACCGGCACGGGGATCAGGCGACCGCACACGTGCTCAGCGCAGGTGACCCGACTCGGCGAAGCGGTCGCCGAATCGGCAAGCTGCCTGGTGGCGCCAACCGATAGGCAGCGGCCACACCGCGCGCGGCGCGAGGATAGCACGACCAGGCGACGCGGGCAACCGAAAAGTACGTCAAAAAAGGATACAACCGCTCGCTGGGCTGGCGATGTGGCCCGTTGAAAGCCCATCCACCGCTGGCACAACACCGGCAAGCTCAGGGCTCGGGGTCCTTCATATCCGAGATGAGCCGCGCCCAGATTTCGTTGTCGAGCAGACCTTCGGTGTCGGCATCGGCCGCAAACGCTTCGCGGTTGGCGCCGCCCTGGATGCACTCAAAGCACACCATCGAGCGCACGCGCAGGGCGTTGGCGTTCATGTAGTCGTCCAGGCAGACCGACAGCGCCAAGTTGCGGCCTCGGGCGTGACAACGGAAGGCGTCAGTCAAGCGGCGCGGGCGGTTGGCTTCCTCCAACAGGGAGATCGGCAACATCGTGGACATCTGGCTCCTGAACCGGCAAGCGCTGTGCTGCGCCCGCCCTGTCTTTGCCGGCCTGGTCTTTGCCGGCCTGGTCTTTGCCGGCCTGTCTTTGCCGGCCTGTCTTTGCCGGCCTGTCTTTGCCGGCCTGTCTTTGCCGGGCTCTTTTCGTCCTAACAATTTAAGCCCCGCGACCTAGCCAATCTGCCAGCACCGCGAAAGTGCGCAGAGTCTAGCGGCGCCGCCCCACGCGTCAAGCACTTTTTTTGCGCTGACGCCGCGCGCCCCACAGTTTGCGTTTGCTGGCCAATCGCATACGCTGTGGCGATGGTCCGCGCACTCAAAGCGATCGCTTCGGTTGGTACGTCCTCGCTGACGCTCGGTTTGGCGGCGACGTTGCTGTGTGGGGCTGTGCTGCTGGGTAGCCGAGCGGGAGCCTTTGATGTCGCGCGCGATCCCAAAGGCGCGCTGGTCCGCTATCCGGATCGGCCGATCGGCATCTACGTGCGCTATGCCGGCGCGCCGCTCGGCGTGACCCCGGCGATGCTGCACAAGGCGGTGGCCGGCGCCCTCGACGCGTGGCTACAGGTGTCCAACACGCAGATTCCGTTGGCTTATGGCGGCCTAGTCGCTGAATTGGCGCGCTATGATGTCACGGTGGCATTCCACAGTGAGTTTGAGATCGGCGACGGCGAGGTGTTGGCGCGCACCTACCGCCACCGCAATGCGCTGGGCGAGCTGGTCCGCACCGACGTGGTACTCAACAGCCGCGATGTGCAGTGGACGCCCCTACCGTTGAGCGGTACGGCCCAAGTCGCAGCCGATCTGCAGGGCGTACTGACCCACCACTTGGGCCACGTGCTGGGTCTAGATCACAGCCGAGTCACCGACTCAAGCCTTTATTTCTACAGCACATCGAGTGCCATTCGCTCGCTCTCCGCCGACGACGTCAAAGGCGCCCAGTTCCTGTGGCCCAAGAACGGCAAGCGCCCCGGCAACGGCGGCCAGTGCGACGCCTGCGACGGCGACACGGATTGCAGCAGCGGCATGTGCTTGGCGTGGCCCGACGGCGGTCGCTACTGCGCCCAAGCCTGTGCCAGCCATGACGATTGCCCAATCGGCGCCAGCTGCGGCACCTACGCCAACGGCTCGGCCCAAGCCTGCCTGCCCAACGACGGGCACTGCAAGGCCGATGCCGCCCGCGCCAGCTTGGGCCAAGCCTGCGCCAGCGACTTGGCGTGCGACGGCTATTGCATGCCGGGCGGCGACGTCGGCTTCTGCGCGGCATCGTGCAACGCGTGCGCTGCGCCCGGCCAGTGCGTGCAGACCAATCTGGGCGGTTTGTGCCTGGTCCGCGGCAACGGGGCGCTCAAAGCAGCGTGTCAGGTCCCCGGTGACTGCAATTCGTTTCTGTGCTCGCCCTCAATCTTGGGCGGCGGCCATTGCAGCACGGGGTGCAAGGCCGGATGCCCAACGGGATGGTCCTGCGAAGACAGTGGCGCCTGCGCGCCCGACAGCACGCCAGGCGGTTTGGCGATTGGATGGCCGTGCAAGAGCGGCTTTGACTGTGCCACCGGGCACTGCATCGCCAGCAAAGGCGGCAAATACGACCGCGTGTGCAGCCAAAAGTGCGTGATCGCCACCGACTGCCCCAAGGGCACAGGGTGCGCGGAGCAGGGCGAAACTGACTTCTGCTTGCCCGCAGGCACCGCCGCCATCGCCGGCATGCCGTGCCCAGGCGCGCAGTCTTGCGGTGCAAGCTTGGTGTGTGACACCGGCCCAGTGCCGGGGCTAGGCATCTGCCGCACGCCGTGTGATCCATTTTCGAGCGCCAACCCGTGCGGCTCGGGCGAGGTCTGCAGCTGGTTTGGCGCAGCCAGCCCGCAATTGGGTGTCTGCATCGCCGCCATCGGTGGCGCGCGACCGTGGGGCGCAGACTGCAGCGCCGTCGACGCGTGCCGCAGCGACTTGGTGTGCGTCGGGGCAGCCAAGCCGGATCCTCAGCCGACGTCGGGCATGTGCCGCGCCGATTGCGACCTCAAAACCGGTGCCGGTTGCGACAAGAACGAAACCTGCGCAGCCTTGGACAATGCGGGTGTGCGCGGTGCGTGCCTGCCCGGGGCGGCTTCGCCGATCCAGGGCATTGCGCCGTTGCCGGATAGGCCCAGCAACTTCGCGGCGCGCACGGTGGCGCTGCCCGAGGTGGTCAAAGCCAGCGCGTGGCAGTACACGCCGCCACCGGTGCCGCCACCAGCGGATCAGGGCTGTGGGGCGAGTGGTCGCGCAGGGCAGACTCTGGCGCTGGGGTGGCTGCTGGCACTGACCGCGGCCCTGGTGCGGTCGCGGCGCCGAGCGCTATAGTTTGCCGTCCAGCAGCTGCTGGATAACCTTGGCCATTTTCTCCGGCTTGATGCCGCCTTCGTACTTGCGGCCGTTGATATACAGGCTGGGCGTGCCGCGCACGCCAGCGGCACCGGCTTCGGCGATGTCCTTGCTCAGCCGCGTCTCGTACTTCTTGCCGTTGACGTAAGCTTCAGCCTTGCCGACATCCATGCCGATCTCTTGGGCGTACTTCTTCATGTTCTCGGTCTGTGCCTTGAGCCGCGCGTCCATCTCGCCATCGCTGGGCATCATGGTCTGGAAATTCTGGAAGACAATGTCCTCGTACTCCCAGAACTTGCCCTGCTCTTCGGCCGCCATCGACCAGTAGGTCGCAAGGCATGCCGCCGGGTGCATGTCTTTTTGTACGGTCTTGTTGCACTGGCTCGACAGCGGAAAGTGCTTGAAGACCACCGCGACTTTGCCGTTGCTGTCTTTTTGGACCTGCTTGAGGGTCGGGTTGATGCGCGCGCAGAACGGGCACTGAAAGTCTTTGAACTCGGCAATCTTGACCTTGGCATCGCGCGGACCCATGTGCGGCGAGCCGTTGTAGTCAAAGTCATTGACCTTGGCATCGAGCGGCGGCGGCGGGATGATCTCCTTGGCACTCTCGATGGTCTTGGCATAGACATCTTTCTTGGCGATGCCGCCCTTGATCTTCTCTTCGGCCTTGGTGATTTCTTCGTCGATGATCTTCTTGAAGTCGTCGTACGGCCGGGCGCCGCCCAGCTTGCGGCCCATGATGTAAAATGCCGGCGTGCCGGTCGCGGTGATCCGCTCGGCGGTCGCCATGTCCTTGTCAATACTGGGCCGGAACTTGTGCTCCTTGAGGCACGCTTCGAACTTGGCGACGTTGAGACCCACTTCCTTGGCGTGCCCGACCAGCTTGTCGGCATCGAGCTCACCCTGGTTGGCGAACTGCCGGGTCTCCATCTCCCAGAACTTGCCCTGATCTTTGGCGCACAGCGCCGACTCGGCCGCGCCCATGGCGTTCTTATGGAAGTCCAGCGGCAGGTTCTTGAATACAATGCGGACTTTGTCGCCGTAGTTCTTCTCGACTTCGTCCAGAGCGCCGCGGGCCTTGCCACAAAACGGGCACTGAAAATCGGTGAATTCAACAATCGTAATCAAGGCATCCTTGGCGCCGCGGACGGGTTCGTCGCCGTGCAAGTCGACCTTCCATACCGTGGTGCTGTCTTCGGGCGGCTTCTCGCGCTTGGGCGGAGCAGCTTGGGCAGCTTGCTTGGGCGGCTCGTCGCCCTTGAACACAAAGCCAATGATCTTCTCGCCCAGCGCCGGGTTGTTGGCGCGGGTCAGCTTCTCGTTGAGGTCGGCGGCCTTGGTGCCTTTGCCCAGTTCGTCGTTGGCCTTCTTGATCTGCTCGTCGATGATCTTCTTGAACTCATCGATCGGGTACGCGCCGGCCAAGTTGACCCCGTTGATGAAGAAACCGGGGGTGCCGCCAACACCGAGCGCGGTCGCGACAGCACTGTCGCGATCGACCGCCTTGGCAATCTCGGGGTCCTTGCTGTCGGCCTCGAATTTGGCCGGATCCAGACCAATCTCCTTGGCCCACTTCTTGTAGCTCTCGTCGCCCAACTGCTGCTGGTTGGTGAACAGCTTGTCGTACATTTCCCAGAACTTGCCCTGCTTGTGCGCAGCTAGGCTGGCGATCGCCGCCGGCTTGGCGTGGGGGTGAAACGACAGCGGCTGGTGCACAAACAGGATGCGCACGTCGTTGGGGTACAGCTTGTGGACTTCGTCCAGCGTCGTTTTGCCTTTGGTGCAGAACGGGCACTGGAAGTCGCTGATCTCGATGATGGTGACCTTGGCGTCCTTGGGACCCAGCGACGGCGCACCGGCAAAAGCCGCCACAACCGGCGCGGGTGCTTCGGCGGGGGCTTGCACAGGCGCGGCAGCTTGCGCGGCCGGACCGGGCGCTTTCTTGTTCATCATCGATCCACCGACGAACGCCAGAACGGCGACGGCGATGATCGCGATAATTGCAGTGTCCTTCTTCATCTGTTTCCTCAGGTTACGGGCTAACCGTGGTTGACGTGGGCTCACGTGGTCCAGCGGGGGGCGGCAGTTTAGTCGCATGCCGCGGGGGACGCAACGCTTTTTGGCGGGCAATTGTTCCAAGAGCTTGATCGGGCTAGGCTGCGGCCCGCTGCCCACAGGTGCGCCCGTGCTGTTCTCGTCCGCGTTGTTCCTGCTGCTCGCCCTGCCGCTGGTGCTGCTGAGCTACCACTTGCTGCCCCATGCGCTGCGCAATCCATGGCTTCTGCTGATATCGCTGCTGTTTTACGGATGGGGCGAGCCCAAGCTGCTGGGGGTCATGCTGGCCTCGATGGCGCTGAACTACGCGGCCGGCCTGCTGATGGGCCAGGCCCGGGGCACCAAGTGGGCCAAGCCACTGCTCGGGGTGGCGATTGCCGCCAATCTCGGCGCGCTGGGGTGGTTCAAGTATGCCGGTTGGCTGGTGCAGTCGGCCGACGCCCTGCTGAGCCTGGGGCTGACCTTGCCCTACGTCGCGCTGCCGTTGGGCATCTCGTTTTACACGTTTCACGCGCTGAGCTACGTGGTCGACGTGTACCGGGGCGACGCCCATGTCCAGCGCGATCCGGCCAAGATTGCCCTGTATTTGACGCTGTACCCCCAGCTGATCGCCGGGCCCATCCTGCGCTACCACGACATGGCCGACCAGCTGGGGCGGCGGCCGGTGAGCCGCGCCGACCTGGCCTACGGTGCGCAGCGGTTCATCGTCGGTTTGGCCAAGAAGGTGCTGATCGCCAACACGTTGGCCAAGCCAGCCGATGGGCTGTTTGGTGCGCCCGGCGATGAGCTGTCCACCGGCGCGGCGTGGCTGGCGGTCATCGCCTATACTGGTCAAATTTACTTCGATTTTTCTGGATACTCAGACATGGCGCTGGGTCTGGCGCGCATGCACGGCTTTGCTTTTGTCGAGAACTTCCGCTGGCCCTACAGCGCCCGCGACATCCGGTCGTTTTGGCGCAAGTGGCACATGTCGCTGTCGTTTTGGTTCCGCGACTACCTGTACATCCCGCTGGGTGGCAACCGGGGCAGCGAGTGGCGCACCCGGTGTAACTTGATCATCGTGTTTGTGCTGTGCGGGCTGTGGCACGGTGCCAGCTTGACTTTCGCGGCGTGGGGGCTGTGGCATGGCCTGTTTTTGGCGCTGGAGCGCGGCCGGTTTGGTAGCTGGGTCGGCCGGTTGCCGCGCTTGGGCCAGCACGCCTATACCCTGGCGGTGGTCATGCTGGGATGGATCCTGTTTCGCGCCGATACCTTTGGCCAAGCGGCGGGCATCGTGCGCGCGATGGTCGGCCTGGCGCCGCACGACATTGGGCGATTTCCGCTGGGCCTGTGGCTGGGCAAAGACGTGGTGCTGGCGCTGGTGGCGGGCGCCTTGCTGTCGCAGCCGGTGGCGCCGTGGTTAGCGACCCGCTGGCAGGCCATGCGCTCCGCGGGCCACCGCGGCCGCGACGCGTTGATGCAAGCCGCGCTGGTGGTCTCGCTGTTGGGCCTGGTCACAGTTTGCGCGACGCTGCTGGGCGCCGCCACCCACAATCCTTTTATCTACTTTCGGTTTTAGCCCATGACCGGCCCAATTGTCCGCCCCCAGACTTTGCTACAAGCGCCCGCGCAATGGGCGCTGCTGGTCGGTTTTGCGACGCTGCTCGCACTGCCCTCGCTCGATTGGGCCCAGGGCATTGATCCAACGCCGCCGCCTGAGGAAAACCGCACGCCCGCGCCGCAGGTGCAGGTGCCCAAGACGCTGCTGGCCATGGCGGCGTGGCCGGCCGCGTACGAGGCGTGGTTCAAGGATCACTTTGGCTTGCGCAATACGCTGATCGCGTGGCACAGCACGCTCATGCTCGATTGGTTCGGCGTGTCACCGTCCAAGGACGTGCTGATCGGCAAGGACGGTTGGCTGTTTCTGGGTGCGACCAAGAACGTCGATGCCTACCGCTGTGTGGCGCCCTACACGCCCAAAGAGTTGGAGGACCAGCGCAAGCAACTGGTCGCCACCCGCGATTGGTTGCGCGACCGCGGCATTGCCTACCTCAAGGTGTGGGTGCCGATCAAGGCCAATATCTATCCAGAATTCTTGCCCAATGGCCTAACCAAGCTGGCACAGCCGTGCCGGATGGCCCAGTGGTTCGCGCACATGGCCCAACACACCGATGTCGCGGTGCTGGATCTGACCGGGCCACTGCTGGCGGAAAAGGCCCGCAATCCTGAGCGGCTGTACTTCAAGACCGACACACACTGGAATCCGCGCGGGGCCTGGGCGGGCTATCAAGCGCTGGTGCCGCTGCTGCGCAAGCTGGCGCCCAAGGCAGACATCATCATCGCGCAGCGGGTGTCGTTCCACATGCGCAGCGAGACCGGCGGCGATCTGGCCAAGCTGTTGGACATGACCGAGCGCTACCGCGGCAGCGAGCCCATCCAGGCGGTGGCCAACAGCCGGATTCAGACGGTCGACAATCCGGTGCAGCGGCCCAAAGGCATCCACCTGTGGACTTTGGCCTGTCAGGGGTGCGGCAAGGCCAAGTTGTTGATGTTCCACGATAGTTTTGGCAACCACCTCCGCACGTTCTTGGCGGAGAGTTTTGCGCGCACCGTGTCGGTCGAGTTTGGGCCTTTCGACAAGGAGTTGGTGCAGTTGGAGAAGCCCGATATCGTCATCGAGGTGCACCTGGAGCGGCAGATGACGCCGGAGCGGTAGGCTTGGTTGTGGCGTAGTTGACGACCAAGACCTCCCGCGTCACTGACGCCCGCTCCTTGCCATGGTAGCTACTGTTCGCATAGTCGCTGCGCACATCCACCACGCGAAAGCCGGTCGCCCACTGCTGCAACAACGTGTTGTGCCGCCCCTTGTGTGTCAATACGTTCGACAGCGCAAACCGAATCCCGCGCCGGTGCAGTTCATCGAGTAACGCAAGCAGTTGGGCCTCCTGCTGCGGTCCCCAGTCGCCAAAGCCGCGGCTGCCGTCGTTGTAGTTGCCGGTGGTGATCAAGTACGGCGGGTCGCAGTAGACGAAGTCGCCGGGGCCCAGCTTGTCCAGGTCTAACGCGACAAAGCTGGCGACCTCAAAGACAATCGGTGCGCCGTGAATCCTGTGGACAAACCGCACCAGATTGCGGCGCATGGCCGCCGAAAGGTGGCTGCGGTCGCGTCCGAACGGGTTGTTGAACACAAGCGCGGCGTTGAAGCGCAGTTGATAGTTGAACGAAAACGCCGCCAGCGTGTACAGGTCCACCGGATCCGGTGCGGCGTTGTAGGCGGCACGAAACCGCAAATAGCCGTCCTCGTTGACTTTGGACAGACCAAACTCGGCGATTCGCGCGTCGATCTGGGCCAGCACGGCATCCAGCGGTCGCCGTTGCAGCGCGCGGCAGAGTTCGATGACGCGGCTGTTGATGTCGGCGCAGCGCACGCGCTTCGCCACCGCGTTGACCCCGACGTTGCATCCACCCGCAAACAAGTCGACGAACAAGTCGATGTCGTCTGGGAACAACGGCAACAACTGCGGCAACAGCTTGTGCTTGCCGCCGATGTAGTTCAACGGGCTCTTGAGCCACGGCGAAGGCGTCATTTCGACACGTAGAACAGGTACTCGCACAGGCGGTCGTCGGGCGCGACGACCTTACTCTTGTACTTGCGGTACTCAAGCCTGCGCATCTGAAAACTGCCGGGGCGACTGCAGCGCTGCAGAACTCGGGCAATAGCGTCCGCCGGCATGACCCCGTCGCTGCTGTAGCTGACCACGATGTGGCGAAACTGGGCGTGGACGACTACGTCGTCCAAGGCCGCAAGCGCTGTGGTCTTGTTGCAGTAACCGGACTTCTCGGCAGCGTAGTCGCGCATCCCGGTGGTGCCGCGCAAGGAAGGCGCGTCGTAGCGCGAAATCGTCTCCAACACGTGATAATTGGGCAGGTACTGGCGACCATTGTACGGCGGATCGAGGTACAAGATGTCGCCATGGATGCGCCTGATCAACGTCGCGGCGTCCTCGTTGTAGCACCCATTGTCGCGGCCATTGTCGACCACGGTGAGACGCAACGGCGCATAAGCCTTGCGCGCGCGGTGGTCCCAATGTTTGAGGTAAGCCCCATAAGTGCCTGTGATATTGGACACAAACGGCACGCCTTCCAGCACGCACGCCAGCAAGTAGAAAAACTCGCCGTCGTTGATCTCGCCGGCGGCGCGCCAACGGTCGAGCGTGGTGCGCGCGAAGTCGATGCGGCAGGCGTTGGCGGGCGTGAGGTACATGCGCGCACAGTCGGCGTGGGGCGCATAGTGGGTGGCGATGAAGGCCTCGGGCGCACCAAGTGGGACATCGGGCAACGGCGCGGTGGCCAGGTACGCCAACGGATCGGCGATGCCCGCCGCCGCGAGCTCGGCGAACGCTGGCGCCCGGTTGTTCTCGACGACACCCCTGAGCAGCGCATACGCGAAGTGCAGGCGGTCGTTGGCGATAACCTGGTAGCGCGGCTTAAAGTGGCGGGCGACCGCGCCAGATCCGGCGAACAAGTCGCAGAAGACGTGCTCGGAGCCGTCGGCGACGGCGTCGACCAGCGCAGAAATCTCGGCAAGAAGATTGGCTTTGCTGCCGATGAAGCGCATGGACTCCGGGGTCGCAGCGGCGCGACGGCGCGGGACTGTAGGCGGGTGTGGGTGGGCCGACAAGTGGGTGCGGTCACCGCGATCCGCCGCTTTGAGCGCATCTCTGCGTCACTGCGTCGCTTCTCCCGCTGCGGCGTACCTGAGTACGCCTCGCTCTTTCAGTTCCTTGTTCCTTGTCGAGCGCAGCGAGCAACCGAGCACCGCGCATCTCAAATTAGATTCCTCTGGCTGTGGATGGCATCGCGCCCTCGCAGTTCGGGCTAATACAACCCGATCAACCGCACAAAGAACCCGCCCGCGTCTTGCTTGACCTGGATATCACCAACCGGACCCTGGACAATGTGGCTGAAATTATAGCCCAAGCCCACGCGCACCGCCTTGGCAAACAGGTACGCCGCCTCAAACAGCGCACCGTGGTACTGCTCGTCAACCAACGGCGTGGTCAAGTAGCGGTACTCGCCGGCTAGATTGAGTGCGCTGGTCGCGTGCCAGCCCAACCGCACAATCGTCAGCAGGCGCTCGCTAGCATAGACCGTGCTGCCGAGCGCCGCCCAGCTCTCTTTGGCGTGCTGGTAGGCGACTTTGGGCGTCAACTGCAGCTTGTACGGCAGCTCAAACGTGGGCTCCAACGCCACGATCCACTTGTCGCTGTAGAGTTGCGCGCCTTGATTGAGGTTGTCCGGCCGTTGCTCGACCACGTGGGTGACTTTGGTCAGCACGTTGAGCCAGTTGGTGTCGATCGGCCGGTACGCCGCCGCCACTGTCGTCTCTAACGCCTCGGCCTCGATGTGGTTGTGGGTCTGATCCTGGGTCCGCGTGTAGTTGGCCCGGCCGAACAGGGTCAACTCCTTGCTCAGCATCAGCTGACCGTTGTTCAGGCTGAGCACTTGGGCCTTGCGCAGGCCGCCGGTACCCGGATCGCCTTGGTCCAGCCGCAGCTCCTGACGGGTCGTGGCCTTCCACCAATTGCCGGCCAGCCATTCGGCACCGATCGACAGCGCATCGCGGCCCAGCGCGCCCGTCGGGCCACTGAACACTTGCTGGCGCTCGTAGCCGGCGTCTAGCGTCAGGCCTTTGCCAATCAGAAAGCGCTTGCCCACACCCATCACCGCGCGGTTCTGGGCGCCCGTACCCAGCGCATCAACTTGGTATTCGGCAAAAGCCCGGTTCAGCTGGTCAGTGCCGTAGCGGGTCTCCGCGCCGACGACTGTCGCCGACGTCGGCCGGCCCGACTGCAGGGTGTCTTCCAGCCGCTGCTGGGCATAGACGCTGGTGTCCTTGTCGAGCCAAGTGCGCAAGCCAGCGGCGGTCGCGTTTTGACCGGCCCATCCGATGCGCTCGGTCAAGGTCAGCGCCAGCGCCTTGTCGAGCTTGTATTCGGCGCCAAACGAGGTGATGAGCCGATCGCCCCAGCTGCGGATCTGCGCCGGGTCGCCCAAGCCGATGACTTGCTGGTCGGCGCGCAGGATCAACCGCTCGGTGGCGCGCCACGCGACGCCGCCGCCGGCTACGATGCTGTGGTGGCCCGTGTCGGCTGCGTTGAGCGGGTTGATCGCCCATCCCCAAGACGTCGCGACGTTGGTCGTCCAGCGCGCGTCGACCTTGTGGGTGTCCTGCAAGACCACGGTGTGGCGATTCAGGGCCGCAAACGAACTGGCGGCTGGTGCGGCGTACAGCGACGTGCCGACGAACAGGTCGCTCTTGGCCTCGCTGGTCAGGCCATCATAGCGCAAGGTCAGGGCATTGCTGCTGCTCATCGCCAAGTTGGCGTCGGCGCCAAACCGCTGCTGGGCCTGCTGCGCGATGGTGCCGCTAGACTGGAATCCTGGCGCCACATACTGCCACCACGCCCGCAGCTTGCCGGGACCGGCGCCCGACAGGTCAATCGGCGTAGCACCGACCGGCAGATCGCTGGGCTTGTCAGCAGCGCTGAAGTCTTTGAGATTGACCTCGATTTGGGCCTTGAGCGCGTGACCCTGCTGGACCGTGCCCGCGGGTATCTGGGCTTTGGTCACGCCAAAGGTCAGGCCGCCGTCGTCGCTGACTGACAGTTGGGTGTCGCGCGCCTGGGTCATGGCCCACTCGACGGTCGCCTTGCTGCTCTTGCCCAGCACCAGCGTCGCATCGGCGCCGATGGCCCGGTAGCTGGCGTTGCCTTCGCCGCGACCTTCCTGCACGTAGCTGGCGCCCACGGCCACTTTGCCGCCGCCCACGGTCTGGCGGATTTGGCCACCGAACGCGGCGTCGTCGCCCGATTGCACGCCGCGCGCTTCGTAAACGACTTCGACCGTCACCGGCTGGCCATTCCAGCTGATGTGCTGGCCCTGCAGCCCGGCTTGGGCCAGCGCCAGCGCGCCATCGACCGCCGACGAAATCGGTGACTTGAACAGCAGCCGTCCTTCGCGGTAATCGATGGTGTAGTCGTTGTTGCGCGCTTGGGGCAACCGGCTGATCTCCAGACCCGACGCGCGATCGCGCACCACCAGATCAATCCTCTCGCTGCCTTCGATCACGTCGCGCGCCGACAAGTAGAACAGCGAGCCACCAGTGCCGCGCAAGATGTCGCTGCGCCGGGCGATCTGCCGATCTTGCTGGGCACCATAGGCAATCACCTTGGTCTGGTCACCGTCGATGAGCTTGGGCTTGAGCTCGGCCCGCGCGCCGTACAGCGCCCGGTCGTAGCGCAGCAATTCCAAGCCTGCGATGTTGGTGCGGACGTTGCCGATGTGCAGCTTGCCTTGCTCGGCGGTGACCAAGACATAGAGCTTGCCGCGGGCTTGCACATCTTGAACTTGGGTCGCGCCGTCGCCATACACTGGGTAAAACCGGGTGGGATCGAGCAGGTTGGTGGCGAAGTCGCCCAGCGCCGGATCCTTGGTGGTGTCGACGTGGGCGGTAAACTGCAGGTCTTTGAGACCCAAGTACTGACCAGAAATCCGGCCCTTGGCGTACACGACGCCGCGGGCCATCAACTGGGTGTTGTTCACGGTCCACGCGCCATTGGTCAGCCCGAGGCTGCCGCCCTCGCGCTCAATAGCGACCAAGTGCGCATCGACATGGCTCACCGAGGTGTCGGCGACCGCCATCAGGAACATCGCCTGATCTTTGACCGTGACGTTGCGCTGCAGGATCGCCTTGTTGCCGCGCGGGTCGGTGCTGGTCAACTGCAGCGTCGACGGCCCAATCGGCAAGGGCACCAGCGCGTAAAAGCGACCGTCGCTGCCCACCGGGATGTCCTGACCGCCCACCGCAATCTTGTTGCCCGGCCGTGTCTGGCCGCGCAGCGCGATCTCAGGCGCGCCAAAGGCCAATCCAGCTGGCGGCAACCACACTTGCAGGTCGGCAGCGGCCGGCAAATTCGCCTCAGTTGCACCTTCGGCCAGCACTACCGGTGGCAGCATCGCGTCGCCCGACTTGGCCGCCCGCGGTTTGCCGGCGTCGGCACCGCGCACGTCGGCGGCCAAGCCATCGAGCAGATCGCTGCCGAACTCGGCGACGTCTTTGCCCGGCGTCGCCGGCAGGGTGTCCTCGCTCGGCGCGCCTGGGGTGGCGCCGTCTTTGCTCGCGCCTGGCGTGGCACCCTCCTTGCCGGTCGGGCCGTCTTTGCTGGTGCGGATCCAAATCGCCGCTGGCCCGGCACCGCGCTGCCACAGGATCCGGCTGGACTTGCCCGCTTGCAGCGAGATCTCCGGCGGCAGCGCCTCGCCTTTGGCCAGCGGCCGATCGTTGAGCCACAGGCCCGGCGCCACCGCAAAGGGCTGCGGCGCGGCGTCGGCGGTGGCCACATTTTGGCCGCGCCAGCGCAGCTCGATCCGGTGCGGACCCAAACCTGCGCGGCCCGGCTTGGCGTCGGGCACCTGATTGCCCACGCCGGTCACCAACAGCGCATCTTTGTGGGCGCCTTTGGCCAGCAGCAGCGTCTCGATGCTCTTGGCGACCTTGGCGCTGCGGCCCAGCCCATCGCCCGGGCCATCGTCGTGCACGCTGACCACCGCGATCCGCCCACCGTCGGCCTTGACCGCCACCGCCAGCTTGTCCAGCCACTCGAGCGTACTCTCGGTGGGCACGGCCTTGTCGTCGTACAGCGTCGCCCGGACTTGCTTGTCGGGATCGCCCGCAGGCAACAACTCCTTGCCCGAGGTGGCCAACGTCAGCGCCACCGGCTGCGAGCGCCATCCGGTCGCGCCCGCCTGATCGGGCACCAGCACCTCGACGGCCAGCCCGTACTTGCCCGCCGGAATGCCGACGGCATTGGGCGCCCACAGAAAGCTCGACGGCAACGGCACCGACTGGGTCGATCGGCTCACCAGGTTGCCTTGGGCATCGACCATCACGATGCTGACTTGCCAAGCGTCCGCTGGAATCCCGCCAACTTGCAGCATCAGTTGCCCGAGCACTCTGCCGTTGGCCATCGCCACCGGCACGGTTGGCGCTAGCAACTGCACCGCGCCCACCTTGGCAATCAGATCGGATGTGCCCAGCTTGAGTCCATTGGGCAGCGCAGACAGCGCCAGCGGACCGGTCGGCAGGGACAGCGTGGTCTTGGGCACCGGGTCCACGGCCGGCAAGCGCGCTGGCTCTGGCTTGGGCTCGGGCTTGGGCTCGGGCTTGGGCTCGGGCTTGGCGACCGCAGGCTTGACGGCATCGGCATCGGTCTTACCGGAAACTGGACCATTCTTGGGCAAATCGACCTTGCTCTCGGGCGGCGCTGGCTTGCTTTCGGGCAGGGTCGGCTTTGGTTCGGGCAGGGTCGGCTTTGGTTCGGGCAGGGTCGGCTTTGGTTCGGGTGGCGCAGGCTTGATCGGCGGTGGCGCAACCTTCTTATCGGCGATTTCAGGGGCGAGCGCTGGCTTGTCTGGGATAGGCTCGGCCTTCTTGTCAGCGATCGCCGCGATCACCGCATCGACTTTGGCCGCGCGGTCGCCCTTGACCAGCACCGGCGTCGGCACGGCATCCTTGGCCGCCGCCTTGGGCAGGGTCATGAACTCATCGCGACCCGAGCCATCCGCGGCACGCAGGCCAATGAGCAGCTTGCCGTCGTCGGGGCGCAGCACCCGCGCCAGCAGTTGGTGGTTGTCCAGCACCACAGGGTGGCCATTGAGCATCGCCCGCTCGGTAGGGGGCCCGATCTGCCACTTGCCCGGCTCGCCGCTACCGGCACCTTTGCGCACGGCAAACGGCAACAGCATCGACAGCGCGCGACTGCCAAAGCTGGTCTCGGCGCGCAGCCGCAGGGCATAGCGCTGGCCGGGCTCAAGCTTCTTGAGGATCCGCGTATCGCCACCCGGCATGACAAATGTGATGCGCTGGGTCAGGTCACCGGTCTGGATCGACTCGAAGAGCAGCTCGCCTTTGTGGCCAGTTTCGTTGACGCTGCGGATCTCCAAGGCACAGCGCGAAAATCCGGGGGTGCCTTGGGCCCACACGCTCAATTCGCCGTCCTGACCCAGCACCACCACCGTCGTGTCGCTGGCCAAAGAGCTGGGCCGATCCAGCGAAGTGGCGATCTTGGCCGCGACCTTGCGCGGCGCCAGCTTCTTGCCGTCGACCGCAATGTCGAGCGTCTGCGCGTCGCCCTCCAGCAGGACCACGCCCGGACCCACCGTGAGCGGCGAGACATCGTCAGGCGGCATGGCCTGGATTTGCCCGGGCCCCACCGGCTGCAACGAGCACTTGACCGCAAAGGTCAGCGGCAGCAGCACACCGCGGGTCAGGTACAGGATTTTCTTGCCGTCTTCGACAAAGGTCGAGCCCGGCGGCAACGTATCCGGGTCCACTTTGAACAAGTGGCTGCCACCGGGCAAATTGACAAAGTGCAAGCGGCCATAGACATCGGACGCCGCAAATTCACCCGTGTCGCTGTACACACGCACGCCGGGCAGGCCTTCCTCACCACTGTCTTGGTCGCCGTTGGCGTTGGCATCGCAAAACACCTTGCCGACCACCGCTGCGCGGTCGAACAGCGGGTCGGCGAGCACGGTCAGCGCCGCCAGCGCCTTGTCCGAGAGCGCACTGCCACCGGTGTCGAACAGCTGGGCAAAGGTCTGTTGCGTGGTGCCAATGCCCGCCTGGGTGCTGATGGCGGCAAAGAATTGCAGCGTGAGCTCAGCGCCTGCCGGCAAGTCCAGGCCGGTCGCCTGCCCAGAAGTGGCCGACTGCTTGCGGAACGACAACAGCGAACCGCTCACCGGTGCCAGCGGCACGGCCAGCACCGCGCCGTCGCTGGCGCGCTTGAGCGACAACTGAGCGCTGTTGGGCACAAACACCAGCCCGGGCGGCAGGATCTCGCGCAGCTCTACGCCGCCAAAGCCGGTGAGCGTATCGGGCAATAAGCTGACATTGCTGCCGTTGACCACCCGGACCGTCACCCCCACCAGCTCGCCGATCTGAGCCTGACTGCGGCTGAGCTTGACCGAGACGTGCAATTGACTCGACAGCTTGTCGACCGGCAAGTGGTTGTGGCGCGGTGGCACCGGAGCGCCGGTGCCTTGCAGACTAAACCGGGTCAGGTACTTGGGCAGGGTCGGCACGAGCTTGGGCACCGCGTCTTGGACAATAAAGCCATCGCCGGTCAGCAGCGCCAGCGTCGGATCGGGTGTCTTGACTTGGGACGGAAAGGTCCGGCCAGCCGCCGTCGCTGCCACATCAATGCGGTACGATCGGCCGACCTTGGGCGTAAACAGGTAGGCGCCAGTCGCGTCCGTCAACTGACCCTGCTGGCCCGGCGGCAGCTCGTCGGCGGGCACGGCCAAGCCGGGAGCGATCGGGTCCTGGGCATCGTAGCTCAGCAGCACGCGGACATTGGCGATGAGCTCGCCGGACTTGGGGTCATAGACCCGGCCCGTCGGCTTGACCGCGATCGGCAAGTCGCCCCCTTGGCTACCCGGAGCCTCCCACTCCAATTCGCGGAACACCACGCCTTGGGCCGACAGCACCCGAACTTTACGTTTGCCTTCGGGCACTTGCGCCAACTGGAACGCGCCAACCTTGTCAGCCAGGGCCGCCGATACCGCACCCTCGCCGGCAATTGGCAGGACTTGCACCTGAAACCCGGGCATCGCGATGTCAAGACCCGGCTGGTACACGCCGTCTTGGGCGCCCACGTCTTCGAACACCGCGCCCCGAATCAAGCCCTGACCGACGACCGCGCCGACCGTCGCGCAAGCTGGCTTGCTGATCGACGTACTGCCTTGGCTGTCGCCGCCGCCCGGGATGCTGATGGTGGCGAGGTTGCACATGGCCAAGCCCGGCTGGGCTTTGGGGTCGACGACGGCACGAAATGCCAGCGTCACCTGCTCTCCAGCCTGAATCTGCAGGCCCAAGACTTTGAGCTGCGGCGGCTTGCTGGCCACCGTGCCTTCCCAAGCCGCCTGCAGACCGGGCGGCAACACCAGGTCGCCCGCGCCACTGCCCTTGTCCGGGCTGGGCTGCAGGCCCTGCGGCAGCGGATCGACCAGCACGGTCTGGCTGACCGCAGCCAAGCCCGCGTTTTTGATCACGATGCTGTAGCGCAGCAGATCACCCGGCAGCACCTGACCGCCATTTTCGTCCTGCACCGCCTTGGTGATTTGCAGGTACGGCCCGCTGCCGGCGATGGCGACCACGGTGGGCTGATCGCCATTGCCATCATGGCCGTCGCTGTCAGTCTGCTCTGGCACCAAACCTTTGGCGTTGACGGTACCCTGGTTGCTGACCACCGGACCTTGCAGCACGCGGACGCGGAAGCTGAGGTCCTTGGCCGCACCCGGTGCAAGATTGCCCAATTCGGCGAGCACTTGCTTGGCCTTGGCGTCGAAGCGCCCGGCGTCAAGGTCCGCCGCGTCCGTCAGCGGCTTGCCATCCAGTTGCAGTGAGCCACCCACGTACTGCGCGTTGGCCGGCAGCGGATCTTGCAGCGTGGTCTGCTCGGCCACCGCCGCGCCCGCATTCTCGACGTGGATCATAAAGCGGACTTCTTCGCCGACGTCGGCCACGCCGTTGCCATTGGTATCGAGAACTTCTGCAGTTTTTAGCGTCGTTTGCAGCGAGGCCGCTTTGCCAACCACCAGCACAGCCGGACCCACGTGGACGGGAGGCTGGTCTTTAGCCTGCAATGTTGCAGTGTTGCTCGCCAGCGTACCGTCAGGCGTGTCCTGACGGACCCGCGTTTGAAAAGTCACCGCCACCGCTTGATCACTACCAATATTGACCACGCCCGCTGCCGCACCTGCTGAGGCCACCAGCAAGCCGTTGGCCATGGGCGTGCCGCCGCCCGGTGCATCGGGCACCGCTACGCCGCCGACCTTGGTCGAGTTCGCCACGTAATCGGTCCCCGCTGGCACGCCATCGAAGACCTTGACGTCTTGCAGGGGGGCATCGCCGGTCGCCACCACCAGCACCCGCCAGGTCATGGTCTGACCGGCCAGCAGCGGCGCACCGTCATCGTCCTTGACGGTCTTGCTTGAGTTCTCTAGCCCACTTTGCACCCGCACTGGCAGCGTGGTCGGGTCGGCATCGCCGGGCTGAATCGGGTCATCACTGGGCACTTCGACCGCACTCCCATTGGCAGTGGCAAGCGCCTGATTGCTGATGATTTGGCCGTCCTTGGCGCTGGCCTTGACCCGGGCATCGAACGACAGCGTGATCGTCTGGCCAGGTAACACTACCGCCAACGCCGGGTTGCCAAGGGCGTTCCACACCACGGCACCGGGCGGTTCCAGTTTGCCGCCATCGGCTGCCGCCACAAATTCCAGCCCAGCGTCGAGCGTGTCGCTGAGCTTGACCTGCTGCGCGGCAGCTTTGCCAGACACCGAGACCGCAATGGTGTAGCGGACGATGTCCTGCGGATGCAGCTTGCCACCGTTGAGATCGACCGCCGTCTTGACCAGCTTGAGCTTGGGCTGGCTCGTAATCGGCACCGTCTGCGGCTGGGCGCCATAGACCAAGCCCGTTTCACCTTCGGTGGCCAGGGCGGTAAACACCGGTTTGGCGCCATCAGCCGCGGTCGCCTTCACTTTGAGGGCGGCCAGCACGACGACCGGCTTGGTTTGGGCAATCGCTTGCAACAGCGCGGCATCCTTGGGACTCCACGTAATCGTCTTGGCCTTTTCGTCGTAGCTCGCCCCTTGCAGTCCGCTGACATCGAACACGGCCGGGTCAATGGTTGCCACCACCTTGACATCGCTGGCATTGGCCTTCTGGGTACCGATCTGCACTTGCAGCGTCACCACGTCGCCCGGCTGCAGCGGCAGCTTGGCCGGCGCTTCAGGTACCAGACCCAAGATGACGTCCAGCGTCGGGTAGGTGATCGGCACCGACAGCTGGTTGGACGTCGCCGGATCTCCGGCATCGGCTTTGGCGCTGGCCACATTGACGATCGTCGCACCGCTCGGCACGCCGGCGGCAATTTTGGCCCGCACCGCCACCGTGACCTGCTGACCAGGGGCAAGCGACGGCACCTGCCACGTCGCGGTCTGCCCCGCCAGCGCGCCGCCACTCTCGACTTCGATGCCGACCAGCGCCGCCGCCAGCGTGTCGCTGATCTGCAAGTTGGTCGCCGCCGCGTTGCCAATGTTGGCGGCGGTCAAGTTGAAGCGCAGCGTGTCGCCCGGGAAGAGGTGCTTGCCGGTCAGGTCCTCATAGGCCTTGGTCAGCTTGAGGATCGGCCGCACCATCACGGTGGCGTTGGGACCCAGCACGACCTTGGGCGCGTCCATGCCGATTGCTTCAATCTTGGCCGAAAACGCCAGCACATCGCCGTCTTTGGCATCAGCTGCCACCGCAATCTTGGCCACCACTTTGAGCGTACCGCCCGCGGCCAGGCTACCCAAGGACCAGACCACATTCTGGCCCTGCTGCACGCCGCCCGCGGTCACAATCTGCAGCTGGCCAATCTTGGTCGGCAGCGGCAGTGTCACCACCAGGTTGTCGGCTGCGGCTTTGCCCGAATTCTGCAGCTGCGCTTCGACCCGCAGGATGTGGCCGGGCGCGGTCTGACCGACCTTGGCAACCCACCCGGTCTCGTCGTCCAGCACCACCACGCTGTTGTCAAACCGCGGAATAGCCGAGACTTTGAGCTGGGCCACCGGGTTTTGGACCAGGCCCGGCAGCTGGGCCACGACTTGAATCACCGTGCCATTGGGCAGCGCCGCCACTGTCGCCTGGAATGTCACTTTGACATCGCCCGTGGGCGTCAGCGCCACCACCGGCAGTGTCCACTGCACGTTGTTGCCGCTGAGCTTGCCGCCATCGAACGGCGCGATCTGCAGCAGCGTGCCGGGCTGGGTCACCGCGGCGACCGGCACCAGCTGGGCCAGCGCGTCGCCGGTGTTGCGCACCGTGAGTTCGAGGTTGACCACATCGCCCGGTTCGATCGGCCCACCGTTGAGGTCGATCACATTCCAGGAACTGGTCGACAGATCGGTCTTGGCCACTACGGTGAGCACCGTCGGCTCGCGGATGGGCGTGGTCAGGTTGGCATCGGACAGCACAGCCGCCCCAAAGCCGGTCGCGGCGATCTGGGCCTGTTCGCTCACTACCGCGCCGTTGGTCAACGGCTTCTTGAGCGTCGCTTTGATCGTCAGCGTCTTGAACTCACCGGGCAGCAGCGTGCCCAGCTTCCACGTCGCCGAATTGCCGGCCAGCACGCCGCCATTGTCGAGCAGTACGTCTTGGAGCTTGCCGTCGATGGGCAACAGCACCGTGACGTCTTTGCCCGTGCCATCACCGTCGTTGGGCACTACCAGGGTATAGACCAGCGCATCGCCCGGCTGCGGATCGCCGCCGTTGCTGTCGACCACGCTGAGCTTGGCCTTGGTAAAGTCGACGTTGCTCTGGACCACGACCTGGGTCGGATCTTGCGTCGCAGCCGTGGTCGGATCGTCGGACTTGACCGGCGCCGGCGACCCGGAGAACAGCACTTCGGCTTGGTTGACAATCGGTTGCCCGTTGTCGGCGCCTGCAGGCACCGCGGCTTCGAAGCGCACCACGATTTGATCGTTCGCGCCGGTCGAGAGGCTGGACACCACCGGCCACAGCAGGACCTTGCCACTGGCGTCGAGCTTGCCGCCGTCTAACGCTACGATGTCAGTGAGGCCTGCTGGGACCACGTCTTGGACACTGATGTCCTTGGCCACCGCGTTGCCGCTATTTTGCACCCGAATCTGCCAGCGCAGCACTTGCTTGGGCTTGACGGTGCCGCCGTTGACTTGGACGTTGGACTGGGCGTCAAACACGTCTTTGAGCACTGTGAGCTTGGCCACGGCATCGACGTCGAAACACGTCGGATCGCCACCCGGTTTGGGCACCGCGCCCGGCGGATTGGTCAACGACGGCGTGGTGTTCTGTGCGGCAAAAATGCTCGCCTGGTTGCAGACCTTGGTGCCCTTGTCCAGCGGCTTCTTGAGCTTGCCCGAGACCGTCAGCACTTTTTGGGCGCCGGCGGCCAGCGTGGTCAGGTTCCACACGGCTTTGCCGGTGCCGTCGACGGTGCCGCCGTCCGACAGCACAAAGGCCGCGGCTTGGCTCGGCAATTGGTCGGTAATGACCACGCCGCTGCCGGCTTGGTTGCCGGAATTGACGATGGTCAAGGTCCACGTCACCGGATCGCCGGCAGCGATGACGGCCGCCGAAACCGCTTTGGTCGAGGCGCCGAAGTCAGGCAAGTTGACCACGCTAAAGCTGACTGAATTGGTCTTGGCGGTGCTGGGCGTCTCGGTAAACGTCAGGTTGGCGAGGTTGGCCACCACCGTACCCGAGGGTGTTGCCTTGTCGACGATCGCCACCACCGTCAGCTCGATCGCCTTGTCGCCCGGATTGACACTGGCAATGGCGGTCCACGTCACCGTGCGCGAGGTCGCGTCAAAAGTGCCACCCTGGACCACCACTTGGGTCAGCGGCGTCGCCAACACATCGGTCACCACCACGTTGGTCGCAGGCGCATTGCCGGTGTTGGCCAACGTAATCTTGTAGGTAATCTGGTCGCCGCCCTGAACTTGACCGCCGTTGGCATCGACAAAGCTCTTGGCCGTCGTCACCAGGTTGGGCGACGAGGTGACCGCGAACACCGTCGGATCGCTCTTGCCGGGCTGCGCCGGGTCGTCGGACAGCGCAGGCGCGCCCAAGCCATCGCCGGTCAATTGCGCCTGATTGCTGATTTTCTTGGCCTGCGCCACCACGCTGGCGAGTTTGGCCACCACCGTCAGCGTCACCGCCGGTTGGCCCTTTTGCAGCGTCGCCAGGTCCCACGTGACCGTTTGCCCCGCCTGCTTGCCGCCGCCCGAGACCGAGACGATCTGCAGCGCGGCGTCAAACGTGTTCGTCAGCAGTGCTTTTTGCACGGCACCGTTGCCGGTGTTCTGGATCTCAATGGTGTAGGTGACGGTATCACCTGGGCTGAAGGTCCCACCGCCCGAGGAGATCACCGCGTTGGAGAACAGGCTGATGTTGGGCTGGGCCTGGACCTTGATGGTGGCGGTCACTGGGGTCGGCTTGGGCAGCTCGGGTCCACTCGCTGTCGCGGTGTTGCCAATCGCGGTGCCGTTGGGCACCAAGGCCCCAACTTTGGCTTGGAATTGCACAATCGCCTGACCACCCGGCGCGATTGCCGGCAGCGTCCAGGTGATCTGCGTGGCGCCCGCGTCGAAATTGCCGCCGGCGGTGATGCTGGCGACGTCGGTCAGGTTGGCGTCAATGGGGTCCGTCAGCGTGATGCCACCACTGGCGACCTTGCCCGAGTTCTTCAGCGTGATCGTGTACTGCAGGGTATCGCCGGGCTCAAGATCGCCGCCGTTGAGGTCGACCGCGGCTTTGGTCGAGGTCGTGAGATCGGGTCCACCCTGCACCGTCTGCAGCGGTGTTTGGATGGCCACGGTCGGCTGACCATCGTTGGTGTTGACAAAGGCAACATTGGCAAACGTAGCCCCCGGCACAGTCGCGTCTTTGACCTTGGCCGTAAACGTCAGCGTCTTGGTCGCGCCCGCCGCCACCACCACGTTGGTCGCCTGCAGGTTGGTGCCGTTGAGCACCAATTCCGGGCTCTGGCTGCTGACAAAGTCCAGCGCCCCCGGCAGCGCATCGCTGACTGAGACGGTGCCGGCGACGGTGCCGCTGTTGACCAGGACCATGTCGAACTGGACCTGATCGCCGGGTAACAGCGGCGTGCCCGGAGACAAGTCATTGATAGTCTTGGACGAAGTGACAAAACTGGACAGCGCCGACAGCGTCAGCTTGGTCTGATCCTGCGCGCCCGGTTGCGCCGGGTCGTCGGTGGGCAGTGTCTGGCCTTCGGCCACCACCGTTGCGCTGGTCAGCACTTGGTAGCCGTTGATCGGGTTGATACCCAGCACCGCCAGTTGGTCCGCGGCCTTGACCGTCGCTTTCCAGGTACAAGATGACGTTTTGCCGGCGCCAATCTGGATCTGGGTCACGGTCACGCTGCCGGTGCCGTTGGCGCCACCGCTCTGGGTCGTGGTCAGCTTGGAGCCCGGTTGCACGACGTCGACCGCGCAGTCCAGCGTGGTGCCCATCAGCAGCTCTTTGGGCGCCGACCAGTCGAAGTTGGCCAGCACCGGCGCTGAACCGGGATTTTGCAGCGAGATCGTGTAGGTAACGCCGTCGCCCGGCTTGGCGGAGGTGGGCGCGACCGTGAGCAGCGGCTTGTTGAGCTTGGGCGCTTCGATGGCAATCGTCAGGGTCTTGCCGACGTACTGGTCGGTGTAGATGGTCGTCGAGCCCGCCGTCCCTTTGTAGTCATACTTCAAGATCGGAAACACGTTGACCGAGTTCACCCCGGGCGGTGTCTTGACCTTGAGCTTGAACTGTATGGTTCGCTTGGGATTTC
Organism: Myxococcales bacterium; assembly: GCA_947499075.1. Classification (GTDB taxonomy): domain Bacteria; phylum Myxococcota_A; class UBA9042; order UBA9042; family UBA9042; genus SXRM01. The sequence goes on from CANMNA010000013.1 coordinate 35,905, forward strand.
CACCCGACAGCGTCGTAATCGTCGCCAGTGACAGGCCGGCTGACAGCGGCGAGCTGCCTGCGACGTCGGCGACGGGCGCGGTGTCCACCAGCGTCGATCCGGCGACGTAATCCATGCCTGCCGGCGGAAAAGCACTGAGCGTCAACTTGCTGTTGAGGGCATCGAGCTGGCCGTTGTTGTTGACGGTGAGGAAAAACGTCAACTCTTGGCCAGCGACTGCAGTGGTCGAGCTGACGGTAAAGTCGCTAAAGATATTCTTGAAATTGGGCGCGTAGCGGTTAATTTGCAGCAGGGTATAGGCGTACAGGAACATCTCGCCCGCGCCAGCTTGGGAGACCTGCACGTTGTTGTCGGTCAGCGAGCCATTGCCCGATGAAACCAAGAACGTCGCGGTGGTGTCGCCGGTCTTGAGCTTGGCCGAAACATCAAAGGAATCCAAGTCAATGCCGGTCGAAGGCGTCGAATTCATGATGTTGTGTGGATCGGAATTGCCGGCACCGCCAAAAAGCTCCTGACCATTGAAGGCCACGAAATCCCAGCATGTCGCGCACGCCGGGCTGTCCGAAGTGCCCGGCGGGTCTTGGGCGGGATTGCCCAGCTGCTTGTCGCCTTCCATGGCGTAGTACGACAACTGGGCGTCGGGCGGATCTCCAACGAGAAAATCTTTGATCGTAAAAAAGATTTGCCCAGTTGACGTCTGTTTCTCGTCGAGCATGACAAACCCGTCGTACAGGAACACGTCGCGCTGGGTGGCGTCTGAAAACTTGGTGTCGTAGATCAGCACCAGCGACCACGACGCGTGGCGGGCCTGACACGACAGATCGCTGTCCTGGCAACAGACATCGTCCTGGATGTTGGTGTTGGGCTTGTTGGGACATTGCGCGCCGGGATCCAAAGCCTTGACCTTGATCTTGGCGACCTTGGCGTCGAGATCGCCCAAGGTGTAGGTGCCATTCCAATTGGCACTGCCGGGGTGCGCGCCGACCATGGCCAGCACGTCCTTGCGGCACAAGAAGTGCGGCCCGGTGCCTGCCGCATTGGGATCGCTGCGCACGTCGCAACTGTCGGCCACGGCGGTGGCCTTGAAGCCATCAGCCATCGTCAACGAGACCGTGTCGTCCAGGCCACTGTCCAAGGCCGAGCCGCCCCAAAACAGCATGGCGCCGACAATCACCGCGTCGTCGGGCATCTTCTCGCCGGCGTCGACCAAGTCAGAAGATTGCGGCAACAGCTTGTCGTTGAAGCGGTAATCGGTGAAGTTGGTGACGAGCGACGCCCCCATCTGCACGGCTTTGCCATTGACTTTAAAGGCTTTGGGCGTCGAAGGATAGGTGCCGGCCACAAACGAATAGGCGGGCGTGGCCCATAGCGCGCCAACCGCGAGCGCCAGCAGGACCGATTGGACACGCCGCAGCCACGCCCGCTGGCCGGTTGCGAGCAGGGGCGTCTCAGCAAGAATGGGCGGCCGCTTCACGCTGGGTAGGTCCTCATGTGCGCGTTGCCCAAGCGCCAGAGCGCGCAGTGTGCCCGAGTCAGGCCGCAAGCGAAAGTGCAGCGCGCATGTGACGCGCAGCCGATAATACCGTTGTGATTAGAAGGGATTCCATAGAGCCAGCTCGTTCTGTCCCGTCAAGTCGTTGTTGGCCCCCACGCCCATGCCGCCCGACAGCAGCACATGCCCGGTGTTCAGCGTCACCACGTTGCCCAGCGCGCGGCCGCCGCCCGGCATGTCGTTTTCGACCGGGACCAGCTGAATCGAGGGCACAGGCTTGCCGGTCGCGCGGTCGACAGTGACGTAGACGAACTCAGCGCTGCTGATGTGTTTGGTGTCGTCTTTGCTGCCACCGGCGATCAGCACCTGCCCTTCGTTGGGCCCATGGGGCACCACCGCCACCATCGGCGCGCCGCGGGCGACCTGCATCGGCCAGCCATCGGCGTTGAGGTAATTGCCGTCGTCGATGTTGAACACGTCCATCCGCGCAATCGGCTTGGTGTGCTTGGCATCTTCGTAGCCGCCGACAATGTAGACATGGCGGTAGTCCAGTGCCTGCGAGCCGCGCGGCACCGAGACAAACGCGGCCCCCGGCAGCGTGCGGGCCACTGGCAGCGACTGCGTCAGCGGCTCCCACATAAACGAGGTCTTGTCGCACGGCCCAAAAATCTTGATGGCCTCGTTGCAGACTTGGCCTTTTTGCGAGACCACACCTTGCTTGGAAAACTGAATAACTTCAAAGGTCTGCAACACGCCGTCTTCGTTTTCGCCGCCAATCAGCATCACGTAGCCACCGTCGGCGGCAGGCAGGCGCACCGAAGCGTGATTCCACCGCGCGGTGTTGAGCTGGCCTTGGGCCACGTTGCCTTGGTCTTTGTGCCACAACTCCCAAGTATTGCCGGCGCAATACGTCTCCGTCTTGCAATTGGCCTCGCCTTTGCCGCCCAGGATCAAGAAATAGTCGTCGTCGTCAAACAGCGCGATGACGGTGGCGCCAGCGCGGGCGATCTTGAGGTCCGGACTGCCACTCTTGCTGGTAAAAACCTTGTCGCCTGCGCCAATGTACTCAATCGTGCCAGTGACTTTGGGCCCTTTTTCGCCAACGACGTAGCCACCGACTACGGCGATAACGGACTTGCCAGCGGCAGCGCCGTGAAAAGCCCGGCCGGTCTTGAGGCGATGCTCGGGTCCAAGGTCGCTGGACATGCCGGCCAAGCGCTCGTTGGGCAAGTACTTGGCAATCGCGTCAGAAAAGTTGGTGTAACTGGCCGCATTGTAGGCGTCGGTCTTGCCGGGCAAGGCCTCGGCACCGCCGATGATGAGCACGCCGCCGTCGCTGGTGCGCTGGGCTACTGCTGCGGAGCCGGCCAAGCCCGGAATGATCGCGGCCGTACCGGTGGCGCCCTCAGCGGGGGCGAACCGGTTGGTCCGCGTGACGTACGGAGAGACCTTTTTGGCGGCTGAGCCCTTGGTGAGCACGTCGACCGCAACGCTGCGGCCACGGCCGACCACTGGCGGCGAAATTTGGCCATTGTTGCTCGACCACAGCTCGACGCGGACTTGCACGCCGGCGGTGTAGGGAATGCCCACGCACTTGGTACCGGCGCACTCTAAATCCAGCGCCATCCCTGCCTTATACGGCTTGACGACACGGTATTCACCGTCAGGCTTGCCGGGCACTTCGGCGGTAATCGCCACAAACTTGTCGCCAGCGAGCGTAAATGGGTTGTCTTCGGCCGAAGCAGGTCGGCTCACCGCCAAGTTGATACCAACTGGTGGCTTGTCGGCCCCACTGGCGCACGCGGCGACCACGGGCAGGGCTGCACAGATCAGCCACCGGCGGAGCGCGCGCACCGAACCAGCGGCGCCCGTGACGGCGGTTGTCGTTGGCATTACGTCCATGAGCAATCTCTCCACGGGTGCGACAGGGCAACTGGCAGATTTGGCACGGCTTGGGCGACGCCTCGCCAACCGAGTACCGCGGCGTCGCCCGCTCACTGCGCGGCGACACCTGCTTGGGTCAGGTCAGGGCAACACCACCCGCGCGCCGTAACCGGTCACGGCGTTGCCGCCACTGCCGCGCAGCAGCAAGCCGCCGGCGGTGCCGCCAGCGACCGCGACGCCGACCGCCGTCCAGAACCACCAGGTCTTGTAGACAGGCTCGCTGGTGCCGTCATTGTCTTTGAGCAAGCCCGCGTAGGGGTCTTCTGGCACGACCCTGGGTTCGGTGCGCTTGGGCTCGGTTCGCTTGGGTTCGACACGCTTGGGCTCAGGCTCGGGCTTGGGATCGTCGCGCGGATCGACCCTGGGTTCGGGATCGGGCGGGGTCGGCACAATCTCGGGCGCAGCCGGTTCGTCGGGCTTTTCAGCGGCAAACAACGGCGGTGGCGCAGTGACTTCGTTGGTGCAGGTCTGTAGCGCCGAGCGAACACGGCCCTCGGCATCCAGAGTCTGCATTTGCAAGTTGGTCAGGTTGGCGGCGTACTCGATCTTGTCAATCGCGCAGGTCTTCTTGGCTTTGGCACCGTACAGGTACAAGTGGAGTTCCAAGGCGGTCGGCCGTTTGTTGACCAGCCCGAACAGCAAGTGGCTGGCGCCAATCTGCTTGGAAAATAGCGCCGCGGAATTCTTGAATATTTTCTCATGAAAGGTGCCCTTGTTGGCATACTCTTTGATGTCGTCGGGGCTGACCGAGACCGAGATCTCATTTTCGGGCGAGACTTCCATCGACAGCACCGCACGCATTTGCAGCGGTTTGCCCTTGGCGACCAAGGCTTGGCCATAGGGCGCGGCACCGACCTTGCGCACCTGAACGTAGTGCGTGCCAGGCAACAAGTCCTTGGCGGTCGCGGGTGCGGTGCCGATCTTGACACCATCGACAAAGACCTCGCTCTCGGGCTGGCTGGCGTCGACCGTCAGTTCGGTCCTTGGCTTGGCCTCTAGCGCCTCGCGCACCGTGTCGACCAGTGACTTGAGATCCTTGTTTTGCTTGCGACCATCGACGACAAAGCTCGGTTGAATCGCCAGCGCATTGCTGACATTGTCGGTCGCGGCCCGGTTGTCGTTTTGGGCCAGTGCCACCTGGGCCAACAGCGCGTAGCAGTCGACGAGCTTGGAGAAATCGGCGAGTTCCACAAAGTTTTGCTCATAGCGCTGGGCGGCGGCACCGAGCATCTTGCCGGCGTCAGCCATCGCTTCGCCCTCGGCCACAATATCGCGGGCCGCCGTCACCAGCTTGTCGGCTTTGTCGATGGCTTTGGCTTGGGGCGAAACGGGGCGATCGCGCGCCACCGCGGCCGCTGACGCTCCGGTCAACGGCTTGCCAGTCTCCAAGACCTTGGCCGGCAGGACTTTGACGGCCGCACCGGCATCGAGCATCTGGCGCAGGTACTCTTCGATGCGCTGCACCGACAGCAGGCCAGCGTCGCCGCGCTTGATGAAGTGGACCACCCCCAGCGCGGGCTTGTCGTCGCCATCGGCATACGCTTGGGCCACCAGCGGCAGGCCTAGCTGTGGCCCCACCAGCATCCACAGCACGGGCAGCAGCAGCGCGCACGCGACGCGACTGGCACTGGAGCGCATTTGCGCAATTATCGGTGTCGGGCAGCGCAGCACAATCATCATTTCCTCTTGGCCCATGCAAGGTTGCAGCATTGGGGCCGACACAGCTGGACCCGGTGGCCCCAGCAGCGCAACCTCAGAGTGTGCACCATCTTGGTGGTGAAGCCAAAATTGTGGCGCGGCGATCGGTTGGCGCTGTCAGTTAGGAACTGTCCAAGAATGGCTTGGACAGTTCCAGCTTGCTAGGTGGGTCGCAAGCTCGCGGCTTGACAGCCGACTCGCCGCTCCTTGCAGCACTAAAGTGATCGAGTTGTTCCTTGACCGTTCCTGAGAGGGTGGATTCGAAAAGGCGGCCTGAGCGGGACCCGCAAAAACCGAAGACCTTCGCATTTTCGCCATCAGAATAAATTCTGCGGCTACAGGTGACGGCACCCGCCTGCGCGGGTGCCCGGCCGGG
>CANMNA010000014.1 GCA_947499075.1 Myxococcales bacterium
CGCGATCCCCCGCTTTGAGCGCATCTCTGCGTCACTGCGTCGCTTCTCTCGCTGCGGCGTACCTGAGTACGCCTCGCTCTTTCAGTTCCTTGTTCCTTGATCTGCATCTCAAATCGGGGGCCGCGGGAGATTTCTGTGGGGAATTTGGGAGCCTTGGCCACAGCACCCCACGCGCCCGCGGTTTAGTGAGGGTGACCGCCTGGTCCGTGGACGTGACCATGCGACAGTTCGTCTTTGGTCGCCGCCCGTACATTGAGAATCTGCACGCTGAAGTGCAAAACGTCACCCGCTAGTGGGTGGTTGCCATCGAGCACCACGTCATCGCCTTGCACGCCGGCAATCCACACCGGAAAGCTGTGACCATTTTGATCTTCGAGCTCAAGCGGCAAGCCAATTTCAACCGTAAAGTCTTTGGGCAGCGAGCTGCGCGGCATCCCGATGATCTTGGACTCATCGCGCACGCCATAGCCTTCGGCTGGCTGCACCGTGACCTCGCGATCGATGCCCTTCTTCAGACCCAAGATGGCCTTTTCGAGCCCCGGGATCAAGTTGCCGTGGCCAAACAGAAAGTTGAATTCGCCGTTCTCGCCCGAGTCGACCACTTCGGGGTCGTCGTTCAGGCGCAGCTCGTAGTTCATGGTCACAACGGTATTCTTGTCGATCTTCATTGCGATTCCAACAGGTTAGGGTGGTGAGTCACGCTGGTCACAGACTAGGACGAGCCGACCGGAGCGGGCGGGTGTCCAAAAGCGACCCGCGGGCGCGCGAGTGTAGTGCAAGATCCCGGAAAAGTCGCTGCGCTACTTGCCAAAATCTGCGGGTGATCGCGGCAGGAGCTTGTCGTTGCCGTAGCTGAAGTAGTGGACACCGCGCAAGAACTTGAAGCTATCTCCAGTCTTGGGGCGCGGGACCTCTGGGCCCCAGGGTACCAGCAGGTCATCGACCCGCAGTACGCCGTCGACCACGATTTCGCCATAGTCGCCACCGGCTTCGGCGTCGGCGTTGTCCGCAGTTACCTTGGGCTCGGTCAGCTCCACCAACAACGACCGATACGGCACCGCACCCGGCACGCTCGCGATCGTCGCCGCCGCCACTGGCAACGGCGCCGGTAGCGCCGGGTCGACGGGGCCGAGCTCAAGCGTGATGTCTGACAAGATCCGCAGCCCAAACAATTCGAAAATCTTGCCCGTTGCCGCAACGCGCTGCCCAACCACCGCGGTGTTGGCGACACCCTTTGGCAGCTGCATCGCAAGGCCGCCGTACGGTACGCCGGGGCTGACCTGCGCCCAAATCGTCAGCGGATTGCCGGCTTTCGCGACCGCCGTCACCACCAAGTTCTCGACCTTGACCAACTCGCCTTCGGGCCAGGCCGCCACATCGCTATTGAGCGCGGTCACCGCAACTGCCGTGACTGGGCAGGCTGCGGCGCCCGGATTGGCTCCCTTGGGGCACGGATCACAGGGATCGCCCTTGCCGTCTTTGTCCAGGTCCGCTTGGTCACTGTTGTTTTTCTGCGGGCAATTGTCGGTGGCGTTGGGCACCCCGTCGCCGTCGCTGTCGTTGGCATTGGGCTTGGCGCAGGTCGTCACGTCTTTTTGCACCGGGCACACATCGCAGGCATCACCTTGTTTGTCGCCGTCGAGATCGCTTTGGTCAGGATTCCATACACTTGGGCAGTTGTCGTCGGCGGTCTTCTTGCGATCGCCGTCAGCGTCCTCGGCGTTGGGCGCATCGCCAACCATGGGCGCCACGTCACACGCAATGAGCTTTTCGGCTTGCTCGCCGCAGAAGAACAGCGGCCACAGCTCGTAGGCGTACTCAAATGCCGGTGATGGATTGACCGTGGCCTTGGCGGCAGCCAGGGCGGCTTTGAGGTTGGCTTCTATCACTTCCAGGGTTTGACTGCCTTTGTCGCTGATCTTCGCGTCGCCCACGCACAGCTTTTTTGCGCCACCGCAGACGGGCAAGGCCTCGCACGCACCCGACCCGGCTTGATCCATCAGGTCAGCATCACCAAACAGGGCCCGACCACCGACGATAGTTAGCTTGACCTTGTCAGGCCGGGCGGCGATCACACTGGCGAAAGGTTGGCCGCGATCGCCAGCGAACACAGCGAGATCAGCATAGTACCCGGTGCCAAGTCGGCCGATGAAATCGCCGGCGCCGACAGCCTTGGCGGCGTTGACCGTGGTCATGCGCACCACCATCTCGTCGGTCAGGAAGCCGCCCCAGCGCTTGTCGCTGAAGCGCTTGGCGCACTTCATTTCGTCCAGTTGGTTGATCGAACCGCTTGGCGTCCAGTCGGGGCCTAGCGCCACCGTCATGCCCAAGTTCCAGGCCGTGGGTACCCGGGTGGTGTCGCCGTACAGGTCGAGGTTGGACTGCGGCGACCAAATGATGGCGATATCGTTCATGCGGGCTTCCGCCAGCTCGACACCGCCCAAACCAGTGGCATGGATCAGCGCCACGTGCGGCAGGGCCATGCCTTTCTTGACCAGATCGTACCACTCCTGGGTCGAGGCTTTGTTGACCCCTTCGGCCACGTGCAGCACCACGCCGCTGAGTGCGCCGCTGCCCAAGCCGGACTTCCATCCGTTGACGTCGCCGTCAGTCACTGAACCAATGGCCGGCACGACGTGGGTGTCGATCTTGTAGCCAGAGATCAGGCTGTTGCCCTTGGAGTCGTCGAGATTGCGGATCCATCCCGAGGCACAAGCGCCGACATTGGTGCTGACGCCTTGAATCGCGGTCACGCCGGAAATCAACTGCCGCAGCTCTGTCCACTTGATCGCTTCGCAGTGGGCCTTGGCCGAGACGGAGGTGTATGCACCTTTAAAGCTCTTGTAGTCGCTCTCTTTTTGCCACGCGTAGCGCTCCTGGAACAGCTTGGTGTGCTTCCAGCGCGGCAAAAAGTCGTAGGTGCCGTGGTCGTGTGGGTTGATCAAGCCCGGCGTGATGATGCCGTTGGTGCACACGATGGTGGCTTTGGCCGCGTCAGGGGCGTCGGCACAGGTCGGGCCCACGCACAGAATCTTGCCAGTCACCGCTGAAACAAAGACTTCGCCCTCGTCAAATACGACGTCGCCGGTCCAAACTGTGCCGCGCAACCGCAACAACGTCGGATCGCCACTGGTGGGCGCGCACGGGGCCGCTACAAAAGTGCCGCCGCTGCTGCCGTCCAGCGACTGAACGCCGACGCCGTCGCTTTTGGCATCAACCGCGGCAGCCGCCTTGCCAGCGCCGGTGTCGGCGCATCCTGAGACGGCTGCGATGGTGACGCCAGCGAGGGCAGCCAACCCTGGGTGGGCAAGAGGGCGAAACAACGCGGACAAGTTCGACAGCATAGCAGGCTCCGGCGGAGCGACCGCCAAACGCAAGCATACGCTGGACTGCTCGGACGCGTCGAGGATTTTGGCTTGTCAGCCCAGTGCCGTCACAAATTGCCTTAGCGGTGCTTTGCACGCTGCGCTCGTGTCGGGCATACTGGCACTTGGTTTGTCCTGAGCCCCGCGTGCAGCGGACCCCTGGCTCACCGATTTTGGAGGCATCGCTGATGAAGCTGATCAATTGTTGGGTGCGCGATTGTTGGGTGCGCGATTGTTGGGTGCGCGATTGTTGGGTCCGCGGTTGTTGGGTGCGCGGTTGTTGGGTCCGCGGCGCCATGCGCGGAATTGTTCCTGTCGTTGCTGCATTGGCGCTTGCGACCGGCGGATGCGGCACACAAGAGACCAAGCCTGACACTGCCGGTGCCGAAACAGGCGAGAACACGGAGGTTGTCGCAGAAGATGGCTCAGTCGCCGGCGATGCCCCGTCGGACGCGGCCACTGCAACCAGCGACGCCCCGGACTCAAATACCGGTGAAACAACCGGGACAACCGACGGCGGATCGGACACTGGCACGACCGAATTGGACGTCGCAACAAGTGACGGCGATGTCGCAGCTGGCACTGACGCCGCCACAGTCGACGACGTGCCCGACGCTGGTACCGTCGATGGCGGCCCACCCAAGCCCAAGCTGCCGTTGCCTGAGTGCGCCCAGGGCAATCCGGCCAACTGCTTGAACACCTCGAAGTGCCCCGAGTACACCATCTGCGTCGACGGCCAAACGTTTGTCAACGACTGCGACGCCATCGTCAAGCTCAAGGCCTTTGACTGGCCGACTGGCTACGAGGACAAACTCAGCAAGGGCGCCTGCCCGGCATGCGCCGCCTGCGGCAAAGTCCAGATCAAGTGCGACACTACGACCAAAACTTGCCAACAATGCGACGCCGGTGTCTGTGCCGCCAGCAACAAGCCGTGCACGGCCAACGCCGCTTGTGCCGAGGCCTTCCCGGTCTGTGCGACGTTGCCCAGCGACGCCAAGCAGACCGTGGCCATGATGTGCCTGACCAAGTGCATGGAACTCAAGCAAAAGCCCGACGCAAGCGGCCCCGACGTCACGGTCGGCGCGTGCAAGTCCAGCTGCTCCCAGCCTGAGCCCAATGGCGGTGGATGTTCGATGGGCGTGTACCAACCGGTCTGCGCCAAAGAGGACGGCAAGACCTACGCCAGCCTGTGTGCGCTCAACCACTGCGACTTGCAGGGCTGCTTCGCGGTCGGTGGCACCAGCAAATCCGACAAGTGCCAAGCCGGCAAGTTGACCAAAGAGTGTGATGGCGAGTGTTTTGCCGAAGCGAGCCAGATCAAAGAGTCAGCCAAGAACTGCCCGACAGACTGCAACGCCGTCTGCGGTATCATGGCTACCGGCAAAGGCCAGTCCTTCCGCAACACTTGCCTGGCGACCAACGCCGGTGCCAAGGTCAAGGACTGCACCGGCATCGCCAGCACCACAGCCGACAAGTGCTCAGCCGGCGAACTCTATGAAGGCAAAGGCTGCTGCCCTGACGTCGACTACACCAACGTCAAGCAAGTGTGCGCTTCCAAGCAGGCCGCCAAAGCTGGCGACGCCGACACCTGGATCACCTTCCGCAGCAACGCCGAGTACAAGTGCTTGACCGCTGGCGACAACATGTGGGTCAAGCAGTACGACGGTCCGTGCATCTGCAACTGCAACAACATCGAAAAGCCGTTCTGCGGCGACGACGGCCTGACCTACACCAACAAGTGCCAGGCCGACTGCTACAACCCGCCCAACGGCATGACCGGCAAACCCGGCCCTTGCTAGTTCAGCATTTTCTGAGTAAAAGCCCTGCCTTGAGTTCTGCGCCCCACCGCACGCCCGCGCTGGCGGGCCTTGCGCCCGATGCGGTGGCTCTTGCCGTCGATTCTGCTACCGCAGCGTTGCGCAATGCCGGGATTGTGCTGGTCGCTGAAGACTTGGGCGGCGCTGGTGCGCTGTGGGCCGTCGCTGCGGCCCAATTGACGACACCGCACCTGGTCAACGAGTTGGCGACCCACGCGCGCGGTGTGCTCGCGGTCACAGTGACCCGCAACCGTGCCCGGTTGCTGGACTGTGGCGAGCTCGAGCGGCGGCGTGCGCCGGCTTGGCTGCCGCGCTATGGCACCAGCGTCGAAGCGGCAGTCGGCGTGTCGACGGGTATCAGCGCCGCCGATCGCAGTCTGACCGCGCGGCTGCTGGCTGAGCCGGCCTCGGTTGCGAGCGATTTTGTCCGGCCGGGGCACATCATGCCGATCATCGTGGGCGACCGCGGTGTACTCGACGCGCAGCTGGGACCCGAAGCGGCCCATGATCTGGTGATTGCGGCGGGCCTGCCCGCAGGCGCGCTGGTCTCTCACGTGCTCGATGGGTTGGAGGAGGCGACCGCCCACGCCGCCCAGCAGGTGGCGCGCGCGACCGGGTGGCCGCTGGTCACGGTGTCGCAGGTCATCGGCTTTCGTGCCCACCGGGAGCGGCTGGTGCGCGTCGTCAGCGAAGGTGAGGTGGCGACTGCGGATGGCCCATTTCGAGTCCGTGTCTATGTCAGCGAGCTCGATGGCACGTCGCACATTGCCCTTGTCAAAGGCGATTCGGCCCAGCTACCCGCGGGCGAGATGGCCACAGTGCGGCTGCACAGCCAATGTTTGACCGGCGACATCCTGCATTCCCGGCGCTGCGACTGTGGTGGCCAGCTGCACCAAGCGCTGCAGCGCATCGCCCAGGCGCCATTTGGCGCAGTCTTGTATTTGCGGCAAGAAGGTCGAGGCATCGGCCTGATTGCCAAGATCAAGGCCTATGCCCTGCAAGATCAGGGTCAAGACACGGTGCAGGCCAACGAAGCGCTGGGCTTTGCGCCCGACGAGCGCGATTACGCGGTGGCGGCCCAAATTCTGCGCGATCTGGGCATCGCCCGGCTGCGGCTGCTGACCAATAATCCGGCAAAAGTCGAGGCTCTGCAGCGGTTTGGCATTGAGGTCGCCGCCCGAGAGGGCATTGAGGTTGCGCCAACTGCGGAAAATCACCGCTACTTGCTGACCAAGCGCGATCGCATGGGCCACCTGCTGAGCTTGCCCGAGCACCCTGACCAAGGCCAAGCGTCGTGACCACAGCCACCCCCGCGATCCGTGTCGACACCTTGATCTTGGGCGGTGGCCTGACCGGTTTGTCGGCTGCGTACCACCTCGATCAGCAAGCGACGGCCACGGACAGCCCCGCGCTGGCCAACTGGCTTTTGGTCGAGCGCGACAGCCGCTTGGGTGGCCTGACCCGCACCGAAGTCATCGACGGCTATCACTTTGACCACACCGGGCACTGGCTGCACTTGCGCTACCCCGAGATGAAGCAGTTCGTCGACGACGTGATGGGCGACCAGATGCTGCGGGTGGCCCGCAAGTCGCGGATTTGGTCGCACGGTGCGCTGACCCACTTTCCGTTTCAACAGAACTTGCACGGGTTGCCGCTCGATGTGGTGCACGAGTGCTTGCAAGCGGCGATCGATGCCGCGCTGGCCGATGCCCGCGGCGGTGAGCCGCCGGCCGACAATTTTCGCCAGTTTTGCCTGCAGCGCTTTGGCAAGGGCATCACCGAGCGGTTCATGGTCCCGTACAACACCAAGCTGTGGGGCTGCCCGCCGGAAGAAATCACCGCCGATTGGTGTACGCGCTTCTTGCCCAAGCCCAACTTGTCGCAGATTGTCGCCGGCGCGATTGGCTTGACCGACGATCAGGCCGGCTACAACGCCAGCTTCGTGTACCCGCGGCAAGGCGGCATCGAGACGTTCGCCCAGGCGATCGCCCGGCGCTTGCCCGCTGCCAAAGTCCAGCTCAACACGGTGCCCGTCCGTATCGATTTACGCAATAAAACGGCAATGTTGAACAATGGGTGCGTCGTTTCTTTTGAGCGCGTGCTGTCGTCGCTGCCGCTGCCGGATCTGTTTGCGGTGCTGACCGATGTGCCAGCCGAGATGGCCGCGCACGTCAGCAATTTGCGTTGCACGTCGCTACGGTACATCAACTATGGCATTGCCCGTCCTGACGTGCTCGACGACATTCAATGGTTGTATATCCCTGAGCCCAAGCACAGCTTTTACCGCATCGGCTGCTTTAGCAACGCTGTAGCCAGCTTGGCGCCCACGGGCAAGAGCAGCTTGTACGTCGAAGTCGGTGCCAATTGCCCGGCAAGCGACGCGGATGTCAAAGCTGAAGTGCGCCAGTTTTTGCGCGAGCGCGGCTGGTTGGGCCACGATGCCGAGATTGAAGTCGAAGAGATTCGGCACATTAGATATGGGTACGTGGTCTTTGACCGCCACTATTTTGGGGCCCGCGCCGCGCTTTTGGACTACTTGCAGGGCCAGAGTCTGCTGTCGCGCGGCCGCTACGGCGGATGGGTCTACTCGTCGATGGAAGACGCGATGTGGGAAGGCTACCAGTTCGCGCGCTTCGGCAAGTAGCCGAGAATGACTGCGCAGTTACCGCAAGACGGCCACGAAGTCAGCGCGTTAGTGCAGCAGTTTTTGCTGTTCCACGGCGCCCAGTACGCCAGTCGCGTCACCGAAGAGAATTGGAAGGTGGTGCCCGTCACTTTGGCGGTCCCGGCTCAACCCATTGAAAATCTGCCCCTGCTCGCGGGCGAGTGGCTGATTGTCCCGTGGGACCTGGCTTCGATCAATCACTTGCAGATATGGTTGCAACGCCTCGCGGCCGCAGGCCCACTGCCGGTGGTGGTGGTGCTGGCGATGGATCGGCCGCTGCTGCCCCAGGAGGCGCTGGCGCAGCTGGCCACGGGTTCACGCATGCAATTGGTCGGATGTTGCGCCACGCCGCCGCTGGCCTTCGGGTCCAGTGCGGCCCAGCACGTAGGCCACGTTTTTGACCGTGACATGCGCGCCTCGATCGACGTCGTCAACCCCTTGTTGAAGCTGGCGGTGCTGGGTGACCCGCGCGATCCGCAAGTGTTCCTCGAGCGGCTGCGGCACGCCTCGCCGGCGACGCCCTTTACCATGGCGATGTTGACGCTCAACATTGGCGCCTACCTGCTGATGGTGGCCGCCTCTGCGGTGTCTGAGACCCCGAGCGGTGGCAACTTGATGGCGACCGTCCTGTCTGGATTCGGGCTGCCGCAGTTGGTGCAGTGGGGCGGCAATGCGCCCGACCTGACGGCCCACGGTCAGCCGTGGCGGCTGCTGACTTCGGCCTTCTTGCACGGCAACTTGCTGCACATTGGCATGAACATGCTGGCGCTTCGGCAGCTTGGTGCCACCGCCGAGCGACTCTTCGGGACCCGCGCTTTTGCAGCCGTCTACTTGCTGTCGGCGCTGGGTGGCGCGGTCGGTTCGTTTGGTTGGCACAAGCTCACTTCGCCCCATGCCGTCAGCGTCGGCGCCTCTGGTGCGGTGTTTGGCGTGCTTGGCGCCACGATTGGGTTTGCCTTGGCCAAGCGCCATACCGTGCCGCCCCATGTCTACCGGTCGCTGGTGCGGTCGGGCGGCTTTTTCGTGGCCGTCAACGTGGCACTGGGGCTCGCTGCACCGGCCATCGACAACGCCGCGCACCTGGGCGGTCTGTGCGTGGGCGTTTTGGCTGGCGCGGCCTTTGCCCGCGAGCTGCCGCCCGCGTTGCAGCCGCGACCGGCTGTGCAGGCGGCGTTAGCGGTGGCTTTTTTTGCCGTGCTGGGGCTGGCCTACCGGCTGGTGCTGGGCTTGGGCTGACCCGCAGCAAGGGCGGCGGCTGGCACCTCGGCGATGAGCCCGGCCACCAGCGCTGCGATATCAGCGCCCGCAACGGCATGGACTACTGTTCCGGCTGGATCGAGCAACACCGCCACGCTCACCACCTCATGCGGCCCGACCAGAGCGCCCAAGCGCAGCGCTGATAGCGTCCCGCAGTCGTCACGCCATCCGGGGAAGGGCCCGCCCTGCGAGGCCGGCGAGCGAACCGCAAGGGTCCGCACTCCAGCAGTGGCGGGCAACGCCACCGCCGCCATAGCCACCGCAATGATTGACCAGTACCCGGCAAAGCGCTCCGTCGTCCAACGCTCGTCGGCCAGCGGCAGTGCCGGCAGCGGGTCGCCGGCCTGCAGGAGCCACGGCTCTGGTCGGCTCATCATCGACGCACTCTTTGTTCAGATCCTAAAAACTATTGCCGATTGTAAACTCAAACACCAGCGGTTGCTCGTTGGCCTTGGGCGGATTGGCCGGAATCGGCACGCCCCACTCAAACCGCAGCGGCCCCACCGGCGAGAACCAGCGGATCCCCCAGCCAAAGCTCATGCGCATCGCGTTCAGCGTGACCTTGTCGCCCTCGCCAAACGCATTGCCGATGTCGAAAAACAGCAAACCGCGCAAGTTCAGGGGCGCCTTGACGATCGGCACTTCGACTTCGGAATTCAGGTACATCTGCTTGATGCCGCCGATGTTGAAGCCCGACAGCGTCGCCGCCGGGTCGCTCGACGACGGAATCGAGATCTGCGGCCCCAGCGAATTGCGCGAAAACCCGCGGATGTTGAAGATGCCGCCGACAAAGAAGCGCTCAAACAGCGGCACAGTGCGGCCGGCGGGCGCCATGATGGTGCCGCCGACAAAATTGAAGCGCAGCACGCCGTCCAGTGGCAGTGGAAAAAACCGCCTAATCCGTGTACTCAACCGCGTGTACAGGTTGTCGCTGCCCAAGAAGGCGTTGGCCCACTCGGCGGTGCCCGACACGAACCATCCGGTGGTCGGGAACATGCGGTCGTCGCGCGAGTCAAGCGAGATGGTGGTCTTCAGCGCCGAGGTAAACCCGGAGGTAAACAGCGACGAGATCGGCACGTCGGTGCGCCCGGACAGGCCGCCAATCTTGGAGGTGACTTCCTCGCCGGTGTAGCCCACATCGACGTGCAACGTGTCGGTGAGCCGATAGCCCCATGAGAAGCCGCCGCCGGTCGCGCGGCGCGAGAAGTCAGCGTACAGCTGGTCAAAGCGATAGCCATCTACGGAGAAAGTGACGTTGGTGTCCAAGAAGTAGGGTTCCCAGAAGCTGGCTTGAAACACGGTGCGGATCGACGACAACTGCCCTTGGACGCTCATGCGCTGGCCGCGACCCAAGAAGTTGTCCTTGGCCACCTGCACCGTGGCGATGAAGTTGTCGACGCTGGAGAACCCCATGCCGACCTGGAAGGATCCGGTGGTGCGCTCCTTGACTTCGACAACAACATCGAGCACTTGCCCGATCGCCGTCGGCTTGGTCTTGATCTCGACTTTCTCAAAGTAGCCCAGCCGCTGAATGCGGGCCTGCGAGCGCTGGATTTTCTCTTCGCTGTACTGCTCGCCCTCGACCAGCACCATCTCGCGCCGAATCACTTTGTCGCGCGTCGAACTGCCGCCGGCCAGCGTAATCTGCCCAAAGAAGCAGCGCTTGCCCTTCTGGATGCGGTACGTCCAGTCCACCACCTTTTTGTCGGCGTCTGGGCTCGGCTGATTCTCAACGGTGGCATGGGCATAGCCGGCATTCTTCTGGGCATCACGCAGCTTGCCACCGTCTTGCTGGACCAGCGCATAGTTGAACATATCTCCAGACTTAAGTGCCAGCAACGACCTTAACGTGTCCGCCGAATCGACCGAATCGCCCTCAATCGTGACCTTGCCGACCTTGAACTGTGGCCCCTCGTGGATGCGCAGCGTGATCGTGATGTACTTCATATCCGGCGACAGGCTGACGTGTGGTTCGTCGACCTTGGCCTGAATGTAGCCGCGCGTCAGGTACAAGTACTGGATAATCTGCAGATCTGTGTCGAGGTTGTCCGGCTTGAAGTTGCCGCCCTTGCCGATGATCGAGGTAATCTTGCCTTCCTCGGTGCGCAACACCGCCTTGATGTCGTCGTCCGCGATGCCCTCGTTGCCGAGCAGTCGCACTTCGCGCACTTTGACCTCGGCGCGCTCGACCACGTCAAACACAATCTTGACCTGATTTTGCGGCTGCGCCTCGGTGTGGTAACTGACGCTGGCCAGAAAATAGCCTTCGTCGCGATACAGATCCTTGATCTTGCCGACGTTGGCGGTGGCATCCTGCGGCGTAAACAGGTTGTTTACGCGCAAGTCCACAATCTTCATGATGCTTTCCGTGCTTTGCTCGTTGTTGCCGCGAATCTCCACGGCCGCAATCGAGGGGCGCTCCAGCAATTGAAACAGGACAACCACTGCGATCTTGTTGACATCGCCACCAGGTGGCCGCTCGCCTGCCCGCCGGACGCCCACGCGGACATCGTCAAACAGCCCCATCTGCATCAGGCGCCGCACATCTTCGGCGACCCGACTCGGCTCGAGCACGTCACCCGGCTTGCAGTGAACCTGATTGCGCACCGTGGTCCGATCGACGCGCACGATGCCACCGAACTTGACCTCGGTGATTTCTAACGGGATCGGCATCGCCGCGGGCGACGGGATCTCCTCGACCTCGCTGTCTGCAGGCTTGTCATCGCTGGGCTTGGCGTCCTTGTCATCGCGGCCGCCAGACAGGGCCCCGCGACCGAACAGGCCATCGGCCCAAGCCGAGCCGGGCAAGACAGCGCACACCAAGGTGCAGCACAGCAGCCAGCGGTACATCACGCGTGGGCCTCGGCAGCGATGGCGTGGTCGTCGGCCTCAAAACACCCGTCGGTCATGCGCACGACCTGCCTCATGCGCCGAGCCAGCTCTTGATTGTGCGACACGACCACAAATGCTGCACCGGTTTCGGCGTTGAGTTGCTCGATGAGGGCATGCATGTCTTCCGCAGTTCGGCCGTCGAGGTTGCCGGTGGGCTCATCTGCGAGCACCACTTTGGGTTGCATGACCAGCGCCCGCGCCAGCGCCACGCGTTGCTGCTCGCCGCCCGAAAGCTCGCCCGGGTGATGGTCAAACCGATCGGCCAAGCCCACGCGCTCCAAGAGATGGCGCGCCCGGTCGCGGGCCTCGGCATGGCGTTGGCGGGCAATCAGCGTTGGCATCAGCACATTTTCGAACGCAGTCAGTTCTGGCAACAAGTGGTGGAACTGGAACACAAAGCCGATGCAGCGGTTGCGAAACGCGGCCAACTCAGTGTCGGGAAGATGATCGAAGCGCTGGCCATCAAAGCGAATTTCGCCGCGGCTCGGTTTGTCCAAAGTGCCTAGCAGGTGCAGCAGCGTCGACTTGCCAGACCCGGAACGGCCGACGATGCCGACCATGTCGCCAGCATACAACGAAAAGTCCAAGCCCCTCAACACGTCGATCCGGCGGTTGCCAAGCTCAAACCACTTGTAGACCCCTTGCGCGGCGATGAGCGGCGTGCGCGCAGGCGCAAGCTCGACCGCTTCGACCTCCTGCGGATCGGGCGATGTCATGTTGTCGTCAGCCATGGCGCAAGCCTTCCAGAGGGTGAAGCTTGGCGGCACTGCGAGCCGGAAACACGGTGGCAATCAATGAGATCGCCAGCGATGCCGCGATGACTGCCGCTAATTCCGAGGCGTGCAGCCGCACCGGCAGGGTCCGCACGTAGTACGCTTCGGGCAGGGCAATTCCCAGGGTCTCGACCAGCACGCACGTCCCCAAACCAAGCAACAGACCGGCGGTGGTCCCGATCAGGCCAATCACACCGCCCATTTGCACAAAGGCCGACTGCATCGCTCCAGCGCGCGCGCCCATCGCCCGCAGCATCGCAATGCTGTCATGTTTTTGCAAAATAACCATGGTCAGCGCCGACACAATCGCGAAAGCTGCCACCAAGATGATCAAGCCCAGCACCAAAAAGATCACCAACCGCTCAAAGGCCAGCGCCGAAAACAGCGAGCGATTGAGCTGACGCCAGTCGATGAGCTCGAGGCCCTTGGCACCCGCCTGGTCCAACTGGCCGCGAACAGCCGCCAGCACCGCGTCCGGTGACTCTGGTTCAACGAGTCGAAATTCCA
Organism: Myxococcales bacterium; assembly: GCA_947499075.1. Classification (GTDB taxonomy): domain Bacteria; phylum Myxococcota_A; class UBA9042; order UBA9042; family UBA9042; genus SXRM01. The sequence goes on from CANMNA010000014.1 coordinate 13,277, forward strand.
AGACATTGGCCTCGCCCTGCAAGTTGAAGTAGCGCGCCGCCTCATCGATGGTCATGTACGCCACCTTGGAGTCGGCTTCATACAGCCCGGTCTCAAAAGTGCCGGCAAGCCGAAACGAGCGCACCCGCGGGCGCATGCCGGTCGGTCCCACGTCGCTATCTGGCGTGACAACCTCAATCTTATCGCCGAGTTCGACCTGCAGCGTCCGCGCCAACTCGACACCGATCAGCAGCCCAGGCGGCACCGGAACGTCGACTGCTTCTGGCGCAGCCGAAGGCGGATCGTCGCCCAAGCCCAGCAAGCCCTTGAGCGCATTGGGGCCAGCCGGTTGGTCGACCACAGGCTCCGGCGCAGGCGGCCGCAGGTGCGCCTCGGGCAGCGCGTCTTCATCGTCAGAAGCCTGGCGCACGACACCGCCATCTGACGGCAACAACAGCATTTTGGGCAGCGGCGGCGGTGTGGTAGCTGGCTGCGGGGGCTGATCAGTCGACGGGCCGGGCGGCAAGGTTCCCAGGGCCCGCAGCACGTCGTCGTCGCTGCTCTGGGCCCGCGTCGCCGGCGAAGGCAGGGCCACGGCACGCGGCCCATCGGAGCCGGGCGCCAACGGCACATCGCGCGGCAGCGTCGTTGGCCGCCGGGCCAGCGCGCGGTCGCTGCCCAGCCCGGTTGGGTCGCGCAGCAAAGCCAGTGAGCCAGTCCTGAGCGTGGCCGCCATATCGCGCGCGATTTCTGGCAGCGCGACGTCGATGCCGCGGATGCCCACGAAGTTATGCACATTGAACGAGGACGACAAAATGGCATCGCCGCGCACTTGCGGGCTCACCGCCGCGACCCCTGGCAGCCGTCGCAGCTTCGCTGCCAGCTGTGCCACTCCGGAAAATGCGCTGCCGCGGCCCGGCGTTTCAGCGATCGCGTGGGCGTTGGCCACCAGCATCTTGTTGCGCAGGTCGGCCGCGAAGCCACCCATCACCGACAGCACCACGATGAGCGCCCAAGTGCCTGCCGCGACACCCACAACTGCCACGAATACCGGTAGCGAGACCTTGGCTTGGCCTTGGACCAGCAGGTACACGCCCACTGCGACCACTGCCGCCGATGCCGACACCGCAGACACCACTGCTGGTTGCGGCCCTGCGGCTGCCCGCCACACCAGGCTGAGCGACAGTCCGATGGCGCCAGCCCCAACCACCCACATCCCGCGGTGCGCCAGGCGCTGGGCCAGGCCGGTCTCGCCGCCTATCCGTACCAATCCGAGCGCGGCAGCGGCCAGCAGGCCCAGCAGCAGTGCCAGCGGCTGCACAAACGGTGCAATGACCGGGCGGTTGGCCGCAGATGCTGCGCCGACCAATGCGGCAATGACCAACGTGGCCAGTGTCGCTGCGCGCACGCTGCGCCACGGCAAGCCGGCAACCGCCAGCAGCAGGCCATGCACAGCCACCGCGATGCCGACGTTGCGCACCGCCATGGCGATGCCGCCCGCCTCCGTGGCCCAAGCCACCGCCAGTGCGGCGCCGCCCAGCGCTGCTAGCACACCCAGAGCCAGCTTGCGCGCGTGCACCGCCGGGTTCTCGCCCTGCGTTGCGTCGACCTGCACCAGGCCCATGCGCCACCCGCGCAACGGCAAAGGCAGCTGACCACGCGGCGCGCGCAGAAAAGACCAGGCCACAAAGGTGCTGGCGTTGTGGCGCACCGGTCGAGTTGCCAGCCGCACCAGCGCCAAGCCCAGCGCCGAAAAGGTCGCAGCGACGGCAATGGCCGCGACGATCACGCCCAAGAGTTGCACCACCAACATGGCCTGAAACGCCAATTGGTCGTCCGGCGAGCGCACCAGTGCTTCTGGCACGGCCTCCGCCAGCGCCATCAGGATCAGCAGTTGCAAGCGCGCTGTGTGCACCCGGTGTCCCTAGCTGTCGCTGGCGGCGACTTCAGGCGTCGTCGCTTCCGGGCGCATGTGCGGAAACAGGATGACCTCGCGGATGGCCTCCGCGCCGGTCAGCAGCATCACCAGCCTATCGATGCCGATGCCACACCCTGCCGCTGGCGGCATGCCGTACTCCAGTGCTCGGACATAGTCTTCGTCGAGATCCATTGTCTCTTCATCGCCTTTGGCGCGCTGAGACAGCTGGTGCTCAAACCGCAGGTACTGATCCTGCGGATCGTTGAGTTCTGAGAAAGCGTTGCTGATTTCGATGCCACCGACGAACAACTCAAACCGGTCGACGACGCTCGGATCGGCATCGTTGCGCCGCGCCAACGGGCTCGTTTCGGCCGGATACTCCCACACAAACGTCGGCTGGATCAGGTGGCGTTCAGCAACGGCCTCGAACAGCTCGACCTGAACCTTGCCCAGGGGCGCGTGCGCGTCGATGTGCACACCCAGCTCGGCCGCGCGGCGTCGCAGCACGCCTTCGTCGCCCACTTGATCGGCCGCGATGCCACCCCACTGCACCAGCCCATCTTTGATCCGCACCCGGGCAAACGGCGCGGCAAGGCTGATTTGGCGCGGCGCGCCCTGCTTGTCCGAGCCCCACACCACCTCGGTCGTGCCACACACTTCTTGGGCGAGCTGGGCAATCAGCGTCTCTACTTCGTCCATCAAGTCAAAGAACGTCGCATACGCGCGGTAGAATTCGAGCATGGTGAACTCAGGGTTGTGCCGCTGTGACAACCCTTCGTTGCGAAAATTGCGGTTGATCTCGTAGACCCGCTCGATTCCGCCCACCACCAGGCGCTTGAGGTGCAGCTCCGGCGCGATCCGCAGGTACAGCGGCATGTCCAGCGCGTTGTGGTGCGTCCGGAAGGGACGCGCTGCTGCTCCACCGAGCAGTGCGTGCATCATCGGCGTCTCGACTTCGATGTAGCCGCGCTCGTCCAAAAACCGCCGCACGCCGGCCAGCACTTGGCTGCGCTTGCGAAAAATCTCGCGGACTTCGGGGTTCATCACCAAGTCAACGTAACGCTGACGCAGCCGGGTCTCCTTATCCGCCAGACCATGGAACTTGTCTGGCAGCGGCCGCACCGACTTGGTCAGGACGCGCAGCGCCGGGCGGCCATCAAACGGCTTGAGCCACAGGCTTTGCTCACCGGTGCGTGTGCGAAACCACAGGCCTTCGCCGCCGATGATGTCACCCACATCGCACAGAGGGCCTTCCCAAGCGGCATCTGGTGACGGCTTGAACAGCCGATCAAACGTCTCCGGGTCGTCGTCGCGGCTGAAGTAGAACTGAAATGTCGGCGTATCGGCTTCGCGCTCGGGCAAGCCGCACGCCACCCGCAGCAGGTTCTCGGCCTTGCGCAGCGCCGGCACTTGGGCCGCGGTGCGATCCTGCACCCGCACGAAGGCGACTTTGCCCTTGACGTTGATCGCCATCGCCCGGCCGGCCATCTTGACGCGCGCGGTCTGCACGATCGGTGCGCCCGTGGGCGGCAGGCGCTCCGGATCGAGCGGCTTGCCGACTTCGAGCGCCACAAAAGGCGCCAGGTGCGTGGGCTCGGCTTGGAACCACTGCAGCGCCTGCACCGCGGTGTGGGTCGGCGCAAAGTCGTTGGCGTAGGCCGACTCGCCGCGGTCATGCAGCGCCTTGGCCTTGGTCAAGCGCTGCAGCATCAGCGTGTTGCGTTCGAGAACAGTGCCAGCGACAGTGGCGGGATCGAGCTCAGGGTGGGCGGGCATGTTCACCTAGGGGCGCAGGGGCAGAACGACAGACAATGCCAGTGGGCGGGCCAAAAACGACTTGCGCCGCATCAGACTGCGTGTCGCCAGCTGGCGACACCGCATCCCGAAGCGGCGCAGGTTGTTGGGCTTACAGAGAACAAGCTCTGCGCCACTCGGTCGGGGCGACCGGATTTGAACCGACGACCACTAGACCCCCAGTCTAGTGCGCTACCAGACTGCGCTACGCCCCGAGTGCTCCGGCCGCAGTCAGCCGAGGCGGGCGGAAGTGTAGGCAAACCGCTGGAGCTTGGCAAGCTCAGGCCGCGTCTGGGGCGTCAATTGGATGCACCCTTTGTTCAACTACTTTGTTTAACTACAAGCCCAGCCTAAACAATTCTCCGAGATCAGGCATCAGCAGGAACTCGACGCGGCGGTTACGCGCCCGGTTGGCGTCAGAGTCGTTGATCACCACCGGCAAATGCGGGCCAAAGCCAGCGGCGGACAGGACTTTGGCTGGCACGCCTCCCGACAGCATCTCGTTGAGCACGGCCAGCGCCCGGTCGGTCGACAGGCGCCAGTTGATCGCATCGGGTCCGGTGTCATCAGTGTGCCCCGCAACCTGAAATCGCCGATCGACCAGCGACTTGATCGCATCGGCGATCTCGGCCAGCACCGGCTTGGCCGCCGCCTTGACTTCGGCCTTGCCGACATCGAACAAAATGTCGCTGCTGACTTCGATGACCAAGAAGCCGTTGCGCTCGCGAATGCGCAGCTTGCCGGCGGCGATCAGACCTTTGAGGCGCTCTTGCACTTTGCGCACGCCGTCCTGCACCCGGGCCAGCGAGTCGGCAAGGGCCTTGCGTTCCTTGAGCAATTGGTCGCGCTCGGCTTGCGCGGCCTTGAAGTCGGCGGCCGCCTTGCGCAGCTCGTCTTCTGCGCGCAGCTTGGCCATCTGGCAATCGACCAGGCTCTTGGCACAATTGCCGCCGCGGTTGGCACACTCGTCCAGCACTTTCTTGGTGTTGCCGAGCTCTTCTTTGCACTGCTCCCGCTCGCGGACGGCGGTCTGCGCCGTCTCTTTGCAGCGGACCAGCTCACCCGCGCATTGGCTGGACTGGTTGTGGCAAGCGACCTTTTGCGCCTCCAGCAGCTCGGTTTGCTGCCGCATGTTGGCCATGTCGCGATCATAGGCCTGGCGGCTGACGGCCACGTCGCAGCCGGATAGCCCGACCAATAAACTGATTACACAGAGAATTCGCATCAGGTCCTCACAGCTCGCGCGAACGCAGCCACGACAAGATCGCCAGACTGCCGGCAAATAATCCCTGCAGCGCCAAAACAATCGCGTAAAACCACACGACCGTGTACGGCGGCTGTGCCACCGCCTGCGGCAGGATCCACGTAAACGCCGTCCAAGCTGAACCCGACCACAGCGCAAGCAGCGCACGGTTAAATGTCCGCTCATTCTTGGCGCGCAGCATTTCTGCATCAGGATCGCGGATATTGAACTGAAGCTCGCCCAACTTGGCCCGGCGCAGCAGCCCTCTGATGTCGCCCGGCGCGACACGCACAAGGCCCCACCAGTCGTGCACGACGCGGTACACCCGCTTCGAATAGGTCTTGGGATCCAGCACCCGCCGCACATACAGCTGCACCAGATAGGGCCGCACCGACTCCAGCGGGCTGTACGCCGGGTGCAGCTCGCGCGCCACACCCTCGATCGTCGATAGCGCCTTGCCGATCAGGATCAACTCAGCCGGCAAGCGCACGTTGTAGCGGACGACCGTCTCAAACACCTCAGAGATGAACTGCCCGATGTCGATGCCCGCCAGCGTCGCGCCGTTGTAGCGCGCCATGATCTCTGCGATTTCGCCTTGCATCGCCCGGGCGTTGACGGTGTCGTCGACCAAGCCCAAGTCGATGAACTGGCTGACCAGCATCTCGGGGTCGTTGAGCAAGAGCGAGACCAGAAATGTCAGCAGTTCGTCAATAGTATCGATGTCAATCGAGCCCATCGAGCCAAAGTCGATCAGCCCCACGCGGCCGTCGGGCAGAATGAAAAAGTTGCCCGGATGCGGATCAGCGTGAAAGAACCCGTACTCAAAGATCGAGGTGATCGCCATCTTGGTCCCGATGTCGGCGATCTTGTGCGGATCAACGCCCCACGCCTCCATCTGGGTCCGATTGGTCACCTTGCATCCGTCGATGAACTCCATGGTCAGCACGCGCTTGGCTGACAGCACTGGATAGGTCACCGGCACGTGAACTTCCGGAAAAGTCACGATATTGCGGCGCATCCGCTCGATGTTGCCGCGCTCGTTGCCAAAATCGGTCTCGCGCTTGAGGCTGCGCGCAAACTCTTCGATCGCGGTCAGCGGCCTAAATTGCTTGGCTTCGGGCACCCGTGCCTCGAGTGCTGCCGCCATCATGCGCAGCAGGTCGAGATCATTTTGGATGATGCGATCGAGGTGTGGCCGCTGCACTTTGACCACGACTTGCTCGCCGGTCAGCAGCGTCGCCCGATGCACCTGCGCGATCGAGGCCGCAGCCAGGGGCTTCTCATCAAATGTGGCGTAAAACTGCTCAATCGGGCCGCCTAGCTCAGCGGCGATGACCTTGCGGACCTCGTCAAAGGCAAAACTGCCGACACTGTCCTGCAGCTTGCGCAGCTCAAAAATCAGCGACATCGGGATCAAGTCCGGGCGCGTCGCCGCGACTTGGCCCAGCTTGACAAAGGTCGGGCCCAGTGCCTCGAGCACCAGCCGCACCCGGTGTTCCCACGTGAGCTCCACCACGTCTTGATCGGGCTCGCCTAGTGTCAGACCCCGGCTGAGAAAGCCGCCATAGCGATCCAGGCCAGCCCGCACCAGCACATGGCCAAAGCCGTGGCGCACCACGACCGTGGTCACTTGCCGCAGCCGCCCCAGGTTGCGCGCGTATTGCGGCAGCCGCAGCAAGTTGGCGACGGCGCTCACGTTGCCTCCTTGGCCGGGCCCACGTCAGCGGCCTCGCCATGCACAGGGCTTTGGGGCTTGTCGGCAAATTGGGCCGCGAGATCTGTCGCCCGATCCGCAGCTGCCTGCGCCGATTTTGCAGCCAACTGGAGCGCCATGCGGGTCGCTGCTTGGGTCGCCTCGCTAGCGGCGGCCTGCCACGGCACGTTGTGGGCGGCAGCGGCGACACCAGAAAACACTGCGCCCAAAGGGAGATGGCCGGCAATCTCACGCAAAGCGGCGGTGGCCATGTCGGCATACGGCGCACCGTCTTCGCGCACTTTGATCAAGTGATCTAGCGTGTCCTTGCGCAGCTTCTCGAGCTGTTCTGGATGCAAGGCTCCCGACTTGGCGACGCGATCGAGGACCGACTCAGCGCCACCTTGCAGCATCCATCGGGCGACAACCGACGCCAGACCTTTTTCAAAGCCGTCGCGAATCATGGGCCCTCCGCAGCGCGATCACAGCGAACAGCGCTTGACCCGCCAGTGCTTGTTGTTGGCAAAGTCGAGGTAGACCGCGCACGGCGTCGGCAGATCGCGCTCGCGGTTCTCTAAGAAGAAGTCGATGCCGTCGTTTTGCATCACCTTGAAGTCGCGCAGCACCAAACGATCGTGTTCGTCGAGGTACAAATGCGCCTGCCTGCGCATCCGCGGCCAGCCGAACTGCTGCCATCCCTTCAGGGCGTTGGTCGAGCGCTCCTGACTGTGCAGCAATTTCTGAAACTTGTCCCAGCCGCGCGCTTCATCTGGGTCCTTGGCCGCCAGCAAGACCTCTTTGATCACCCACTCCGCGGTCTCAGGTTCGGGCTTGTCGACGGTGATGCCCAGCAGCTTCATCCGCGCTTTATCAAAGGTTTCACAGCCCGTTGCGCCGGTCAGGACGGCCAATGTGGCGCAGGCCGCCAAGATCAGCTGCGAGGTACGGGAAAATAAAGTATTCATCGCTGTTTGCTCCTTGGGCGTCGCGAATTTCGAATGCGCGCATGCCGGGCGCAGTGTAGCGCGATGTCGAATTATTGGCACCTTGTGTTGCCGCAACGGCCACACGCCACTAGGATGTCTGCCCCCGCGGTATCTCAGCCGCATTAGGAACAGCATGACCGGAATCCATCGACTGAGTGCCGCCGATGTGCAGCCAGCCGTCGGCCGCGATGTCGAAGCTTGGTGCGCCAAGTGTGCACAAGCTCTTGAGCACGTGATCGTGGCAATGGTGGGCCTTCAAATCGTCCAGGTGCGCTGCAGGGAATGCAGCGGCGTCCACAAATTCAAGAGCACCAAGGAGGCGGCGGCCCCAGCGACCGTGCGCAAGCCCAAGGCCGCCAAGTCAGACACGCCGGCCGAGCGTTCCAAGCCGATGATGGTCACGGCCCCGCGCCCCGACCCGCCCGATGTGCGTGCGGCCAAGGTGCTGTGGCAGCGCCGGATCGCCGCCCATGACCGCGCCAAGGCAATTGCCTATACCGCAGCTTGGGTCGCGCACGCTGGCCAACTGGTCGACCACAAGTCGTTTGGCTACGGCATCGTCGAGAAGGTGATGGACGGCAAAGCCCAGTTGCTGTTCGAAGCCGGCTACAAGATCTTGGTGACCGGCAAATAGGCACATCCTGCAGGCCTGTGGGCGCGGCGGTTGCCGGTCCCAGCGGAGGCGCTACCATCGCCGTACGGGCCGCGTCTCACGGTTCGCAGTCTTGGCGGGGTATACTGCAGCATGGAAGGTGTCGATCCTAGGGTGGTGAGCTACTCGCTCTTGGCCGTCGTGGTCGTGGGCGGTACGTGGGCGATCCGTCGGATGATGGACAAGTTTAGCGTCGGCGCCGCCAAGGCCAAACACCGCCCGCTGGTCGATGCCCGCGTCAAAGACAGCGACTTGGAAGTTGCGGCCAAGCTCGCACTGGACAATGGCGATTTTGAGCACGCCGGTCGCCTCTATGTGCGCATGGGCCGCGATCTCGAGGCAGCGCGCGCGTACCGCCAGGCCAAGCAGTACGATCAAGCCGCCGACTTGTTTGAGCAGTTCAAGGACTTCCCGGCCGCGGCAGCTTGCTACCATCGGGCCGGCAATAGTTCAGCCCAGCTGCGGATGTTGCAGGCCGCGCACGACTGGGCAGCTGCCGCCGAGCTGGCCGAGCACACCGGCGACCTGTCTTTGGCCGCCGAGCTGGCTCAAAGGGCCGGCAACATCGAGAAGACGCTGGTGCTGCTCAAGAAATTGGGCCAAGTGCAAGCGGCCGCCAAGCTGGAAGCCGCGCTGTACGAACAGCGCCACGAGTGGGCGCCAGCGGCGGAGCGCTGGCTGATCGCGCAGGATCCGGCACGCGCCTTGGCGTGCCTGGACAACGCCGGAGACCAGCTGGGCGTGGCGGCCTTGCTCAACCGTATCGGCCGCAAGGAAGAAGCGGCTGAGCGCTATGCAAAAGCCCAAGCCTTTGACGAGGCTGCGGCCATCTACGAGGGCTTGGTGGCGTACCGCAAGGCGGCCCTCAACTACCAAAAGGCCGGCAATGCAGAACGGGCGATCCACTGTCTGAGCTTGGAAGGCGACAAGCTGACCGTGGTCAAGCTGCGCATCGCCAATGGCCAAATCGACGAAGCGCTGCGGGTCGCGCTCAGCGTCGGCCCGGCTGAAGCCGCGTTTGTTGAAGTGTCGCTCCTGGTGTTGCAAATGCTCCAGGACAAGGGCGACAAGGCAACGCTGAGCCGCACGTTGCTGGCGTTGCTGCAAGCGCCGCTGGCCGAAGGCGACAAAGTCAAGTACGGCCGGCAGGCGCTGAAAGTCCTGATTGAACTCGGTGACTTTGTGCGCGCCCGCCAAGCGCTGACCCGGTTGCTGCCGCTTGCGCCGGCAGACAGTGAACTGGCGGTGTTCCTCCACAGCGTCGCGGCCGCGCTACCGGCGCAGAGTGTGCCGGACATCGTCGCTGCCGCGCCCGCCGTGCCGATCCCTCATCTGCGGGCGCCGTCGTTGGCCAACCCCAAGGCCCGCGCCGACCGGCCCGTCGGCCTCAAGCGGACCAATGAGTACACGCAGGTGCCGCCGCCGCATGTGCTCAACGAGTCAACTCTCGATGTGATTGGCCAAAATACCGACGCCGAGAGTGGCTGGCCCAGTGGCGTGCCGCTGGCGCTGTCGAGCCGCTATGGCGATCTGGAGCGCCTTGGTCAAGGCGGCAACGGAGTGGTGTTTCGCGCGACAGACAAGCTGCTGGGCCGCATGGTCGTGCTCAAGTTCATGCTCGAGGGCTCGATGCCCAGCGACATGCAGCGCAAGTACTTCTTGCGTGAGGTCAAGCTAGCAGCGCAGATGAACCACCCCAATATCGTTCAAATTTACGACATGGGTGAGTCTGGCGGCGTGCTGTGGTATGCCATGGAGTTTGTGTCAGGTAAGCCGTTGACAGCCCACCTGGTGTACGGCACGCCGGTCTCCGACACCAAGTGGCTGCTCGACGTGCTCGATCAGTTCTGCGCCGCACTGGACCATGCCCATGCTTATGGCCTCATTCACCGCGATATCAAACCGGATAACGTGTTGATAGCCGACAACGGCTCGGTCAAGTTGCTCGACTTTGGGCTGGCCCGGGTGCGCGACGAGGGTTTTGGCGAGCTGTCCGTACTCGCCGGGACGCCCTACTACATGGCGCCTGAGCAGCTCGATGGCTCCAACGTCGACCACCGGTGCGACATCTATGCGCTGGGCGTGGTGGTCTTCCGCATGTTTACTGGGTATTTGCCTTATTCCGAAGGCAACGTGTTCGTCGCGCATGCCGTCGAGGCAATTCCTGATCCGCGGCGGCTGAACAAGAATCTGGACGAGCGCGCAGTTGCGGTGATCAACCGCGCGATGGCCAAGCGACCAGCCGACCGCTATGCCTCCTGCAAAGCGCTGGCAGCCGACGTCAAAGCCGCTCTGGCGTAGCCTGACCTGCGGCGTTGAGCCACGCTTGCAGCCACAGCCTGCCGGCCTCTCCGCCGGTCTGCCAGTCGCGTTCGGGGTGAAACTGACACCCCAGCCAAGGCCTGTGCGGGTGTGCCCACGCCTCAATCGGCGTCTGTGGACTGTGCGCGATAGCCACCAACGGCAGCGGCAGCCGCAGGATCTGCTCGGCGTGGCGCTGGGCGCAAAGTAGCGCGGCCTGCGGCAACGCCAACGTCTGCGCCAGCCACGACGGCAACGCACCGCGTGCCACCGAAATTGGCACCAACCCTTCGATCCGGGGCAGGGTGCCGTAGGTGACGCCTTGGGCCTGCGGGCCCCCATCGACGGTGCCGAGCGCGCCGCCCAGCGCCAAAGCGACCGCTTGCATGCCGCCGCAGATCGCCAGCACGGGCTGCTGTCGCTCGTCGAGCCATGCCGCCAGCCAGGGCAGGAACCCGGCGTTGTAGGCGGCAAATGGCGTGCCTTGCGGCCCGAGCACCCAACCATCGGCACGATGCTGGTTGCCATCCGGCACCAACTGGCTGAAATGGACGACCTCAGCCTCACACGTCGGCGCAAGCTGCACCAGCGCCTGGGCGATCGCTGTGCATCCCGCCAGCTCTGCGCTATCCAGATTGAGGTTGACGATGACGACGCGCACTAGGGCAACAGCGCAACACCGACGCCGGTCAGCGCCGTGCTGGTCAAGAACCCAGTGTACAACTCGGCGACTTTGCTCGAGGTGAAGATCGCGAAGTGGTCGAGTTTGGCCCACTGCGAGACCACGCCTGTGATGGCAAACCCGTTGCGTTTCAGGTTGTCCTGGGCCGGCGACGCCAACTCGAGCGTGCCCTTGACCTTCATGGCGTCGTTCAAGCGCACCTTGGGCGACAGCACATCGAGGCCGATCGCCGCCGCCAAGGCCTCAGACGTGTCTGCGGGCGTCGCGGCATCGAGCAAGCCCTCCGTCAACAGCAGGTTCGGCGGTCGAATCCCCTTTGCGCGCGCAAACATCCACTCGCCATAAGACAGGGGATCGGTGGCGTCAGCCAGCGACTGCACCACCGAAATGGCCGGATGAAACTCCGACAGCTCGCCGTCGTCCATCACCAGCAAGCCACTGACCAGCGCCGCAAAATCCACCGGATTCTTGCGTTGGACCACCGTCAGCGAGATGCCCGCGCCTGCACCCGACAGCACATACGCGGCGACATCGGGCTCGACAGCCGCCAGCAACGCGCCCGAAAGGCCGCCCTGGCTGTGGCCGATAAAGCTGATGCGCAGCGGATCGAAGTGAACGGCGTTGCCATCGGGGCTGAATTCCGGCGGCACGTTGAGCAGGCCCATGCGGAGCATCTTGGTCATCGCTACCGAGTCCAGCGCGCTTTGGCGAAACCCCGAGCGACCCGCGGCGATGTTGATGAAGTTAAAGGTCTTGCTGTCCAGCTTGTTGTCATCGAGCGGCGGGTCACAGCGCGGCCCGTGCATGGGCTGATCGATGCTGACGATCGGCAGGCTCTGCGCCGCCAATTGGTCTGAAATCTTAAACGTACCGCCATTGACGTACGACATCCAGTCGCCGCCCGTACCATGCGCCGACATGACCACAGGGCTATTGCCGCCGACATCGTGCGGACGCTCGACCGGCAGCAGCACCGAAACCCGCAGGTTTTCCAAGTGATCGACCTTGGGATTGCCCTGGGCGTCGAACTGGAAGCCGCCGCTGCCCTCGCCATCGTACGGGCACTTGCCGACCTGGAAGTTGGGCGACTGGTAGTTGGCCTCAAGCAGCCAATAGGTTTTGGTTTTCTTGGCAATCTTCCACTCTGTCGCCGGATCCGGCTTCCACGACGTGCGGACCCAGTCGGCCATGCCGCGCAGCTGCCCCGTCGGGTTACCGGTCGTGAACACCGTTACCGCCGCCAGATCCTGGTACGGCACTGGCACCTTGCCGGCCACGATCGCTTGATGCAGGGGCTCGAGCGTGGCGGCCAGCTTGGCCACGGCCGGGTCCTGCAGGGTCGTGCCTGTCGCCCAATGCGCGACGACGTCGGCCAAGGCTTGCGGCTGGCCCAACACTTTGCCGATGTTGTCTTTGAGGCTGCGCTTGACCACCAGCGCATACGTTGTCACCGGCCGCAGCGGCTGGCCCCACACCGGCTGCAGCATCAGCAAGTTGGGCATCAAGTACTGCCCGCGCTGGGTGCCAGACACCGCACCGCGCACCGCCATCAGCTGGCCGTACTCCGGGCTCGCCGCGTCGACATTGACCAGCAAGTACGGCGAAGCCAGCGTGTTACTCTCCAGTGGGTTGACCAGGCGCTTGGCGTCCATCGCTTGGTCGAACTGGACATAGACCGTCGGCTGGACAGAAAAGCCGCGCAACTCGCCTTGCGCAAAGCCTAAGTAGCCGGACAATAGCGGAGCAATCGTGCCGTCGCGCGCCGGCGGAAAGCCGAGCAGATCTAGCGTGCCATCGCTGCTCCTGCGCAGATCGCTGGGAAAGGGCAGGGCGTGCCAGTCCTTGGCTGAAAGCTCATAGCGTGCTGTCGCCCCTGTCGCAGTGCCAGGGGCGTACACCTGGGCTTTGGCGTCAAAGCCATCAGCGCTGACAGCATCGTTTGTTGCTCCGGCGTCCGCACCGACCGGACTGGCGGCATCGCACCCGACCAGACCAAGTGCGACAACGGCCAACAGGCGCAGCGCCCAACAACAAGGGTGAAGCATTTCGGGCTCCAGTTGGGCGTCGCGAACCGCCGCCGAGCGACTAATAGCCGCCAATTCTGCGTTGCGCGACTTTGCCCGGCTCCGCTTTGACCGTCGCTCCACGCACAATCGCGACCGACGCGCTCGCGCCGATGCGCGTGGCGCCGGCTTGCAGCATCTTGTCGACATCTTCGGATGTCCGCATGCCGCCCGAGGCCTTGACCTCGATCTCCTGGCCAACGATGGCCTTCATCATCGCGACATCTTCGGCGGTCGCGCCGCCCGGACCAAACCCTGTGGAAGTTTTGACAAAGGCCGCGCCTGCGACTTTGGACATCGCGCACGCGATGATTTTCTCATCGCGCGTCAGTTCGCCCGTCTCGAGGATGACCTTGACCTTCTTGCCGCCTGCGGCACCGACGACGGCCTGGATGTCGGCCAACAACAGCCCGTAGTCCTTGGACTTGAGCGCGCCAATGTTGATGACCATGTCGATCTCTTCGGCCCCATCGCGCACTGCTTCGCGGGTCTCAAAGGCTTTGGCGGCCGGGGTCATCGCGCCCAATGGAAAGCCAACGACGGCCACGACCAGGACGCCCGAGCCGCGCAATTCGCGGGCGCAGTAGGCGACGTTGGCGGCGTTGACGCACACCGAGGCAAACTTGTACTTGCGCGCCTCCTCGCACAGCTTTTTGAATTCGTCGCGCTGGGCATTGGCCTTGAGCAGCGTGTGGTCGATGTAACGCGCCAGATCGGCGCGCAGGACGGCGCCGTCCAGACCGGGCGAAGACGACACTCGGTGGGCGCCCATCTCGACAATCTTGGCGACGTCGTCCGGTCGGCGCGAAATCGACCACCCGCAGCCGGTGCACTCCCCTTTGCCGGCCTTGCACGGCGTGCCGGGACCGCCGTGCGGTTGGCTGTGGTTGTGCGGTTGGCTGTGGTTGTGCGGTTGGCTGTGGGCCTGACCGTGGCTGCCGCCATGGCCGATCGGTGCGTCGCTGGAGCGCTGCGGCACGCCCATTGACGTTTGACCTTGACGGCCTGACGTCTGACCTTGGTGGGGTGAAGTCTGGCCTTGCCGGGCCATCTCGGCGCGCACACGGTCGGCGATCGTACTGACAAGTTGCTCAAATTGGCGATCTTGCGACATGGCTGCTCCCGAAAGACCGCTCGATGCTAGCGCACGGTAGGGTGCGGTGCAAAACTATCACGTGACCGGCTTGGCCAACGTGGGCGGCCGCGCAAGGCCTCAGTCGCCCATCCGCCGCCGAATCGCCACTGCGCCCAGTGTCAGCGCGCCAAACCAGACTGCGCCTAGCGGCACGGGCTGATCGCCGCGGGTGTCACATCCGCAACCGCGCCCAGCGATTTTCTTGCTGCCATCGGCATTCATTTCCTCGGCTTTCTTCTTAAAGATCACCCGAATCGGCTTGCGTCCGCCGGGATCGTGCTCGACGCGAACGGTCGTGCCGGGCACCAAGTCGACAAACTTGGCGCCTTCGATCACTTCGTCCCAGGCTGCCGTGCCGCCCTCCAGGTTGAAGCCTTTTTCGCGGCCGTCGGGGGCGCGGACATACAGGCGCCTGCCGCCGCGGTCGAGCACTTTGGCGTCGTCGTAGATCTCGACGACGACTTTTTCGATGATCTCGATCTCGGGTCGCACGGCGCCGGCGGGATCGTAGCGCACCGTCACGATGGCACCGTGGGCCAAGTCGTCGAACGTGCCGCCCTTAATGCAAGTCGCCAGTAGTTCTCTGTTTTTCGGAATTGGGACCGTGATGGAGTTCGTCGCCTGCGGGCTAGACTTGATGTACAGGTAGGTGTCGCGGACGTCGTCCACCACCGCCTCCCGCATGATGTGGTAGGCAAAACCCTTGGGCTTCTCTGCGGTCGCCATGACTTCAGCATAGTTGGGTGGTGGCCCCAAGGTCGGTGACACCGCCGCCGGTGCTGCGACCGCCGGTGCTGCGACTGCCGGTGCTGCGACTGCCGGTGCTGCCGGTGTCGGTTGAAGTGCGGCCGGCGGGGTGACCGGGACATTTGGCGCCGCCGCAGCTGGGTCAAACCGTCGCTGCGGGGCAACTGTCCCGCCGCCGCCACGTTGATCCCTAGGGGCAAGGTCTGCCTGTGCCGCGCCCGGGGTGCCATGGGCTGCGGCTGCCGCAACTGCCACTGCCAACAACCACTTCACCATAGCTTTCCTCCACATGCCAGCCGGATTAGGCGGCGAGCCGGGCCTGCAGGGCATCGAGCTCGGCAACGAGCGCGCTCGGCAGCTTGTCGCCGAACTTGTTGTAATGCTTGGTGCGCACGTCGTCAAGCTCTTGCAGCCACCCGGCACGGTTGACGTCGAGCAATTCCGCCATCGCCGCGTTGGTCAGGCCAACCGGCGCATCGATCGCGCCAGGCGCGGGCATGATCCCGATTGGCGTCTCGATCGACTGACCAGTGCCCTCGCATTGCTCAAACACCCACTTGAGCACCCGGCTGTTCTCGCCATAGCCGGGCCACAAGAACTTGCCGTCCGCGCCCTTGCGGAACCAATTGACGCAGAAGATCTTGGGCAGCTTGGCCCCCGGGGTCTCGCCGATGCGCAGCCAGTGCGCGAAGTAGTCGCCCATGTGGTAGCCGCAGAACGGCAACATCGCAAACGGGTCGCGCCGTACCGTGCCGGCTTGGACGTCGAGCGCCGCCGCGGTCACTTCGGAGCCGACAATCGAGCCCAGAAACACGCCGTGCTGCCAGCTGCGCGCCTGATGAATCAGCGGAATCGTGCCAGGGCGCCGACCGCCAAACAGGATCGCGCTGATGGGTACGCCCGCCGGGTCTTGCCACTCTGCGGCGATCGCCGGGCAATTCTTGGCTCTTGCGGTGAACCGCGAGTTGGCGTGCGCGGCAGCCTCGGTGCGCTGCCACGACTTGCCTTTCCAGTCAACGACTTCTCCGGATGGAGGGTCGTAGCCGATCCCCTCCCACCATACGTCGCCGTCGCTGGTCAGCGCGACATTGGTGAAGATGGTGTCGCGCTCAATCGCCTTCATAGCGTTGGGGTTAGACTTCATCGAGGTGCCGGGTGCGACGCCAAAGAAGCCCGCTTCGGGGTTGATGGCGTACAGTTGGCCGTCGGCACCAAACTTCATCCACGCAATGTCGTCGCCGACTGTCTCGACTGTCCATCCGGCGATGGTGGGCACCAACATGGCGAGATTGGTCTTGCCGCACGCGCTGGGGAAGGCGGCGGCGACAAACCTGACTTTGCCTTGCGGGCTGGTCAACTTCAGGATCAGCATGTGCTCGGCGAGCCAACCCTCGTCGCGCGCTTGCACCGAGGCGATGCGCAGCGCCAAGCACTTCTTGCCCAGCAGCGCGTTGCCGCCATAGCCCGATCCGTAGGCCCAGATCATCCGCTCTTCGGGGAAGTGCGAGATGTACTTGAGGTCGAGTGGCGCACACGGCCACACGCCGTTGTCTGCTTCACCACTGGCCAGCGGCTTGCCTACGGAGTGCAAGCACGGCACGAATTCGCCATCAGTACCAAGCACTTTGAGCACGCCGCTGCCGACTCGGGTCATGATGTGCATGTTGGCAACCACATACGGGCTGTCAGTGATTTCTACCCCAATCTTGGCGATCGGCGAGCCGACCGGGCCCATCGAGAACGGAATGACAAACAGCGTTCGGCCGGCCATGCATCCCTTGTACAAGCCGCGCATGGTGGTCTTGAGGACCTCGGGGTCGATCCAATTGTTGGTCGGCCCAGCGTTGTCCGGGCTGGTGCTGGCGATGTAGGTGCGGTTTTCGACGCGCGCGACATCAGACGGGTCAGAACGGAACAGGTAACTGTTGGGGCGCTTGACTGGATCAAGCGGCGTCGCCAGGCCAGCGTCGAGCGCCAGCTGGATCATCCGATCGTACTCACCCTGCGAACCGTCGCACCACTGGATCGCATCAGGGGTGACCATTTGGGCGATTTCGTCAACCCAGTTCAAGAGTTTGGCGTGGCTAGTCGGAGCGGACATGGGACCTCTGGCTGCGAAGTGAGGCGGACAAACAGGTAGCAATAGGTCGCTTGCTACAGTTTAGCCGTGTAATGTTCGCCAATTGCGTGTCAGTAGCCGACACCGGCGGGTGGCGAAAAGTAGCCTAATATCGGGTTTTTCTCAAGCCCGATCGCGGTCCTAAATTCCCCACAGAAATCTCCGGCGGCCCCCGATTTGAGATGCGCGGTGCTCGGTTGCTCGCTGCGCTCGACAAGGAACAAGGAGCTGAAAGAGCGAGGCGTACTCAGGTACGCCGCAGCGAGAGAAGCGACGCAGTGACGCAGAGATGCGCTCAAAGTGGGGGATCGCGGCGGTGCCGGTCACCGTTGCCAGGGTGGGTGACGTGTCAGCGTCTTGCCGCACGGTGGCAAGGGAGGCAGACTACGCCGCGGGTCCCTGGCCGCAGGGCAGGACAGCGCGCAATGTTCAACCTGATGCGAATCGCTGTCCGCAACGTCGTGCGCAACAAGCGCCGCACGGTCATCACGCTCTTGGCGCTGTTGATCGGCGTGGGCGTGATGGTCAGCGTGCGCGGGCTGCTCAACGGCCTGCAGGCATCGATGATTGAGAGTGTGACCAAAGGTCAAGTCGGCGCGCTGCAAGTCCACCGCAAGGGCTACCTCAAGAACGTGCTGTCGTCACCACTCGACCTGCAAGTACCTGCCAATGAGGCCTTTCTGAAGAAATTGGCGGCAGTGCCCCACGTCATCGGCGTGGCGCCGCGGATCCTGTTTGGCGGCATGATCAACGTCGAGGAGGAAACGCTTTTCGTCATGATGTTCGCGGTCGACCCCAAGCGCGAGTTTGTGGCGCTACCCAAGCGCAGAGACACATTTTCGGCGCCAGCGCAGGCCTTTGTCACCGGATCTAGCGACGAAGGCGTGGTCGTTACCGAGGAATTGGCCAAGGGCCTGTTGGGCACCAAGCGCCGCGATTTTTCGGCGCCAA
Source organism: Myxococcales bacterium (assembly GCA_947499075.1). Taxonomy (GTDB): domain Bacteria; phylum Myxococcota_A; class UBA9042; order UBA9042; family UBA9042; genus SXRM01. The sequence continues at coordinate 31,540 of CANMNA010000014.1, forward strand.
CGGCCATCTTGGCTCCGGATCGCGATGGGGCGCTGTCGGCTGAGAACGCCAAAATCTTGGGAACGATGGCCATGTCGGCACCCGGTGAGAAAAAGATCGCGCTGGTGTCGTTGGCATTGGCCCAACGCTTGCTCAAGCTGCAAGGTCAGGCGACCGAGGTTGCCATCGCGGTGGACGACCTCGAGTATGGCCCCCAGGTCGCAGCAGACCTGCGCCAGCTACTGGGTGACACGTACGAAGTGCACCAGTGGGACGAGATCGCGCTTTTCTTCAAAGACGTGGTCAGGCGCCAAGAGATCATGCTGTCGGTGATTGCGTCGGTGTTTATGATCTTGATGTTGCTTGGCGTGGCCAACACCATGCTGATGAGCGTGCTCGAGCGGACCCGCGAGATTGGCACGATGATGGCTGTTGGGGTCCGTCGTTCTAAAATCATTGGATTATTCTTGTTGGAGGCGCTGACGATCGGCGTCTTGGGCGGCCTTGTCGGCGGCGCGGTCGGGCTTGGCGTGGTCACCTACATGGGGCTGCACCCGCTGCACATCGCCTTGCCGACGTCACCAGTGCCATTCGTGGTCGTGCCGTTTATTGGGATGGGGTACATCGCCAGTGTGGTGGCCATCGCTGGCGTAGGCGCGCTGTTTTTCGCGCTCTACCCGGCATGGCGGGCCAGCCGGCTGCGCCCAGTCGAAGCTTTGGCGGGCGGGTAAGCGCAGATGTTCAACTTGGTCAAGCTGGCACTGCGCAACGTTTTTCGCAACAAGTCGCGCTCCGCGCTGACATGCGGCGCGATCGGCTTTGGCGTGTTCATGACCATGCTGCTCGGTGGCTTCGTGTTCGGCTTGACCAACATCATCGTTTTTGACGCGATCTTGGGCAAAGTAGGTGGAGTGCAAGTCCACAAGCGCGGCTTTGACAACGTCAAGGACAATTTTCCGCTTGAGTACGACATGGAGCAGGGCGGCGCACTCGAAAAGACCATCCGCGCTACGTCCGGCGTGCGCGCGGTGACCGGCCGGATCGTGTTTAGCGGCAGTTTGAACAATGGCACGCGCAACACATTTGTCGTCGCCAACGCCCACGATCCGGCGCAGGAGTACGTCGTGTGCCCGTTGGGCAAGCGCGGCTTAGACGGTCAGCCACTCAGGTCTGGTCAAGAGGGCAAGGGCGTGCTGGGCTTTGAGTTGGCTGAAGCGCTGGGAGCCAAGTTCGGCGCGACGTTGGTGATTCAAGCTGCAACGCGCGACGGGCAGCAAAATGCGCTGGATCTGGAGATGGTCGGTACGGTCAACAACAACGCACCGATGGAGAGCAAGCGCATGGTCTACGTGCCCTTGGCTTTGGCCCAGACCTTGCTGGGCATGCAAGGCCGGGTCACCGAGTACGCGGTAGCCGTCCACGAAGTCGAAGAGGTGGATACGGTCGCGGCCGCGCTGGCGGCCAAGCTTGGCCCTCAGTACCACGTCCAGACTTGGCGCGAGATCCGGCCGCAGGTCGTCGACATCGTCAAAACCCAGCGGGTGGTCCTGCTGTTTGTGTGCATGGTCTTCTTGGTGATCGCGGTGTTCGGCGTGATGAACACCATGCTGATGGCGGTGTTGGAGCGAACGCGCGAGATTGGGACCATGATGGCTGTCGGCATCCGGCGGGCCCAGATCACAACGCTGTTCCTTTTTGAGGCGACGGCCATGGCGTTGCTTGGCACTGGCTTTGGCGCGGCCGCTGGGTTCGCGTTCAACGCGATCGTCATTTATGCCTTTGGCGGAATAGCTTTGTCGCCGCCCGGTTCCAAGGCCAAAGTGCTCCTGCTGCCTGTGGTGCCAGCTTGGCTCGTTGTGCTCACGGTTGGCGCTACGGCACTGGCAACGGTGTTAGCGGCCGTCTATCCGGCGTGGCGCGCCAGTCGCCTGAGGCCTGTTGAAGCCCTGCGGGCAACTTGATCCGCGTGGACAGAATCGAAAATGCCCATGTGGCGTTGGGTAGCCGGCCCCAAGTCGGGCCCGCTTCAAGGAGATCGACATGAAAAAGACTGTAATTTTGGCGGTGCTGGCTTGCTCAGCGCTGTGGGCCGCGCCCAGCTTCGCGGACCCAAGTGCCGAAGAGTTGATGAAAAAGTACGACCAGTTGATGGGTCCAGAGAACTTCGAAGCAGTGGTGCGCATGACCGCCCACCGCGATGACGGCACGCTGCGGTCGTACAAGATGCTGGTGCTCAAGAAGGGCGACGACAAGATGCGCCTGACATTTCAAGAGCCTGCGGCCGTGGCCGGTCAGGAGATGCTGCGTCAGGGTGACAACCTGTGGGTGTACATGCCCAATCTGAAGCGGGCGGTGCGGCTGGCCAACCGTGAGTCGTTTCAGGGTGGTGATTTCAACAATGCCGACGTGTTGCGTGTCAAGTACCAGGCCGACTACACCGGCAGCGTGACCACCGACCCAGCCCTGCCCAACACCTGGTTGGTCGAACTCAAGGCCAAGGCCGGCGCCAACGCGGCCTACGATCACATGAAGCTGTGGATGCGCAAAACGGACCTCATGCCGGTGCAGGGCGAGTACTACACGGCCTCGGGCAAGATGTTGCGCAAGGCAGAATTTGGCGACTATCGGGCGTTTGCGACCTTGACACGGCCCGGCAAGATCGTGATGAAAAACATGCTGGCGACGGCGCGCTGGTCCGAGATGCGTTGGGACTCGCTCAACACCAGCATCAACCCGGCGCCGACCAAGTTTGTGCTCGACGACCTCGGCAAGTAGGCAGGGCGGCTGCGGAGGTTGGATGGCGGTGCAGAGCTGGCAAATTTACGCGATCGCGGCACTGGTGACTGGGCCAGCGGTCGCTTTTGCCCAAGGCCCGTCCGCCGTCGATGCCAGCGTCGAAGTGACCGGCACCCTGGTCCCGGCTGCCGAAGAGGTACCTGCTGAGCCGCTGCTCAAGGTGCGCACCACAGGCTTTGTCGACACCCGTTGGACAGCCGGCTACGCGTCGGTGGCCAAGTTCTTGTCGAGCAAGGATACGCCGCACCTGCACAACCTGACCGAAGGCAACGTCTTGCTGCGTTTGGACTGGGGCAGCACCGGGCAGGCGGTCGCCGACATCTCGCTGGTGTGGCAGCGCGGCTGGATGTACTTCGGCCAAGGCGCTGGCGGCGAGCGCATGCGGCTGGCCGACCACGATGTGCCGGCCTTGCGTCCGCTCGCGATCGCCGCGGAGCTCTACGGCATCTGGAACATCAGCGAGCGCCTGAACCTGACGATCGGCAAAAAACGCCTGACTTGGGCGCCCGGGCTGGCCTGGAATCCGTCCGACTTGCTCAATCCAGCCAAGGATCCGACGGATCCCACGCTGCAGCGCGCAGGCGCATGGCTGGCACGGCTGGAAATGCCCCTGGATACCTGGACATTGTCGTTGGTCGCCGCGGCCAAGACCACCCAGCAGTCTGGCGGCTTGCCCACTGGGCTGGTGACGTACCCTGACAATGCGGTTGCCAAGCCCGATGACGCTGCCCACTACACCCTAGCGGCGCGCGTCTATCACTTGGTGGCGGAGACCGACCTCAATGCGATGGTCTTCTGGTCCAACCTGTACAACGATGCCTTTCAAGACAAGCTGCGCGTGGCCGCAACGGCCTCGCATGTGTTCTTCAACGCCTTGGAAGTACACGCAGAATTGGTAGCCCAAACCGGGTCTGCGCGCATGTACGTCCAAGGCGACTGTGTCACGGACTTGGCCGCATCGCTTGCTTGCGTAGGCGGCGGGCGCATGCCGGCTGGCAACTCCAAGGTCCACGATACCAGTCCGCGGATCAAGGCCCTGCTCGGTGGGCGCTACCAGTTCGGTGAAAATTCTGCAATATCAGCAGAGTACCTGTACAATGGCGATGGCGCAAACGCCAGTCAGTTTGATGCGCTCGTCCACGGCTTGGCGCTCAGCCAGCAATTCTCGGGTCTGGGCAAGGCCGCGCCGCTGAGCTTGGTGCCGCCGCCCGCCGATGCTGGTACGCCCCAGAAGTTTGCCTTTGAGCCGTTTCGGCGCCACTACCTCTTTCTGACCTACATTCAGCCCCAGTTGCGCGACGACTTCACGATCAACGCAGTGGTAATTCTGGGCCTGGAAGACTTGTCTGGCCAAGTTGCGCCGCAACTGCTGTGGTCGGCGCGCGATTGGCTGACGCTGACCGTCGGCGGATTTTATGCGCTGCAAGGCAAGGAATCGCTGGGGAGCCAGATCAACGGAAAAGGTTGGACCGAGTACAGCCTGCAGCCTACGCAATGGCGCGGCTTCGTGTCGGCCCGCCTGTTTTACTGAGAGCATCGCCGTTTGCGGCAGCGCCGTCGGCGCACAAGGGAGGTCGGTATGTCACTGGTAGCGCTCAAGGGCATCAAGAAATCGTATGAGCTGGGCAAGACCACCGTGCACGCGCTCAAGGGTGTCGAGCTGACCATTGAAGCCGGTGAATTTACTGTGGTGATGGGGCCTTCAGGCTCGGGCAAGACCACGCTGCTCAACATCATCGGTTGTCTGGACCGCGCCAGTGAAGGGTCCTACCAGCTGGACGGCGCCGAGATCGGCCATCGCGACTTCAACGACCTGGCTGAAGTGCGCAACCGCAAGATTGGCTTCATATTTCAGAATTTCAACTTGATCCCGGTGCTCAACGTTGTCGAAAATATTGAGTTTCCTTGTGTGATCCGCGGCGAAGGCGGCAAGTCACTGCGCGATCGGGTGCACGCCTTGGCCAGCGAAGTCGGCCTGTCGCCCCACCTGCTCCACAAGCCCGATGAGCTCTCCGGTGGTCAGCGGCAGCGCGTGGCGATTGCGCGGGCGCTCATCACCCAGCCGCAGCTGGTGCTGGCCGACGAGCCGACCGCCAACTTGGACTCCGTGACAAGCACCCAGATCATCGACTTGATGCTCAAGCTCAATCGGGACAAAGGCGTGACATTTCTGTTTTCCACGCACGACCCACGGGTCATGGAGCATGCCCGCCGAGTGGTCTATATTCACGATGGTGCCATTGTCGACGGCAGCGCCCACGCTGCGGCCGACGTCGCGCACAACAAGGCGATCGCCATTCCCCATTGACGCGTCGAGCTAGTGCGGCCGGTCGCAGCAGGACCTCCCTTGATCCCGCTTGGACTCAGTGACATCCGCGTCGCCCGTTGGCCAGCCGTCACGCTGGCGATCGCCGCGGCCTCGGTGCTGCTGTCGCTGCTGGCTTGGCTCGCGCCCGACAATAGCCGCAGCGATGCATGGAACCGGGTTTCGGCCTACGCCCTGAGCCATCCGGCGCAAATTGTCCCGGAGCGATGTAGCCACGTGGTCACGCAGGCGGCTGCGCCACCGGTGCCAGATGATGCCGGCGATCCTGAGCCAGCGCTGCGGACAGCCGCCTCGGCGCAGTTTGAGCAAGCTTGTCTCGCGGCTATCCACGCCGAGCGCACCGGCAAGGCCTTGCGCTGGGCGCTCCAGCCCAGCGACAGCCCGACGCCGCCGGGGGCGTGGGTTGGGCACGTTCTGAGCTGGCCGGGGCCCCTGAGCGCCCTTGTCGGGTTGCTACTACTGGTCATGGTTGTCGGGCCGTTCATGGAAAACCACTGGGGCCGCACTCAGTTCGGCATCGTGACTGCCATCGCCGCAGCCGCCACCAGCCTGATTTGGTCCAAGGCCAGCAGTGATGCCAGCGAGCCGTGGTCTGGCGGGCAAGGCTACGTGGCGGCTTTGGTCGGGGCCTTTGCCGTCACCTTTGCCGAGCACCCGGTGCGCTACTGGGTCCCAAGTTGGCCGCCGCGCCAACTCGAGCTGCCCGGGTGGTCGGTCGCGATGTGGTGGGTCGCGAGCCGGATGCTGGCGATGACGCTAGAGTCGGTCGAGCGACCGCGCTTGCTTGCAGAGCTACTGGGGCTGTTGCTGGGCGGCGGCTATGCGTTGATGTTGCGGTTGCAGGACGGCGACGGTTCAGAAGGGGCGCGGGCTCCGGCCGTGCCAGTCGCAGTGGCTCAGTGGTGGGCCGACCTGCAGCAACATGCCACCGCATGGCTGCGCGCCAGAGGCCAAGACGGTGTCGGCCGAGCGCCGCCGCCACCCGAAAGCGTAGTGCCTGCCCCAGACGCAAACTGGGCGGTTGCCCGCGCTGGCGCACAACCCAATGCCCGCGAGCCGTCACAGGTGCTTGCCGCCTCGCCGGAAGATGCGCAGTGGCCGCTCGATGTTTCCGATTCAGATCCCGTGCCGGCTGCTGACGCGGCGGTGGCCGTGCCCATTGTCGGTCAGTTCAGTGCTGGCAGCACCGGCAACGAGCCTGCGGCGTTCTCGCCAGGCCAATGGGACAACGCACCCGACGCGTCGGCCATGCTTTTTGACTTTGATGCACCGGAACTGTCCGATTTTGCAGGACAAGGCCTCGGTTTTTCCTCGTCGTTGCCCGCAGCGCTCGCGCAGGCCAAGGCGCTCAACCCGCTTTACGCGCCGGCGCCCGACTTTGACGAGGGGCCAAGCGATGCGCTTTTGGCTGATCCCAGCGCCGACCGGCAAGATACGCTGGTGGTTCACCCGGAGGCCCTGCCCAAAGGCCTGCGGCCGCGACCGTTTAACCCAATCGGCCCAGTGCTTGAGTCGACCATTGCCTACTTTGGTCACGCGCCGGTGGCGGTCCCGGTGCTGGCGGACGATGGCATAGGCAAGGTCGCGCCGCAGGTTCGGTTGGCCCGCAACGTCGCGCGCGCGCCGGACGGTAGCCTGCGGG
>CANMNA010000015.1 GCA_947499075.1 Myxococcales bacterium
GAAATTGCGGCGGCGTAACGTCACCGGATCGATGCCCAAGGCGCGGCTGGCTTTGTCGAGTTGGACTTCGAGTGCGAACCTGGGCTGCACCGAACCGTGGCCGCGCTTGGGGCCGCAAGCCGGCTTGTTGGTGTAGACCCGTGTTGAGTCAAACCGGTACGTTGGAAAGACGTACGGCGCGCCAAGCAGCTGGCCCGAGTAGTACGTCGTAACCAAACCAAACGAGCTGTACGCACCACCGTCAAGCAGCGACTTGGCATCGACGGCCAAGATTTTGCCCTCGCGGTCGAACGCTGTGCGGTAGTGCATGTCAAAGGGATGGCGTCCGCGGTGGGCAAGAAACACTTCTTCGCGGGTGTAGAGACACTTGACGGGCCGACCGGTCTTGAGCGCGAGCTTAGCTACGCAAAACTCAAGCGCAAACGGCTCAGACTTGCCACCGAACGCGCCGCCCACCGCTGGCTGAATGACCCGAATCTGCCGCATCGGCAACTGCAGCACCTTGCTCAGCTCGCGCTGCAGGTAGTGCGGCACTTGGGTCGACGACCAAATCGTGAGCAGGCCATGGCCGTCGACGCTGGCGATCGCACAATGGGGCTCGATCGGGCCGTGTGTCGAACCGTGGAACCGATAGTGCCCAGCGATGACCAGCGGCGCGTCCCGCAGCGCGGTGTCCACGTCGCCGAAGTCGAGCTTGACCGTCTTGGTCACGTTGCCTTGCTTGTTGTCCTCGTGGATTTTGAGATCCGGTCGTTGCAGGGCCATCTCGGGTGTGCTGATGGCTTGCAGGACTTCGTACTGCACCTGCACCCGCCGGCACGCTTCGTTGGCAACTTCCTCACTGACGGCAGCCACCGCCGCGACCGGGTCGCCCACAAAGCGCACCTTGTGCAGCGCCAGCGCGTGCTCGTCGGCCGTCCATGGAATGACGCCAAACGGAATCGGCATTTCGGCGCCGACAACCACCGCGTGCACGCCATCGAGCCCTTCGGCCCCGCTGGTATCGACGCTGAGCACTCGGGCATGCGCGTGCGGGCTGCGCACCAGCTTGCAGTGCAGCATGCGCGGCAGCACCAGATCGTCGGTGTATTTGGTCACGCCGGTCATCAAGTCCAGCGCGTCGAGCTTGCCGTGGCGGCCCCCGACCAGCGGACCAGAGCCATCCATGCCGTCCAGCGCCAGGCGATGCAGATCGCGGGCGGTCTTGTCGCTGGAAATTGGGCCGGTCACAGGTCGCCTCCGGCCAGCAAGGCAGATCGGTCGACAACTTCATGAGCGGCTTCGGCTACAGCTTCGAAAATCTTAGTATATCCCGTACACCGGCACAGGTTGCCGCCCAAAGCGCGGGCAATGGCATCGGTCGAGACTATGGGCGCATCGGCAACTGCCAGTGCGTCCAAGTAGTGGGCGGCGGACATCAACATGCCAGGTGTACAGAAGCCGCACTGAGCGGCACCGCGCTCGGCGAAAGCACGTTGCAATGGGTGTGGCTCACCACCTACGCCCAAGCCTTCCACTGTTTCGACATAATGGCCGTCGCACGCGACCGCGAGCGTGATGCAAGCCAATACCGGATCGCCCGCGACACGCACCGTACACGCACCGCAATCGCCCTTGTCGCAACCTTGCTTGGAGCCGACCAGTCCGAGCTGGTACCGCAACATCTCTAGCAAAGTCCAGTGAGCGGGCACGGCAACGGCCACGGGTTCGCCATTGACGTGCAGGCGGCACACCACGATGCGGCGCGCATGCGTGGCCTCACACGGCCCGGAACTGTCGCCAGTGTTGCCCACGGTCTGCCCCTATTTGCTGTCCGACTTTGGCCCGGGCTTGCCTGCCTTGCTCGGCGCAGCCACAGGTGGCGCTTTGCCTTTCTTGGGTGGCTTCGCCGGCGCCTGAGTCGGCGGCAGCAGGGCAGGGCGCTCGCCAAATTCAAATTGCAGCGTCAAGGCGCCAAAGCTGAGCGGCATGGGCTGCAAAATTCGAAATGGCTTGCCTTTCTTGAGCATTGTGCCGGCCGCAAGTGTGCCCAGCTTGCTGCCCAAGTCTTCTACAGTCACCGTGCCCTCTTGAAAACTGAGCTTGGCGTGCTGCGGGCTGACTGTTCTGTCGGCCAGCACGACTTGACAGGTCGCTGCGTCGCTGCCGACGACGGCCTCGGCTCCTGACAAGGCAAACGCTTGCTTGCCATCTGTAGACGTCAATTTTCCCCAGGACTTGGTCGCCGCCGCCGCTGCAGTTGGCGGTGCAGGCTCTGCGGCTACGGCGTAGGGCACCGCGCAAACCAGCAAGAGCGCGACTGCCGACTGACCAAACTCCCGTGTGTTGCCGACCATGACCGTCCTTTGTCGCAGCAGTCGCGCGTTTTCGCGACGGGCTGTGAGTCAAAACCTTGCGCCAAGCAGGGCGCGGCGGTCAAGGCACTTCACCGCAAAAGCGCGTCAATCGTTGGATTTCGACGGCAAGGTCGCGCGGAGGTGCAGCAAACTCCTTGTCTGCGATCGCAGCAACTGCCCGCGCGCCGATGACCGCATTGACTTGCAGTGCCCAACGTACGCTGTCCATGTCGGCCACAACCAGACTCACTTCACGCAGTGGTCGAGTGGCGCGGATCGCCGCGATCGTCGTGCTGCGCACTTGCCCGCACCCCGGCGATGCCATGCCGAAGCTGCCATCTTTCAGGCCGAACAGCAGGCTCGCAAACGCACACTCAGCCACATGACCGTCCGCACACAGCAGCGCGGCATCGTCGTAGCCCAGCGCTTGGGCCCGCGCCCGCGCCAGCAGCCGATCCGGCATGGCCGCGAGCTTGGCGCCAGCCGTCGGTGCCGTTTGGCACAGGCCCACCGCAACCGGTAAAAGCCGAACAGGTTTCAATAATTGTTGTTGAATATCAAAGGATTGAGTTCCAACTCTCAGCGCCGTTTGCCACGGTCGCTCCTGAAGCGGGTCGCCGCCATCCGCCACCAGATCGATGCGCACGCGCATGGGTTTGCCCTGACAGGCAAGTGCGACATTGTGCGCTAGACCGTCCAATTGCAGGGGCGGCAGCCCGATCTGGGCGGCGTCTTGTCGCAGCCGCGCCATGTGCAGCGGCCAAGTCGGCGGCGGTCCGCCGAGCCACAGCAGGGTGGTGTACACCGCTTCGCCCGTACGGTCGCCGCGGTACAGAGACTCGGATGGCTGGGTGCTAGTCGCCATGGCCTTGAACACGCAGCAATTGCAGCGCCTGAAGGCCAGATTGCGCCTTGAGGCAGGTCTCGCGCCACTCCTGGTCAGGCTGCGAGTCGGCGACAATGCCAGCCCCAGCGCTGATCTGTACGCGCCCGCGAGCAAACACAAGGGTGCGAATGGCCACGGCAAAGTCGATGCCGTGTTTCGGATGGGCTACGAACAGGGTGCCGCAGTATGGGCCGCGCCTTCGCCTTTCAAGTTGCGCAACAACATGCATTGCTTGGACTTTCGGGCACCCGGTCACCGATGCGGGCGGCAACGTCGCGCGCAGCAAGTCTGCGACGCTGGCGCTGCGCAGCTGGCCTCGGACTTGGCTCTCAAGGTGCCACAAAGTGGCATAAGGCGCCGGCTGACACAGGACTTCGACGTGTACGGAACCCGACAAGCATGCGCGCTGGAGGTCATTGCGCGCCATGTCTACGATCATGGTGTTCTCGGCCCGCTCCTTCGCAGATGCAGCTAGCGCATCGCGGGCCATGCCGTCCAAGGCAGGCGACCGACCCCGGGGCGCAGTGCCTTTGATCGGCCGTGTTGTCACCGTGTCGCCTGCTACGCGCAAGAACTGCTCCATCGAGCCAGCCGCGACCAGTTCGCCCCGCCGGCCTTGGTGGTCGGCGCCGCCGATCGCGATCGCCATCGGCACTGGCTGTGCTGCCATCAGTGCAGTGACGGCCGCCCGAGCGTCCACCGCCACTGGGTGGCGCAGCGACGTGGCTGCGGTCAGGTTGACTTGGTAGACCTCGCCGTCGGCAATGCGCCCAACAATTGTGTCGACTTGTGCTTGGTAGCGCCTCGACTGTCGCGCCAGACCGGGTGGCGTCGCCACCGGCGCTGCGCCCGCGAATAGCGGTCGGAGAGCGACCGGGTGCACAGCTTGAGGCGCGCATAGCCACCACATGGCGTCCGGGACATTGCGCTCCTCGCCGCCCAAAGGCAGCCCTTCGAGCGCCGCGCCTACTTCGTAGCCCAGCCAGCCAGCGACAACCCAGCCAGCCGCGACATCGGCTTGGAGATCCGCCAGAAGCGCCTCTGCATCGGCCCGGCCATGGCGCCGACGCAAAGACCGAACGCGCTGCGCAACCGCATCTTGCTGATGCACCCCGACAGCGGACGCGACCTCGCCGGGCCCCGCCAAAATGGACCATCGGTGTGCGCCAAGACCTGCCGCGACCCACGCCCATGGCAGGGCGTCAGCGGCGGTTTGCTCGGTCGGTGCGTACAGTGCGCTCAGAAGTTTGCCCATCGCTGTGCGCCGCCCACGCGCGTGGCGGCCGCGTTCCTTTGGCAGGCGGCGGCGCCGCAGTTTGCCGTCGCGCCAGAACTGCCGACCATGCTACGCTCGCGCCGCCATGGCGACTACTGCCTCCACCTCTCACTATGTTGCCGCCATCGAAGACTGCTTCGTTGCACTGCGCGGCCGTGGCGTCCAATGGGCACCCCAAGACGCGGCGTTGGCGGCCAAGTGGGCCCAGCGCGCGGTACCGATTGACCTGATCGTGCGCGTTCTTGGTGCCCGTGTCCGCGCGTGGCAATACCGGCACGGTGATGCTGCGCGGGTGCCGTTGCACTTAGGCTGGTACGCACCCGCCGTCACCCAAGCTGTTCGCGGTGTGCTGTTTGCCCCGATCGCAGTCTGCAATGGCACCGCAGCTGCTGGCAGCGGCGACGCTGGCCTGCGCGATCAAGACGACACGCTGGTCGCCGACCCTGACGATGCCGCGAACCACGCCACACTGGCTGAGCTCCTCGACCCGTTGCCGACCCTGGAGGAGGAAGCTGGTCACTTGGCCTTGCGCGAAGCCTACCGGCGGGCGTTCCTCCTGCTCGATGCGGCACAGCGGCCCAAAGCCGACGATGATGTACCCGGCGACCCTGACGACGACTTCGCTGATCTGCCTGCTGTCGATCGGGTCGTGCAGCAATGCCGCACGATGATGCGCAGGGTTGTTCTCGACGGTCTCAACGCTACTGAATCCGAGGTGTTGCACCAAGAGGTCGCGGCCCGGGTTGCGCCCCTCGCGCGCCGCGCCGCCAAGCGCATCGTGGCCGAGCAAACGGTTGCCGCACAGCTGGACTGGATGGCCGGCGCGCTTGGGCTGCACTTGCCTACGCTGGCTGGGTGGACCTTGGCAAGCGCGGCATAGATTCCATTGGCGGGTTTGCCTGCCTAGCCTGTCGGTGAGTGCAGATGCGACGACTCTTTCCCAAGCCCGGCCACGCTGCGGCTACCGTTCCAGAATCTGGTCGAGTCCACAGAGCATGGCCTTGCGCCGCCGACGCAGCGGCCAGCCACTGCAAGTTGTGCGAAGACGGCCTTGTGGTGTCGGCCGGTAAAGACTTTGCCCTATGCAGCGTGTGCGACCATCTGACGCGCTGTACGACTTGCTTTGGCAGCGGGCGGCGGCCGACCGTTGATGCGCAGGGCTACGAAGTGTTCGCCAACTGCGAATTGGGCAAGATTCGTCATCGTCAGGCCCAATTCAACGCCGCGGGCCTGCCAGCCCAGTTCGCCAGCGCCACGCTGACTTCTTTCGACCACACGCTGCAAAACGACGCCTACGTTATGGTGTTCAGTAAAAGCGCGACGCTGAAGACTGGTGGCTGCGACGCATCGGGGGCGCTGTTGCCCAACTTGCGCGGCGTGGGTCTGTCAGGGCCGCCGGGCGTTGGCAAGACGCACTTGTTGGCTGGCCTGCTGCGCATCTTGACGCTGGAACTCGGGCTGAGCGTGCGCTTCACCGATTTTTCGCAGTTGCTGTGGGATCTCAAGGCCGGCTTTGACCGCGGCGTGGGCGAGACACAGCTGCTCCAGCCCCTGATTGCCGTCGAAGTGCTCATCATCGACGAGCTCGGCAAGGGCAGGGCGTCGGAGTGGGAGCAAGGGATCCTCGATGCGCTGATTTCCGGCCGCTACAACCGCGGTGGGCTGACTTGCGTGGCCACCAACTATGCGCTGGGTAGTGCAGAAGGGCCTGCCAGTGGTCCGCCGAAATTTGCCGCCAAGCCTTTGGCCGAACACGAGGTCGAAAAGCTGGCGTCGCGGGTGGGCGACCGCGTCGCTTCGCGCTTGCTGGCCATGTGTGACTGGCAAGTGATGGTCGGACCGGACCAGCGTGCAGCCCCGCGGACGCCACCCAGACTGCCAGGCGCTCGGCCGTCGGGCCGGGGCCGCCTGTGACCTGTCCGCGCTGCAAGTGTGAGCAACCACAGGCCATAGACTGCGTAAAATGCGGCATCATTGTGGCCAAGTTCAAGATCGCACCGCCCCCTGGTGCGGTGCCCGTGGCGGCGGCCCATCTGCCGCAACGAGCGCACGCACCGATTGTTCAGGTTCATGATACAAAGCCAGTTTCGCCAAGCGTTGCGCCAGTTCCCCGCGCTGCTGCAAGCGCCAAACGCGCGCATTTGTCGGCGCGCGAACGGTCGGTGCTCTATGTGCAACTGGCCAGGCTGGTGCGATCGGCCGTGCCGCTGCCCGAGGCCTTTGAGCTCATTGGCGATGTGCTTGGTGGCGCTGCCCGCAAGCCGGCGCGCGCAGTGGGCGAGCGCATCGCGGCGGGTGCTAGCCTGAGCGATGCCGCTGCTGCCGCTCCCGGTCTTTTCGACCCGGTCGATGTCGCACTCCTGCGCGCCGCAGAGAGTGTTGGGCAAGTTGCCGAGATCGCCGAGCGCCTGGCAGAGCGGCACGCGACGACTGCGCAGCTCGCCGCCGATCTGCGCAGCAGCTTGAGCTATCCGGCCTTTATCGTGTTGTCGTCCGTCTTTCTGACGCCCCTGCCCGTTGCGTTTACCCAAAGCCTCGGGGCCTATGTCAGTGAAGTCGCCGTCGGCTTGGGGATCGTCGGCGGCTGCGTCATCGCCGTGGTGCTGGGTTGGCGCGCCCTGACAGCGTCACCAGCTTGGGGCAAAATGGTCAGCCTGGCAGGCAACGTCCCGTTGCTTGGGGCCTTGGTGCGCAACCGGCGTCAGGCGTATTGGTTCGACGTCATGGGGCGCTGTTTGAGTGCCGGGCTGCCACTGCCAGCCGCGGTCGAGCTTGCCTCGGTTGCGACTGGCGAGGCGCGGATCTCGGCTCTGGCGCCGGCGATCGTCGAGAAGCTGCGCACCGAGTCGTTGGCGGCCGGTGTCGCCCTGCTGCCGGGGCTTGCCCCAAAGGATCGTGCCCGGATCGCCGCCGCAGAGCGCAGCGGACACACGCCGCAAGCGTGCGCAGAGCTGGCGGTCGAAGCCCGACAACGTTTCCACGCTGGCCTGCGGTTGGGCAGCGTTGTGTTGCGAATCGGCATCTCGGCCGCGATTGCGATCTCGATTGGCTGGCAGGTGATCAGCCAAATGCAGCACATGATGGGCGACCCGCTGTCGATGATTCCTGGGCAAGAAGGGGCCGACTTGCGGCGCGAACTGCAAAAAGCCATGCCGCAACTCCAGCACTGAGCGCTGAAGTTGTCAGGTCGCGCTGGGCTGCTAGGCAAGCTACACTGCGCTCCGGTCGCTGTCCCTACGGGCTACTTTGAGGATCTGGTGCGCACTTTTATCTACACCCTCGCAGCGGCGTCGTTGGGCCTGATTGTCGGCGTGCTGGTCGGGTGGGCCAAGCTCAGCAATCGCGGATCGCCGCCGCCAGAAGGACCTGCACTGCCCGGCGTTGAGACGGTCGCGACCGACGACGGCGCCGTTGCCCTGTTTGCCGATCTGGTCACGCCAACCGGTGGAGCGGCTCCAGGTGGACCGGGCGTTCGGGAATCGGACAAGGCAGCGGCCGACTTGGGGCGACTCCCGGCTTCCATTCACCCCGCTGTCTCGCCGGCCGATCCGAAGCTGGACGACCCGTTGGCGCCGGTCACCGCTGTCCTGATCGTACCGCATGGTCCTGGCTTTTATGCCGAACTCGATCTAGCGGCCGCGTCGCAGGCAAGCTTGCCCGTGTTCGCGGGCACGATGTTGCGCGATGGCCCAGTTCAGCCAGCCAGCCTGGCCCGCGGGCTCAAAGTCGCGACGCTGCGCGGCCCGCTCGCCAAGGTCGAGTTGCTACACCTCGGGTTCCTGCGCGAAGCCCAGCCAGTTGCGGCACACATCAGGACACCAGATGGTGTGGAAGGCATGGTTTTGCTGCGGATTACCAAAAAAGGCCAGCCTGATGTTGCGGTGCCGGTGCGCCCACTGGCCTCACCCGATCCTGTGGCCTCACCCGATCATGTGGCCTCACCCGATCATGTGGCCTCACCCGATCATGTGGCCTCACCCGATCATGTGGCCTCACCCGATCATGCCCAGCCAGAGCCCGTCGCGCCGGTGCCCTGACTTGCTTTCGGCCTGCTTGATAGCGATTTGTCTAGTTCCTCGTCAAGCAAGCCCCCGCAATCACATGGTTGTGCTTGCCGGTTGCCGAGCCGGCTGATGGCCAAGACGATCGTCTAGCGCGGATTCGGATTCGGGCCCAACTACCTCGCCACGAGTATTTTGCGACGAATTGCAAAAAAATACGTACTAACAATGTGTTGCCGTGCACCGGCCCAGAAACGTCGACTTGTTGGCCGCGCCATGATCACGGCGTTTGTGCTCAACTTGACGATCGTCTTGTTTTCGTATTGCCGTAAAATCGCCCACCGGATGGTCACAGCCCTGCTAGCCGTCGCCTAAAATTGCCGACATGAGCCCGATCCACGGCCGCCACAACGCGCTCTTCGGAGTAGACGCTTGTCAAGTTATTCGGTCTCGGCAAAGATGCGCCAGTCGCACGGCGGCGGGCAGCGGAGCAACGGACAGACGGCGGATTGCAACGATCGGCCGGTTGTGGAGGGTAGCGTGGCAAGTCATTGGATCATGTCTAGTTTTGGTTCTTCTCTCGGCGCTCGCCAAGCGCCAGTTCGGCCGTTTGGACCGAGCCATTTGGCTGGCCGCCCGACCCGTCCCGCGGTTTTGCCGATTGAGATGGCGATGGCGCAAGCTGCTGCGGCGCCACGCCCAGCGACAAATGGGTCGCAGTTGGGCCACAATCGGACGGCCGGTGAGCCCGGGCTGCTTCGTCTCGGAGCGACGTTGGCGGGGATGGCGGCAACCGGATGCGCAACGCAGGCGCAGGTGCGGACGGCGGGAGCGAGGGGCGATATGGACAAGAACGGCAATGGCGACGACAAGAAAGGCCGGTCGCTGACAATTCCGCCGACCCGGCTCACCCGCCAAGAGATCGCCGAAGGCATCGCGCTCGCCGAGGACATGGACTACCGGCGACCGCAGACGCGTGCCGAGTGTGCCAACGGCGTGCGACCCTGCCCGTATGTGGCCTGCAAGCACCACCTCTATCTCGATGTCAACCCGCTGACGGGCAGCATCAAGATCAATTTTCCCGACGTCGAAGTGTGGGAGATGGCAGAGACTTGCGCGCTCGACGTCGCGGAGCGTGGTGGGCAGACCCTCGAAGAAGTCGGGGCGATTATGAACCTGACCCGCGAGCGCATTCGCCAAGTCGAGTGTTTAGGCTTGGAGAAGCTGCAAGCTCAGGACTTTGCCTTGGATCTTGAAGACGTTTTCACCAGCTAGCAGACAGACGCAAGGCAACCGATGGCTCCATTGCGACTCGCGATCATCTCCGTAGCCGATCAGCGGGGAGCGCCAGAACTTGCCGCCCGGTTGGTCCAAGCCGGCTATACGATTGTGGCCGGTGGCAGCACGGCACAGTTCTTGGCCAGCGTCGGCGTGCCATTGTTGGCGGCCGACCAGCTCACTGGCGTACCCGAAATCCTCGATGGCCGGGTCCAGACGCTGCACCCAGCGGTGCATGGCGGCATCGTCGCCCGACGCGATCGGCCCGAGCACTTGCAGACGCTCAACAGCTACAACGTCACGCCTATCGACATCGTGGTCGTCAACCTGCAGCCGCTTGCAGTTGTCATTGCCGACCGGGCAGCCGCCGGTTGGCCAGAAGATGCTGCGTTGGATGGCATCGACATCGCAGGCGCAGCGTTGGTCCGGTCTGCCGCTGGCAACTTCAACGATGTGCTCACTTTGGTCGACCCTGCCGACTACGACCAGGTCCTCGACGACCTCTCGACCGGCATGTTGGGCCTCGACCATCGCAAGGCCTTAGCGGCAAAGGCGTTTGCCCACCTGGCGAGCCTCGATCGCGAAGTTTCAGCCTGGCTGGGTGGCCTGCCTACAACCGCAGGATCGGCGGCGCCCATCGACGGCGGCTTGCGCATCGACTTGGGCGTGCCCGAGTTGCTCCCCGATAGCGAGAATCCCCAACAGTCAACGTGGCACCACGCAGACGCAACCGGCTTGCTGACCGCGAGTCCGCCAGAGCTCCAAGAGCATGCCAAGACGTTGACGGCTGCGCTGCAACGCGATGGCGATCTGGCATGGCGTGCCGCTTGTGACTTGCCGCCGGGCCTTGCCGGTGCGGTTGTCGCCAAGCACGGCAACCCGGTGGGTGCGGCAAGCCTGACGACATCGATCGCGGGTGCCCTGTTGCGGGCAACTGACTGTGATCCGGCGGCCATTGCCGGCGCGGTGCTTGCGGTCAACCGGCCCTTTGATCTCGCGGCTGCGCGGGCGCTTGGCGACAAGCCGATAGCCCTGGTACTTGCACCGCGGTTCGACGAGGAGGCGGTCGAATTGTTGGCCAGCAAGACCCATCTCCAATTGTTGGCTTTGGGAGATCTGGGTATCAGCGGCGTTCGCCACATGGTCCAAGTGACGCAGTTTGGCGTCATGATGCGCACAGTGGACAGCGTGCCGCTCGATCTCGATGCCGCCGTGGTGGTGACCAAGGCCTCGCCTACCGTTTCGGAGCGCAGGGCCCTTGATCTGGCGTGGCGGGTCGCCAAGCACGTTCGGTCCAATGCGGTGGTCATTGCCGACGAGAATGGAACAGTCGGGATTGGCGCGGGTCAGGTGTCTCGCCTCGACGCGGGCGTGATCGCGGTCGGCAAGTGTCGCAAAGGCTATCGACCGCTGGCGGCGGCCGCAGACGGGCCGTTTTTGGGTCCCGAAGCGCTCGAGCCGCTGTTCCGTTGCGGTCTGCGGGCAATTGTGCAACCCGGCGGCACCTTGCGCGACGCCGAGATCGCAGCAGCCGCAGATGCGCTGGGCATCTCGCTGCTGCTGACTGGGGTCAGCCATTTCCGGTACTGACAACCGAAGGCAACGGGGCGCTTGACCATATGGGCTCGCTGGCACCACGCTATGGCGTCGCGGTCCAGACGGGTGCGGCTTGGGGCAAAGCGTCCCTGTTGACCCACCTGCGCAAGCGGCAGGTTGGTGCGACCAGCGACCGGGCGGAGGTTCATGCGCGTTCAGTGCGATCGCTGTGGTTCGTCGTACACGTTGCCCGAAGCGCGGGTTGCGCCCGGCCGACGCCTCCAGTTTCAGTGTCGCCACTGTCAACATCGTATTATTGTTCAGGTGCCTGCGCCGGGGGATTTCGCTGAACCGACTGCGACGCTGGTCGCCAAAGTGCTGTGGTTCATCAGCACTGCAAGTGGACCGCAGCAGCGGATGGACACCGAGGGTGTCCACAGTGGCATTGGCGAAGGCAGTGTCATCGCCGACTCGTGGTTGTGGCGCAAGGGCATGGCCGAGTGGGCGCGCGCGGCCGAAGTGCCTGAGTTTGCTTCGTCATTTGCCGTGCCCAGCCCAACAGCAGCCATGGAACCGATAGCGGTTGCCGACCCAAACAACGACGTCATCGCATTGACAAGGCCAGCCGTGCTCAGTGGTAGCCACGTCGCGGGCGCGGCGTCGGTGCACAAGGGCGCCGGGTTTCAGACCGACCAGCGCGCGATTCCGATGCCGATCATACGGGCGACCAGCGACGGGGCCCAGCCGAACAGTGACGATCGGCGGCCTAAGCCGGCAGGGCCGCGGCCCATGGCGCGCCTCCAGCAGCGAGACCCGAGTGCCGGCCAGGACCGGTCGCCGCAACATGCGGGTGCTGGACGAAGCGACAGTCGCAGCGAAGCCAATCCGGACTTGCGCCCAGAGCAGCGGCCTGCCGACAAGCGCCAAGTCGAAGGGCGGACATCAGCCTACGCGGCCATGGCCGATGATGACGACGCCCCCAATGATGACAAGGGTGGCCGCGGCAAGTGGTCGCCTGCGACCGACACCTACACAGGTCAGCGCGCGCGCATGACCCGCCGCGTCAATGACCGCGATCGGCAAGACGCAGTGCAGTGGGCCAACGCTGCCGACCGGCGCGAGGCCGATTTAGCTAATTTGCAAGCAAGCTTGAAGGCTTGGCAGCGGTTGGCGCTCGCGACGTTGGCGGCGCTGTCGCTCCTGCTCTTGCTTTCGGGGTTTTTGGCCCTGCGCTGGCGCGATGCGGCAGACGCGGCAAAGGCTTGCAAAGGCAGTGTCCCTGCGCCAGCTGCCCAGAGCGCAAAATAGCCTTTGCCGATGCGGCCTAGGTCTTCGCCAGCCTTGGAGCCGATGGGCAATCGTGGTACAACGAGGCCCCGTGGTCGGCCGCGGCCGTTTCAAGGTTGTCAGGCACCGGTCGCTTTGAACTGAAAATGCAGGGGAAAATCTCGCAATGAGTGGGCACAGTAAGTGGAGCACGATCAAGCACAAGAAGGGCAAGGCTGACGCCGTGCGCGGCCGGGTCTTTACCAAGGTGATCAAGGAGATTACGGTGTCAGCCAAGCTAGGTGGCGGTGACGTAGCCGCCAATCCGCGCCTGCGCAAGGCGATCTTGGACGCCAAGGCTGCCAACATGCCGGCCGACAACATCTCCCGCGCCATCAAGAAGGGCACCGGTGAGTTGGAAGGCGTCAATTACGAAGAAATCACCTACGAGGGCTATGGTCCCGGGGGAACCGCGATCCTGATCGACGTGACCACCGACAACCGCAACCGCGCCATCACGGAAGTGCGCATCGTGTTGAATAAGCGCGGTGCCAAGGTCGCTGAGGTCGGCGCAGTCTCCTACCTCTTCAACACTATTGGTCAAATTAGCGTGCTCAAGTCTGCAATTGGCGAAGACGACCTGATGATTCTGGCGCTTGACAGTGGCGCCAATGATGTGGAAGTCGATGACGAAGGCTATACCATCATTACTGAATTTGCCGATTTTTGGGCAGTGCGCGACCGCCTCGAGGCCGCCGGGCTGCCCATTGCCGACTCCAAGGTCGCCAAGGTCGCGTCGACGACGATCGAGCTTGCTGGCAAAGATGCCGAATCGGCAGTGAACTTGCTGGAAGCGCTGGAAGATCTCGACGACGTGCAAAACGTGTGGTCCAACTTTGAAATCGACGCCGAAACTGCCGCGTTGCTCGACGCGCAAGCGTAACCGGGGTCCGATGCGTAACGAAAAAGTCCTGATTGCGATTGTCATCGTCTGTGGTGCAGCTGTTGCGATCTCCGCCAACGGCTGCAAGTCCTGCCGTCAGGAAGCGGCCCCTGCGCCCGGCGCGCAACCGGCGGCACCTGCTGTAGCTGGTTCGGCCATCGCGCTGGCGGCGCCGGCCAGTGCGGTTGTGGCGCCAGAGCCTGTGTCACCCGAAGTCTACCCGGGACCGCGGTCAGAGTCTCTGGACGGATGGCGCGTTACTACTGGATTTTCGTCGATCAAAGACGAGCAGATGACCGAGCCCAAGGCAATGGACGACACCAAGGTGTACCTGACGGTGCTCGACGCCGGCGGCCACCCGGTGGGACAGCTGGAAAAGCTTGAGCGCGCCGAGATGCACCTTTTTCTGGTAGCCAAGGACCTGCGCCATGCCGTCTACGGTCATGGCACGGGTCCGGTGCGCGAAGGTGCAGATGCGCGCGCCGTCACGGTCCGCGCACCCGAAGGTGGCGACCATGCGCTTGTGGCCGTGTTCAAGCCCGCTGGCGGTGCGCCGCGGGTGGTGACCTCGCCGGTCACGGTCAAGGGTGTCCTGCCAGAAGTGATGGGGCCCGGTTTGCAAAGCCTCGATTTGAAAGGGAAGTCTGATGCGGAGACGGTGCTGCTCGTGCTCGATCCGGCGCAGGCTGTCGCTGGCCAGCTGGTCAAGCTCACAGCACAGGATCTTCAGCCGTCCGGGCAGCTGCGCGGCGACCTGCGCTTGCCATACGTCGCAATTATAAACGACCAATTGGGATGGGGCGACGTCGTGGAATGGAATCCAGAAGGCTTGGCTACGTGGACACCGCGCAAAGCCGGCGATTATTTGGTGCTCGCCCCTCCGACGCGGGGCAGCAAGGCACTGGCGTTTCGCTTGCACGTCACCGCCGCAGCTGCGAAGTAGCCCATGCATTTGCTCGACGACCTGCGCTGGCGCGGTCTGGTGCACCAGGTCACCGACGAAGTGGTCGTGCGCGCGGCCTTTGATCGCGGTACCACTGCGTACATTGGCTTTGATCCGACCGGGGCAAGCCTGCACGTCGGCTCGCTGCTCCAGATCGTCAATCTGCTGCGGCTAGCCAAGGCAGGGCAGCGCGCCATCGCGGTTGTGGGCGGCGGTACCGGCATGATCGGTGACCCGTCGGGCAAGTCGGCGGAGCGCAAGCTGTTGACCCGCGATGACGTGCACGCCAACGTTGGCTTGCTCGAGCGGCAATTGCGCGGCTTTTTTGAGCGCGCGGGCGTTGCAGTCGACATTGTCGACAACAGCGACTGGCTCGATGGTTTGGGCCTCATCGCGTTCTTGCGTGACATTGGCAAGCATTTCTCGGTCAACGCGATGGTGCAGCGCGACTCAGTGCGCACTCGGCTCGAGGAGCGCGATCAAGGGATTAGCTACACCGAATTCAGCTACATGCTGCTTCAGGCCTATGATTTCCTCGAGCTGTACCGGCGCAACGGCTGCGCTGGCCAAGTGGGTGGCTCGGACCAATGGGGCAACATCGTCTCCGGGCTTGACCTGATCGACCGGTTGGCCCGCAGCGGTAACGCGCGAGCCGAGCCGGCTTGGGGCTTGACTGTGCCTTTGGTGACCACCAAGGCGGGGCACAAGTTTGGCAAGACCGAGGCTGGCGCAGTTTGGCTCGACGCCACGCTCACTTCGCCGTACCAGCTGTTCCAGTTTTGGGTCAATGTCGATGACGATGACGTGGACCGCTACCTGCGGTACTTCACGTTTTTGCCTCACGCTGAGCACACCGACCTCATGGCAGCACATGATGCCGCGCGGCACCTGCGGCTGGCCCAAAAGCGTTTGGCTCGTGAAGTGTTGCTGTTGACCCATCCCTCCGACCTCGACGCAGTCCAAGCAGCGACGGCTATCCTTTTTGGCGGCGACCCGGTGCAGGCATCTGCCCAAGCTCTGGCTGTGGTGGCACGCGAAGTGCCCAGCGTAGCCGTTTCCGCGACGGGTGATGTTCCGCTGCATGCCGTTCTGGTCGGCGAAGGACGCCTGTTTGCCTCTAACGGCGAGGCGCGGCGGGCCATTGCTGCCAACGCCGTGACGATCTCCGGCCAGAAATGGACGGCAGACCTGCAGGCCGCAGTGCCGCCTGAGTTGTGGCTGCATGGTCGCTTTGCGCTGGCCCGCTACGGCAAAAAGTCGTGGGCGATGGCCGTTCGGCAGGCCTAGCTGCCGACCTACCGCCGCGTGCCAGATGCCTTGGCGTTGCCGACTTGGCTCACCGAGCGGTTAGGTACGCCGTCGCCCCGCGCTTTGCCAGTTGCCACCGATGCGGCTTCCGCAGTACTGGTTCCGGTGCTCTTGCGCAGCGCTGGCCCGACACTGTTGTTGGTGCGCAAGTCAGAACAATTGCGCCGCCATGCCGGACAAGTTGGCTTTCCGGGCGGCCGAATTGAAACCGGCGACGCGTCTTCAGATGCGGCCGCCTTGCGCGAGACCTACGAAGAAGTCGGCCTTTTGCCAGCACTTGTCCAAGTGATTGGATATTTGGACGATGAGCGGACCTATGTCACCGATTTTCACATTCGCCCCGTAGTCGGACTCGTTGCCACCCCACCGCCAAGCTGGACGATCGACCACGGCGAGCTCGATGGTGTGCTTGAGATCGGCTTACAGGAACTGATCGACGAGCGGCCCGCCTCATGGGTCGAGTTTGCGCTGTTTGGGCAGGTGTGGCGGGCGCCGCGCTACGAATTCAGTGATGGCCGGGTGGTCTGGGGTGCGACAGCGCGAATTTTGCGCAACCTCCAGCTGCGCCTGCGCGAGCCGGCCTGAAGGCACCCGCGCGGGCAACTCTTCGTGATTTGGCTGTTTGACGCGCTGTGACGCAGCGTGTCATAATTGTCCCAGAAGCGCAGAGCAGCGCATGCGAGGCAACCATGGGCCAACAGCGCGTGATAAAACGCTATGCAAATCGCAAGATGTATGACACTACCCGCTCATGCTACGTCACGCTGGAAGAAGTGGCGGAGATGGTTCGCGGCGGCGACGAAGTCCAAGTTATTGACAACCGTACCAAAGCTGATTTAACCGAAGTCACGCTGACGCAGGCTCTCCTCGATGCGGAGCGCCGCCAGCGCGGCTCGGTCCCGTTGCCTGGGCTGCGCAACCTGATCTCGCAAGGTGGCGACTTCCTCCAGAAGCGGGTGGGTCAGCCGGTCAGCCGGGTGCGCGAAGAAGCGCAAAGGTCGGTCAGCGCCTGGCGTGACCAAGCCGAGCGGATGCTGCACCGTCGGCCCGATGGCAGCGATGGGCTGGCGAATGAGACTACTGGTGGCGATGTGGCGGCGCTGCCCAGCGAAGAGAGTGCGGCGGGCAAGTGCTGGACGCTCCACGCCCCGCGCGGCTTTGAAGAGTGGCAACAGGTGCTCGATGACCAACTGCGCCATGCGCTGGCGGCGTTTGGCAACCGGGACCACGCCGACAACGCAGAAGTGACGAGCGCCATCGCAGAGTTACGCGGTCAGATGATGCAGTTGCAGGATAGGGTTGCCAAGCTCGAAGCTGATGCCACGTCTGCTGCTTCCACGGCGCGCAAGGCGACAAGCCGCAAAGCCTGACGTGAATCGCAAAGCTGCGGCCTCCGTCCTTGGCCTAGTGCGCCGCTTCGTTGCTTGATTTGGCGGCCAATTCGTACCACCATCCGATTGTCTGCCGGCACCCGGCCGGCCCACAAGGAGTCCTCCATGTTCGTTCGCATTCGCTTCGTTCACTGCGTTGCTGTCGTTGCTGTCTTGCTGACTGCGGCCTTGGGTGCTGCTGCCAAGGAAAAAGCGCCGCCCAAAGCCGATGGTGCCCCGGCGGATCAACTCAATGAGGCCGATGTCCTGAGTGAGGCACACATTCGGACCAAGTTTGGCTTTGTCAAGTTTGAACTCGATGGCAAGCGCGAGTGGGACAACCATGAGTACCTCGACAATGCCAAAACATTGGTGATCAAGGGTCTGGAGCGCAACGACGATCACACCGTGGTGCTGACGCCGCGCGAGTCCGGTCACGAATCTGTCACGCTGACCCTGAAGCAAAGCGACTTCAAGCGCACCGTGGTCAAGACCAAGGGCCGCACCCAGACGATTACGTTTCGGGCGTTTTACAACGTCGACTTCAAGAAAGTGGATGGCCCAAAGGAAGCTCCCAAGGCGCCATCCAAGGAAGCACCTGCGGAAGCGCCCAAGTGAATGTGCCTGAACTTGCCCTGTCCGCTGCGCAAGCCGCTGACGTTGAAGCCCGGTTCGACGCAATCCTACGATTTGCGGCGTCGCGGACGATCGCCGACATCGCGCTCAAGCCCAGTCAACGCCCCCTGTACCGCCGGTTTGGGCAGCTGATCTTTAAGCGCGACGATCCGACGTTTGGGGTCGACGAACTCGCCGCCATCGTTGCCCAGTGGATGCCGAGCCACGCGCGGGAGGAGTACGACCGCTGTGGCCACGCCACGTTCATGGTCACGCTGGTGGCTTGCGGTCGCTTTCGGATCACAGCGCTGCAATCCCGTGGGGCACCGTCCTTGGCGGTCCGCGTCGTATCGTCGCGCGTGCTCAACCTGCGCGAGCTCAATCTGCCGCGGCTGCTGACGACGTGGGCGATGGTGCCGCACGGCTTGGTGCTGGTGTCAGCCGGGCCGGGCGGCGGCAAGTCGGCGACGTGGGCGGGCCTGCTCGAGCACGTCAATACTGCCTCGCCGCAGACGCGCCAGGTGATCACGCTCGAATCGCCGATCGAGCAGACCTTTGCTGACAAGGTGGCGTTTGTGCACCAGCGCGAGCTGGGTAGCGATACGCTCGATGTCCCGTCTGGCGTTGCCAGTGCGCTGCGCCAAGCGCCCGATGTCTTTGGCGTCGATGGTGCTACCGGTGCTGACTTACCGAGTCTGGCGGCGCTGGCTGAGTTGCCCATTCTGGTTGTCGCTTCACTTTCGGCAGGTGGCGTCGTCGATGCCGTTCGGCAATTTGTGCTTGCGGTGCCCGAATCCGATCGCGGGCAGATGCGGCTGCGGCTGGCGCGCCGGCTGCGCGGGGTGGTGCACCTTGCTCTGGTGCCGACTGTCGATGGCAAGGGCTTGGTGCCCGCCTGCGAGCTGCTCCACGTCACGCCGCAAATTGCGGAAATACTTCGTAGTGACAAGGACTTGGAGAGCCTGCAGGCAATCATCGAGGCTCCTGCCCAGCGCGCGTTTGGGATGTGTGGCCTGGATCAGGCGCTGCTGGAACTGGCGCAAGCCACTACCGTTGCACCAGAAGCGGCGGTTGCTCTGGCGCGCGATTCGGACGGCATCAAGGGCCGACTGGCGGCGATCCGGCGGCCGACGAAGCACATTTCGGGCCAGACCGCCCTGACTGACCCAAAATTTTGAGCCTATCGCTCGATTTCGGCCTCGGTGTCGGCCGCGTCGCGCACTGCCCGCCATTGCTGTCGGGTGATGCAAGCGCCGCGCCAAGCCCAGCAACGGTGCGAATCGACACACAGGGCTGAATCGCGGCAGTCGCTGTGGGCACGCACGCCGCATGTCAAAGCTGTCGCTTCGTGTGCCAGGTCCACTCCTGTGCGATCTGGGCTCCATCCAGCGAGACGTTCGGCCAGTGGTGACACAGGACGGCAGCGCCCGACTTGCTTGCAAGCCTGCGACAAAATGCAATCGGCCCGGCTGATCACTTGGCACTTGCCGCCAACCGGTGAGCATAGACCCAATTGCTGGCACGGCTCGCTCAGCAGGCAGTCAGCCCGCCCGCCCAGGACGCACACCCCGTCGCGGGCTGTGCATTTGCCGTGTGCCCGACAGCCCAAGCTCCCAAGGCAGTCCTCGGCCAGTAACGCCTCGCACCCGCCGTTGTGGGCCGAGCAGACGCCGACTGCGCGGCACTGCGTGCTGGCTTCGCAGTCGCTCGATGTCACCGCCTGGCAGCGTCCAGAGATGCCAGTGCACAGGCCACGGTCGGCGCATGTCGGCTGGCGGCGACAATCGGCGCCGTGGGGCACGCAGACGCCGTCCAGGAAGGAACACGCGCCGGTGGTGGCGCAAGCGCGCGATGCAGCACACAATTTGTCGCTGGCTGGGGCGCACTTGCCGGCGATGGCCCGACAGGCGCCGATGGCCTTGCACAGCTCACTGGCTGCACACCCTGCGTCGTCCACGCCGCACGCGACCTCGGTTGCGCCGTCCGGCAGGCTTGCCGGACGCACACAGCGGCCGTCGCGCTGACACACCAGCGACTGCCGACAATCGACGTCGCTGGCGACCACACACTGACCGGTTGAGTCAATGCTGCACTGCCCCCAAATGTCACAGCGTTCGCCGCAGTGCGCACGTGCCCGCCCGCCGCGCGTGCAGGCGCCGTTGACGGCTAGGCAAGCCCCGTCGTCACGGCAGGAGGCTGCACGTGCGCAGTCGTGGTCAGCGGTAGCGGCGCACGCTCCATCGACCGCGCGGCACAGGCCTTGTGTCGCGCACACGTCGCTGAACAGGCAGTCGCGATCTGCCCCTACGGTGCACGCGTGCCCCCATGCGGTGCACACACCGCGCTTGGCACACGACGGCGACCGACGGCACAGATCGGGCAGGCTACACTTGCCGCGGTAGCACTGGAGTTCGCCGCGGCAGTCGATCGGGCGCTCACAGCCCTCTCCTTGGTCGCCTCGGGCAAAACAGCCCGTAAGCGCCACGGCAAGGCCGATCCATACAGCGCCACGCAATTGGCGCCCCGGCGAAATGAAGTCGATCTCGCGCAGGTTGTGCACCGTTGCCGCGAGTCGAACGCTTTCGCGGGCTTGGCAACCAACAAAGCTAGCAAGCGAGCCACCGACAAAATCGACTCGATTTTGTCGGTGCTCTTGGGCGGTCGCCATCGCGGATCAGCCCTTCCCAAGCGTCACGCTCGCCGCGCAAGACAGGCGCTTGACGGCGGCGATTTCGAATCGTACAGGGAACAGTTCGTGCGAGAAGTGGGACTTGAACCCACATGCCTTGCGGCGCTAGCACCTCAAGCTAGTGCGTCTACCAATTTCGCCATCCTCGCAGGCCACTCCGTCCCGTGGGAGCTGAGCGCGCGAAAGCATCGTGGTGCGACGACCGGTTGTCAAGTCCGGGGCGCTGCGTGCATCCTGTGCACCGACTCGCCTCTAGGACTGCAATGCCGCCCGCGCCGCCCTTCGCCAACCAAGACCCCTCGCAGTTGAGCATCGACCAACTCGCTGAGTTGCTGACATTTTGCGACGATGCTTATTATCGCGACGCGCAAAGTCCGTTGTCCGATGCCGCCTACGACCGCGCCAAGGATCGGTTGCGGGCCGTGGCGCCCGATCATCCGGTGGTCCACAAGATCGGTGCCCCAGCTGGCTCCGGTGACAAAGTAGCTCATGTCAGTTCCATGCTATCCTTAGACAAGTGCACGATGGCTGACGAATTTTGGGCTTGGTACCGCGGCAACTTGGCGCAGTCGACCGGCAAGCCCAACTCCGCCAAGCTCGACGACGCCGCGCGGCAATGGGCTGCACAGCCGGCCGGGCGCTTGGTCGCAACCCCAAAAATCGACGGGCTGGCGTGTGCGCTGCGCTACAATGCGAAGGGCGAGCTTGAGGTTGCGGCAACGCGTGGTGACGGCAGGGTCGGCGAAGACGTTACGCTCAACGCCAAGCGCATCGCCAATCTGGTCCAGAGGCTGCCGGCAGGCGGCCCACAGGGCCCACTGGAGGTGCGGGGCGAGGTCTACTTGCCGTTGAGCCGGTTTGCCAGCGTGTCTGATCAGTTTGCCAACCCGCGCAATTTGGCCGCAGGCGTGTTGAAGGCCAAAGACTCGTCCGCGTTTCCACCCGAGAACTTGGCCTTTTTCGCGTATGACTTGATCAGCCAGGCTGGCGATGTCGCGCCGACGACGGAGTCTGCCAAGCTGGAATTGCTTGTGGCGCTCGGTTTCGCGCCGCCGCCGTGGCGGGTCTGCAGTGGCCTCGACGCACAGGCTGCGTTCGATCGGTTTGCCGCGAACCGCGCGACCGACGACTTTGAGTCCGACGGGATTGTGCTGCGCATGGACGATCTGGCATTGGCTGCCCGGCTTGGCGTCACCTCGCATCATCCGCGGGCGGCGATCGCCTGGAAATACGCTGCAAATTCGGATACTACCGTGCTGGAGGCGGTGCACTGGAGCGTCGCCCGCACGGGCACGATCACGCCGGTCGCGGTTGTTGCGCCGGTCACGCTCTCCGGCGCAACTGTCACGCGCGCGACGCTCCACAATGTCTCGAACCTGCTGCGGCTGGCCCTGCGCCCTGGCGATCAGATCGAGGTCGTGCGGCGCGGCGGCGTGATTCCGCACGTCGAGCGTGTCGTGCTTCCTGGCACGGCAGCAGCGGTCCAGCCGCCCAGCGCCTGTCCAAGCTGTGGTGCGCCAACGGTGCAGGTGCAGCGCGATGATGGCAAGGGCAAGTCGGTCCTGGTGCTGCAGTGTGGCGATCCGGACCATTGCGTGGCGGCTCGGCAGCGTAGCCTGCTCCACTTCTGCCAATCGCTGGAACTCGAGGGCTTTGGCGACAAAGTGGTTGAGATCCTGATCGATCAGGGTTTGGTCGATAACCCTGCAGACTTGTTTCTGTTGCGCGTGGACGACTTGACGGCCCTGCCGCGCGTTGGCCCGACGATGGCATCCAACCTTTTGGCGCAGGTGCAGCGCGCTCGCCGGACCAAGCTGCCGATGCTGCTGGTGAGCCTGGGAATACCGTCTTTGGGCAAGCAAACTGCACAGTTGCTGGCCGCGCGCGGTGATTTGGCCGCGATCCGGTCGATGAGCACAGCCGACATTGCCCAGTTGCACTCGTTGGGTGACAAGAGTGCCGAGGCGATCGTGCGCGGCTTGGCCGAGCAGTCCATGCTGCTCGATGCGTTGCTCCTGCACATCGAAGTCGAGACCCAAATGCTGCCTGGAGGTCCGGGTGATGGACCGATGGCGGGGCAAGTCGTGGTGTTTACTGGGGCAATGCAGCGGATGGGCCGCCGCGACGCGCAGCAATGGGTCATCAAGCAGGGTGGCCTTGCCGGCGACAGCGTGACCGCAGATACGACGTTTCTGGTTGTCGGCGGCGACGAGTTGGATTCGCCCACGCCGTCGTCCAAGCTCAAGAAGGCCATCAAGCTGCGCGACGGTGGGCAAAAACTGCAGATCCTCAGCGAAGACGGGTTTTTCCAAAATTTTGGCAGTGTTCTGTGACTTGCCGCGTGTGGCTCGCCGCCGTTGCGGCTTTGCTGTTTACGGGCCTTGCGGCGCCGGCGCGCGCGACACAGGGCGAACGCGAAGCGTCGCTCACCGCGCTATTGGGTGCCCCCGTTGGCGAATCGCTCGGCGCTGACGCCCAGTTGCTGTTCCATGCGACCGATTTTTGGGCGTTTGGTGCGACAGCGCGCGGTCGATGGCGTGTCGTCGACGGGTCGTCGGCAAGCGCGCTCATCGCGGCACGGTACACAATCGACGCCCTGACGTGGGTCCCTTCGGTGTCACTGAGCGGCGGCATGCAGCTTGCACCGCAGCAAGGTTGGTCACCTGCTGCAGCGGTTCAGGCAGAATTGGTCATGCGCGCCGCCCGAACTTGGGGCATTGTTGCCCGCGTTGTGGTCGAGACCAACAGCTTCAACCCAATGGGTTTTCGCACTTTGGCTGGCATTGGCTACGTCTGCTATTGGGGCAAAACTGGGGCCACGGAATTGTAGGTAGGTCCGCTGGCTTATTCGCTATACAGGATCGTCATGACCCGAGGTCATGACGTTGCCTGTCAAGCCTGCTGGCTTGTGCGCTGAGTGGGTCGCAAGCTCGCGCCTGCGGCGACTCGCCGCTCCTTGGTCGCACCACGCTGTGATCTCATCTCAAGGCGTCTCAGTTTAGACCGTCGCCGACGCAGCCTGACTATTCCGCGCGCTTCAGCGTCGGCGGCACGAAGAAGCTGGCACCCACCGAGAAGATCAACTGGTCGGTGAAGGCCGCGCCTGGCGCTTGGCTGTCGCGATTCACCGACAGTGTGCGCTTGATAAAGAAGTTGTTGACATCAGCGGTAAACGCCAGCACCCGTGACACAAACAGCCGACCGCCGCCACCCACCCAAGGCGAAACGCCAAAAGACTGAGGCGGCGAACCATTGGCTGAGATGCCTGGCGTGCTCGCCACGCCAACGCCCAAATTCACATGCAAATCATAGTGCACCGGCAGTGAGTCCAAGAGCATCAGCTTGCCAGAGATCGGCGCGACCACCACGTGACCGCCGGCGATCAGCGCGATGCGTGAGGTTTCCATGACAAAGGTATCGTTTTGCTTGGTGACTTTGACAGTGATTTCCTTGGAAGCGGCCGTCTCCAGCGGAATTCCGACCATCAAGTCCGCTCCAACCGAGATCCAGTCGGTCAGGTGCAAGTCATAGCGGGCACCGGGCAGCAAGTTGCGCTTGTAGGAATCGCCCAAGCTCAGGCCCAGAACAACGCCGATTTCTTGGCGATCCGCTCGGTACAGCGAGTTGCGTCGCACAACGGGACTGCCTTCCAGCACGTCATCGGCCAGCGCGAGCGCACTTGGAAGTGCGACGACCATGACCGCAGTGGCGATTGCACCGCAGCGAAGCGCAGCGTTGACCCCAAATCTTGGCAGCGAAATTGGCACGGGCTACCTGGAGAACTTGTAGTGAACGGAAGGCGGAAGCCAAATGCCAAGCTGAACCCCTGCGAACAGGTGCTGCAGCAGGCGGTCTTCGGCGATGAACTTCTCGGGCATCAGCATGTCACGAATCTCAAGAGACATCGTCAACCAGCGCAAGGTGTGGACCCGCAGGCCGAAGCCAATCAAGCCAAATGGCTTGAGCGCCACGCCGCGGGTCGTCCTGGCGGCGCCACCACCAACCAGAAGGTAGCCATCGACTTGCAACACCGCTAGGCCAAAGCTCGAGAACTTGCCAACCAGGGGACTCCACTGGATTTGGCCGTGCCCGCCGGCCTGCAGGGCAGACTTCTCAGGAAACAGACCAAAATCGTTCTCTATCTGATGAAACTGATCGCTTGTCGCACCCTTCCACTTTGACGCACCGGCGCCGACCGCAAAGTGCTCGGACAGGTGCACAAGCAGCGTCACATCGCCTGCGTAGTGCTTGACCATCGGATCGGCCATCGACACGCCGCCACCGAGATTGAGTTCAACGCGCCCACTCTTGAGCAAATAGCGCTGCTGGAACACCCGCACGGACTTTTGCAGGTCAGCTTCGCCCTGTTCCGCAAGCTCGCGCGTCAATGCTGAGCGCCTGCCGGCATCGACGTCTTCGCCAGCGACCACCGCCTTGGCTTCCGCCGCTGGTTCGTCCGGCGACGCCTCTGCCTGGGCATACGCAACGCCCACTGGCGCTAGGGTGAACGCGGCCGACGCTGTGGCGGCGATGACCGCAAGCTGGCGCAGCCAAGACGGCAGCGTCAACGGTAGCCAACTTGGGTCGCGGGACTCCACTCTTGCTCCTGACGGCGCCTGGCGAAGCCGAGCGCGGGCGCGATGCTATACAGGTTCCGGATCGCCTGCAACTTGGCCGTGGCCAGCTACCCGCCATCCCCCTCGCTGCCGCGGTGGGTATCGACGTACTGGAGCAATGATGTCCAGATACGTGGCGTCTTGCGCGCCCAATTCAGGTTGGCCAACAGATAGCCGGTCACGTCGCCGGCATCGAAGCGATCACCCTCAAACAGGTAACCCAACAGACCTTCGGCTTGAATCATGGCGGCCAAAGCGTCCGTGAGTTGGATCTCGTCGCCACGACCTGGGTTCGTCCGCGTGAGCCAGTCAAACACCGACGGGTCGAGCACGTACCGACCAACCACCGCGAGCGTCGAGGGCGCGTCTTCCACTGCCGGCTTCTCGATGAGAGACTTGATGTCGACTACCCGAGGATCATGAAGGTCCGCGCTGCCAGCGGCAATACCATAGCTGCTGGTCTCCGCGCGCGGTACGTTCATCAGCGCCACTACACTTTTACCAGTCCGCTCATAGAGGTCAATGAGTTGCCTGGCACATGGCCGTTTGGCGTCGACCAAGTCGTCCGGCAGGAACACCGCGAAGGGCTCGTTGCCAACCAGGTGCCGTGCGCACGAAATCGCGTGACCCAAGCCAAGCGGACGCTGCTGTCGCACCGAGGAGATCTTGACCATTTGTGACGGTCGAAGTACTTCGCGCAGCAAGGCCTCCTTGCCTGCCCGGCGCAAAATCTCTTCCAACTGTGGGTGTGCGTCAAAATGGTCCACAATTTCAGTCTTGCCGCGCCCGGTAACGAGAATGACCTCCTCGATGCCGCTGTCCGCGGCCTCCTCAATGATCAACTGAATCGACGGCTTGTTGACGATCGGCAGCATCTCCTTAGCGACGGCTTTGGTCGCTGGTAGAAATCGCGTACCCATGCCAGCTGCGGGAATAACTGCTTTGCGGACTCTTTGCACTACAACCTCTGTGACAGGTGTGGCCACCGTCGCCCGATTGTCGCTGAGGTCCGCCGGTTCGTCCAATCATCTGGAGCGGTGAAGGCGCACCCGTGCAAGATTTGCAGCGACGGCGTCGATAACGGTAAAAAATCATGATGCTGAACAAACGGTGCGTCCATGTTTAACTACTCACAAGTAGGGAAGCTTAAAACGATGCAGAGAGCTCATTGGCTCGGTTGACTTTGACTACTGTAGAGTAGACACTGAACCCTCATCGGCACGCAGCCGTACGGTGTCCCATGATCACAAGCTCGCTCGACCCGGCCGATGCGCAAAGCCTAGGTTCGGGACTTGATATCCGAATCCAGATCCTGCTTGCGGCCGAACAGGAGTTTGCCGCGCAAGGATTCGCTGCGGCGCGCTTGGAGGACATTGCGGCAAATGTAGGCATGCGCCGGCCGTCGCTGCTGTACCACTTTCGCTCCAAAGAGCAGCTGTATTCGGCGGTTATGGCGCAGGCGTTCGGCGCGGTCAGTGCGCTCTTGGACGAAGTGCTCAACACGCCAGGCGTCGAGCTTGCCGCACGAATTGAGGCTATGGTCGCTCAGGTTCACCTGTTTTTGCGCAATCGGGAGGGAGTCGCGCGGCTGCTCTTGCGCGATCTGCTCGATGGTCGCGGTCCGACCCGGGTGCTGGTCATGGCCGAAATCGTGCCGCTGTTGATGCGCACGGAGCGGTTCCTGCGCACGCAGCACAAGTTCATGCGCCCAGACGTGCAACTGCGACCAGCGCTGATGATGATTGTGTCCGATGCTCTGGTGCGCGCCGGCGCCGGCCCGATGGCAGACCTGCTGTGGGGCGAAGCGCATCCAGCGGGACTTTTGGCCCGGCAGCTACTGCTCGCCAACCCAGGCGCGCTGAGTCTGCCCACGACGCTGCATCCAGCTACGCAAGTGAGGTAGGTCGTGCTCGGTGACACGTTGGTGGCGCGGCTGTCTGAGTCCCGCGATACTTTTGCAGAAGTTGCCAAATCTAGGAATTTGCGGGTGATAGCATCGCTGTTGCGCCCGGCGGTGCGCGGGTACGTGCTGCAGCGGGGCAAGCAACCAGATGGTCGCACTGACATCGACTGCGCGGCGCCTGCCCACTTTGACTGGAAGTACCGCCGCGATCGCGAAGACTTGGCGCGCCTGTATACGCAAGCCAAGCAATCTCAGTGGGACGCCGACGTGGTGCTCGACTGGACGACCCCGGTCGTGCTCGACGACCCCAATCGGCCCCTCATCGATCCAGCGCTGTTTCCGTTGGCCAACTACCCGCCGTTCCAGCGCCTGACGCCGGCCGAAAAGACGCGTCAATACACGGCATTGGTCAGTTGGCTGCTCAGCCAGTTTCTGCATGGCGAGCAGGGTGCCCTTTTCGCGGCCTGCCAAGTGACGCAAGCGGTGGGTTGGCTCGATGGCAAGCTCTACGGCGCTACCCAGGCGATGGATGAGGGTCGGCACATCGAAGTTTTTCACCGCTACATCGATCAGAAACTGCACAATCTTTATGAAGTCAACGATAACCTGTACACGGTGATCGATGCCCTGATGACCGATGCGCGCTGGGACATGAAGTTTCTCGGCATGCAAATCCTCATCGAGGGCTTGGCTTTGGGTGCCTTTGGTGCCTTGCGCGGGGTGACGCCTGAGCCATTGCTGCGCAAGATGCTGGAATACGTCATGCGCGACGAAGCGCGGCACGTCGCGTTCGGCGTGCTGGCTCTTCAGCGCCACTACAAATACGAGCTGCAGGCGCAAGAACTGCGCGAGCGAGAGGACTGGTGCTTTGAGATGTGTGTGCTGCTGCGCAACCGCTTTCTTGCCCACGAAGTCTATGACGAATTCTGGGCGCACAAGATGAGTCGTTCCGAATGGAACTCGCTGGCCATGTCTGCGCCGTTCATGCAGATTTTTCGACGGCGCATGTTCAAGCGGATTGTGCCCAACCTCAAGCGCATCGGGCTGCTGAGCGATCGCATTCGTCCTGCGTATGCCGAATACGGGCTCTTGGACTTTGAACACGAAAAGGCCGCGCCAGAGCTGACGGGCGACGACCTTGTGCGCGACTCAGAGCATCCGGGCTGAGGTCAGGCTAGCGGGCTCCGGTTGGCGTAGGCTGCGCTGGCACTGTGGTCGGATCGACTTTGGGTGCCACGGCTGCCACAGGGTTGACGACACCGTCACGGTACTCTTCGAAAGTGTCGCGCTTGCTCGCCTTCTCTGCTTGCTCGCAGGCCATGCGCCCCAACGTCGCGCCCAGATTGTCCTTGTCTTTGCAGGCTTCGGCCAAAAGCGGCTTGGCGTGCTCCGTATCACCGACCAACCGGGTCAATTCACCAAGCAAGTAGACCCACTCCAGCCTTGTCCGCTGGGTCCGCGGTGGATCATCGCGTAGGGCCTGAGCCAACAACGCAATGACTTCCTTGCGAATCGCCATCACTTCACGCTCGACAATGGTGTCGCTGCCACCGTGAGGGCGCCGCCGCTTCTGGACGTACGTCGCGAACAGATTGGCGCCAATCATCTCGCGCAAGGGCGCATTGCGTCGCCGCAACAGCTGCAAGTGGTGGCGGTAGGTCCACACGGGATCTTCTGCCGCGCGGCGAGCGGTTTGGGTCAGGCTGCCACGCACGAAGGACTCGGTCGCTGGGTCTACCGGTCTGCTGAAGTCACCCACCCATGCCGCATAGCCACACTTGGGGCACGCCACGACCAAGTTGGTGTAGGCCTGCGTCGGGATCTCCAAGTCCGTGTACATGCGCGGCGCCGACTTGCCATCGCTGCCAACCGGCAACGTGGTCGTCCGGTCGAGCGGGCACACATAGGTTTCCCGCTCTTCGGTGTCTGCGGCGCGGACACTGTTGCCTATCCAAGCCGTCAACGCGATCGCCACCGTCGTCCAAAATCTCGTTGCGCAGGGCATGACACACTCCCGCGGTCAGGGTACGACTGCGCGGCGCCATTGCAAGAAGTTGGCCAGCCGCAATTCAGGCCGGCGACAACACCTGGATCACCTGCCGCGCCGTGCCTAGAGTCGTTATCTGCAGCCAAATCGTGTGTCGCGGTAGCCAATCTGCGGCGAGCAAGGGCCACTCGACGGCAACGATCGCTTCGGGATCATGCAGCAGGTCACCTAGCCCGGCGGCCTCTGCCTCTTGCTTCGAGCCCAAGCGGTAAAGATCGGCGTGAATCAAGGGTACTTCTCCGCCCTTGTAGTGATGCACCAGCGCAAACGTCGGGCTGACGACCGACTCCGTGTCGATGCCGAGCCCATCAGCAAGCCCCTGAATTAGCGTAGTTTTACCGGCGCCCAACGGGCCAATCAAGGCCAGCGCATCGCCAGGGCCCAGTTGCCGTGCTAGGTATCGCCCAAGGCGGTGCATGGCTTCGCCGTCGGCAATAGGCTCTGTGGGCAAGTCTAGCAGGCCTACCATCACAGAAACTCCACTTTCTCAATAAAATAGGTGCGCTTGCCTTTAGGTGCGGCGATCGAGACCTCGTCGCCTTCCTCCTTGCCCAAGACGCCGCGTGCGGTCGGGGCGTGCATCGAGACCAAGCCCGCCGCGAGGTTGGCCTCAAGATCACTTACGATTTGAAACCGCTGGGTCACGTTGGTGTCGACGTCAACCAAAGTAACAGTCGCCCCAAACGTCACCCGAGATCCGCGCAGCTTGGCAGGATCGATGATCTCTGCGTCGGCGAGCGCCGTCTCCAGGTGCTGCATCTGTCCGGCGATGAAGCTTTGACGCTCCTTGGCGGCGTGATACTCGGCATTTTCCTTCAAGTCGCCGTGAGCGCGGGCGTCCTCAATGTCGCGCACGTTCTGCGGGCGATCGACTTCGCGCAGTTGCTTGAGTTGTTCGTGCAACCGGGCGTGGCCGCGCGGCGTTATCGGCATCGGTGGCATGGGGTCCCCTAGTAAATAGCCAATGATTAAGCGCGCACGAGCGTGCCTTCGCCGCCAAATGTGTAGCTCGGCGGCATCACCGAAGCGATCTCAGCTTGCCACCGCGCCAGCGGCACTTGGTGCTCCAAGGCTAACTCGTAGGCGAGCGCCTTGACGCGTTGACTCTCGGCCGGATCGATCATCCGTGCCGCAAAGTAGCCAGCGACCTGATCGGCAGGATAGCCTGACAAGCCGTCAAGCGCATAGAACCGAATTTCGTTGGATCGCGACTCCAGCAAGGCCACCAGAGCGTCCCGGACCTTGTCGTGCTGAAAATCGCGAAGATTGCTTACGATTTCGCGCAACCGATCCAAGCCCTCGTGGTACCCGGGATCACAATCGCCAATAGCATCAAGCAGCGCTGCGACTGCTGCCTCTTCGCCAGCCAAGTCGCGCAAGGCCCGCAAAGGAAAGTAGATCGCGTTTTTGGTAGCGATGAACTTCTCCAGCGACGGCCGGGCACCATCGCCCCACTTGGCAATCTGGGTGTAGCAGTACTGCTTCTCTTCCTCATCGACGGTAGGACCGCTGACCCGCAGCGCGAATCGCTCCA
Source organism: Myxococcales bacterium (assembly GCA_947499075.1). Lineage (GTDB taxonomy): Bacteria > Myxococcota_A > UBA9042 > UBA9042 > UBA9042 > SXRM01. The sequence continues at coordinate 30,548 of CANMNA010000015.1, forward strand.
GCATTGCCTCGAGCGCCAGAGAGGTGCCGATCTTGACCAGTTCGTCGATCGCTTCATAGCGCTCATGGCTCTGCCGGTACTGATCCATCAAGCGCCGCTTGATCTTGTCGATCGGCTTGTGCGGGTCGCCATTGCTCGTAAAAAAGTCCAAAAAGCCCATTAGTTTGCCCTTGTGTCGCACTAAAGCAGGTCGATCCGACCTGCAAGCAGCCCGGATCGCCGGCCAGTATAGGCTGCGTTTGCTGGGGCGGCCACTTCGCTGGGTCGATGTCTCGCCCTACACGTCACTACGGCCTGAGCGGTTGCGCAGGACGATCGCTGCAACACAACCAAATGCAACTAAGGCAGAAATTAGCAGCGCGGTCACCACTGGCGCGATGCTACGGCCGTAGGCTTGGTACATCTTGCCGATGAGCACTTCTTGCACAACTGAGCCGATCGAGCCGATGCCCGAAATGATACCAGCAGCGCGAATTGCGCCCTGTCGGCCACCGATGTCCATGGCCCCCGCACCTGTGAGCAGGGCATCCGGGCCATACAGGGCAAAGCCGATCAGCCCGATGCTCGCGGCGAAAAGCGCCGAGGTGGTGGTGCCATAGGCGGCCATCGCCAAGGTCGCCAGCACCAAGGCTGAGAGCATGACCAGCGACACCAGCGCGCGGCGGCTACCGAACGCGCGATCGCTGAGCCAACCCGTGACCAACACGCCCGCGACTCCACAGACCGCAAACACTGTGGATACGTAGCCAGCCTGGTCGGCAGGCAAGCCGAAATTGGCAGACAGGAAGAACGGCGCCCACCCGTCGATGGCGTACCGGATAAACTTCATGCCGAAGTACGCAAACCCAATGAGCAACACCGTCGTCCACGTCTGGCGTGACCAGCCTGGCTCCGCCCGATCTGCCTCGCCAGCAACCGGTGCATCATCAGCTGGCAAGGCCGGCAAGCCTTTGTCCTCTGGCCGATTCGCCTGAAAAAGAAACACGACGGCGCCAGTCACCGCCAATGCCAAAGAGCCAGACCAAAAGCCCGCGGCCAGGCCAAATCGGCCCAGCATCCACGAGGACAACAATGGCGCCACGATGTTGCCGGCCTGAAAACAGGTAGACCACACGCCCATGACGCGGCCACGCTCCTGCCGCGAGAACCAGGTGGCCATCGTGCCCACCGTGTTGCTCCAACCCGTTGCCTGAGCCAAGCCGTTGATCGCCGACAGTGCCAAAAACGCCGACACCGACGTCGCGCCAGCGAGGCACAGGTTGCAGACAACCGAGACGCCAATGCCCCAAAGCAGCATTCTTCGCGCGCCAAACCGCGGGCCAATCGATCCGCTGACAAACTGGCCCAACGCATACGCGATCAAGTAGGCCGCGCCAATGTTCCCCAATGTTTCCGGAGAAAACCCGAGCTCCAGCTCCAGCGAGCTCTTGGCGACGTTGAACGGCTTGCGTCCAAAGTAGAAGCCGGCGTAGCACAACCACGTCGAAGCAAAGATCTGGTAGCGCAACTGACGCATCGGCCCAGAAAGCGGCAGATCCGACGGCGCAGCGGCTTGGCGCAATTGGGGGACGTTGGACAAACTGACCTCCACGGCGATGGTGGGCCAAGACCGCAATTGCGGCAAGTTGGCGGGCCGACCTGCCGGTGCTTCACCAGTCGCTATGCCCGGGCTGGTAGCCTAAAAACGACGAAGGCCAACGGTTATCCCGTCGGCCTTCGCAAGCGCTTTGCCTTACTTCCCAGCAGCTTCACCGCAGCCGCTTCAGCCGCTTCACCGCAGCCGCTTCAGCCGCTTCACCGCTGCCGCTTCACCGCTGCCGCTTCACCGCAGCAGCTTCGCCTCAGCGAGGTCGCCTCAGCAGCCTCGCCGAAGCAGAAGCGTGTCGCGCTTGGCAGCGGCGGCCATACAGACTCTGGCGCCATTTCGGGTGGAGATGACGGGGTTCGAACCCGTGACCCCCTGAATGCCATTCAGGTACTCTCCCAGCTGAGCTACATCCCCGATTCCGCTCTAGGCTGCCGCGCAGGCAGCCCGTAAGCGGCGCGCAGTATAGCGATCGGTGCGCAGCCGTCAACCGCATGGCCGCGACAAACCGTCTGTCGCCCATTTTCGCCGCGCCGGTGCGAATTTGGGCTTGAACGGGCTGCGACTTTGCTGCACAATCCGCCCGCCGCGGCCCATTGGGGTCCCGCGGTTCGCAGTAGCGCCCACAAAACTCAGCGCCAAGATTGGGCGCAGCTGGCTAGAATCAAAGGCGAAGCGATCAAGTGGTTGCTGGTTCCTCGAAGCTGGCGTGGCAACTCCGGCAACGATCTCCGTTGCGCTCGCTACGAAGTGCTTGCGCTGAGAGGCGCCAACTGCACCCGCCGACAATCGGAAAGGGCAGCCATTACAGGACCGCAGTCGATTCAACCGCCCATACGATCAGCCACGTAGCCCGAGAGGAGAAGTACATCCAAGAATGGTAGCCCCAAATATCCCAGCTCGCCCCGAAGCCCAAGACGCACGCAACCGCGAACCGCGCGTCAACCACCGCATTCGCGTCCCCGAAGTTCGCTTGGTCGGCGTGGAGGGCGAGCAACTCGGCATCGTCGCGATCGAAGACGCCATGCGCATGGCGCAAGAACTCAGCATCGATCTCGTGGAGGTAGCTGCTGCGGCGCGGCCGCCCGTCTGCAAGCTGATGGACTATGGCAAGTTCAAGTATTTGCAGAAGAAAAAGACCGCGGAGGCCAAGCGATCGTCGACCCACGTCGAGGTCAAGGAGGTCAAAATTCGGCCCAAGACTGATGCCCATGACTTCCAGACCAAGCTCAACCAAGCCCGGCGCTTCCTGGTTGACGGCGACCGCGTCAAGCTCACGGTGATGTTTCGTGGCCGAGAGATTGCTTACGCTCGCCAGCAAGAGGGCCGGTTGATGGAGATCGCGACTGCGCTTGCCGACGTGTCTCAAATCGACGTCTTGCCCAAAGTCGAGGGCCGCAACATGTCGATGATGCTCAACCCGAAGCGTGGCGGCAGCGTGGCTGTGGCCAAGCCGGTCGTCGAGCCACCGCCTCCGCCAGTCGCGGCGCCGCCGGTGCCGACAGGACCTTCGGTGACGACCCGTCGTGCCGGAGGGCGCCCAGCCTAACTCAAAGTTTAATCAAGTGATTTGCGGGAACACACTCGCAAGGTCCAAGTTCAAGGCCCACCATGACCAGGGGCCGATCAGGAGTTCGCCATGCCCAAACAGAAAACCCGTCGCGGCGCTGCCAAGCGTATGAAGATCATGGCCAAGGGCCGAATCAAGTGTGGCAAGGCCAACCGCCGCCACCTGCTTTCCGGCAAAACAACTAAGCGAAAGCGGCAGTTGCGCGCTCCCGGTGTCGTGCCGGCCGGCCTGCAAAAAATGGCACACGCCCAGTTGCCGTACGGCTAGCACGTGCTGTGCGGTGAGCGATCGTGCACAACGCCCGTAACGGCGCGGTAAATGTCGCGCCGGGGGCGTGACAAGCACGCTGACTCGCTGTAATCTCCGCCCTCTACGCGGCCGACCGAGCGTCGGTTGCAGCGCTGGAGACGCCACCGCAAGGGGCGGCTCGTCAGCAATGTCAGAAGAATTCAGCTAATTCTGAATTCAGCCACCATGGTGGCCGCAGCGCTCAAAAACAGCTGAGCCAGATGCGTCCACAGGGGATGCGTGGGGTGAAGCGGCGCGGGCGGCAGACGCGGGTGCCGGCTGAAGTCGTGCGATGATCGGCCCACATTGCCTCAAGGCCGCCAAGTTTGCAGTCCACTGGACTGTAGCTGGGTGTGACCCAAGGCTACGTGGCAGTCGGCAACTGGCGGCAAAGAGCACTCGCTTGAGGAGTACGCAATGCCACGTGCAAAAGGTGGGTTTAAAACCCACCGTCGTCACAAACAAATTCTGAAAATGGCCAAGGGCATGCGGGCTGGCCGCTCGCGCCTGTACCGGACAGCGCGGGAGCAAGTGTACCGCGGTTTGAAGATGGCGTTCCGAGAGCGCCGCCGCAAGAAGCGTGAATTTCGCAGCTTGTGGATCGTCCGGATCAATGCCGCCGTGCGGGCAATGGGCAGCAAATACTCGGTATTTGCTGGGTGGCTCGGCAAGTCGGGCGTTCAGTTGGACCGCAAGGCGCTGGCCGATTTGGCACTCCATGATCTGGATGCGTTCAAGGTCGTCTTTGAGCAAGTGAAATCTGCAGCGGTCGGCAAGTAGCCTACCGCAACCCTTTGGGGCGTGATTGGAAACCGCAGGGCACAGGGCCCTGCACCACCGCGCCACCTGACGCGGCGCTAGGGGGCTTTGAGGCCCCGCAACGTCGCAAGTCCCGCGTCGCATCAACGACGCAGCAACCGCGCCGCACCACGGCGCAACAACGCGTCCCAATCGGGACGCAATTTTGGAGCTAGGTTATGACCAAGGCCGATATCATCGAAGCCGTCTACGAGAAGCTGGGTGGGTTCTCCAAGCGCGAAGCCGCTGAGCTCGTCGAGCACGTATTCGACACCCTCAAGGTCACGCTGTCCAAGCAGGAGAAAGTCAAGATCTCTGGATTTGGCAATTTCGTTGTGCGTGAGAAGAAGGCGCGCATGGGACGCAACCCGCAGACCCGCCAACCGATCGAGATTTCGGCGCGGCGCGTGCTGACGTTCAAGCCGTCGCAGGTCCTCAAGTCGCAGCTCAACGGTAAGTAGCCAGTAGCGGCGCGTAGTGCTCGTGAGCAGGGGCTTGGTCGCTAGTGTGGCCAAGCCCCTGCTGCTTTTTTGCACGCCACAGACGCCCGTCGCGACTTCGCCCGGCACGCCCACCAACCTAAATTCCCCGCAGAAATCTCCCGCGGCCCCGATTTGAGATGCGCGGTGCTGGGTTGCTCGCTGCGCTCGACAAGGAACAAGGAACTCAAAGAGCGAGGCGTACTCAGGTACGCCGCAGCGAGAGAAGCGACGCAGTGACGCAGAGATGCGCTCAAAGCGGGGGATCGCGGACCAAGCGACACCTTTGCAGTTGCGGGGTCTTGCAGTAGGCTTGGCCACTGGGTTGCGGCCATGCCTGCCCAGCAACCGGAGCTTTGCTATGCCGACCCACCCCCCTCGCGATCAACCGGCAAAGTCGACCGCCAGTGCCACCCGCAAGACCAGCGCTCGCAAGCCGGCAGGCCCACAGGAGATCGAGTTGCGGCCTCCAGTGCCGCTGGCGCAGTGGCCCGACAAGACGCTGCTACGGATTAGCGAAGTAGCTCAGTTGATTGGTGTTGCTGCCCACGTCGTTCGGTTTTGGACCTCGCAGTTTGGCGCGGTGCGTCCAGAGAGGTCGTCGTCTGGCAGGCTGCTTTTCGGCCGTCCAGCCGCTGAACGGTTGTTGCGAATTCGCGCCATGCTCTACGAACAAGGCCTGACGATCGCCGGTGCCCGCAAGGCTTTGGGCGCGGTCGTCGAGAAACCCAAGCCGATGGTTGTTGCTGAGCCGACGCCACATTTATTGGCGCAAATCGAGCGCTTGCAGACCGAGTTGCGCGGCGTGCAAGCCAGAGAGGCGGCCGCTCGGGCAGGTGAGGCGCAAGCGCGGCTCGAGGCTGCCGCCGCTAGAAAGGTCGCCGCAGCCATCCCGCAGTCTGACCAGCGCGCCTTGTCTGCCGTAATCACTGCGCTGGAACGGCTGGCAGCCCAACTGGATTTGCCTCCCGGGTAGGCCGACGTGACCGCGGGCCTTTCGCGCGCCATCGGATGTGGGTACGCTTGCCGCCATGAGCGACCTGACCACCATCTCAAATGCTTCTGATTTGCGCGCCGCCTTGCAAAGCGGTCTTCTGGAACGATGCGAAGTTGGCCCAGCCGACTTGCCGCCGATTGATGTTCCTCTTGTGCGCCTGAACCACGTGCGCATGGTCGGCACCAAGATGGTCGGCGTGCGCGCGGCCGGCTGGATTGCAAACCGGTGGAGCACCCGCGGCGTGCTTTTGCGTGGGGCGCGGCTGGAGCGGGCAGAGCTTGCCCACTGTGAGATCGCCAACGGTCAGGGCCAAGAGCTGCACTTGCCGTCGGCCAGGATCTTCGACACGCGGTTTCTTGAGACGCCCCTGACCAACGCCAATTTTGGCCGCTCGGTGCTCGTCGGCTGTGACTTTGCGCAGTCTGACCTCAATCACGCGACGATGGTCGAGGCGATGCTGCTCAACTGCCGCTTTACCGACGCTCGGCAGGGCGGGGCAGTGCTGGACAACATCAACTTGGCGGGTGCGGTGCTGTGCAACGTCGAGTTGCGGGGCGCCAACCTTTTTCGGGCGAATTTCTCCAACGCCGTGCTGATCAACGTCGATTTGCGCGAAGCCAATCTGACTGGCGTAAGCTTTCGAAACGCGGTGATCATTGACGTTAAGACTGAGCGCGCTGAGTTGCAGGGCACGACTGCGCAGGAGTTTCAAGTGGCAGGCGCGTCACTGAATGAAATTTGGGAACGCCTGCGCCACTTGCCCGGCGACGTGTTGGCGATGATGGCCGCCGCCCTCTTGCACCGCGCACCGTCATCAACTGGCGTGACATCTGCGGCAGCGACGGCGGCACCGACGCAAGGCGATCCCGTGGCCACCTTGCTGCGTTTGAGCTTTGCTGCGATGGTGCGTGAGTTGCAAGGTCGCGGAGGGCCACAGGAATTGGGCCAGCTTCGCGTCGATGGCGAACATGTGTATGCCCGCGCAATTAGCGGTGAAGAAGTGCGCCTCACGTCGGCAGATCGCAATGCGCCGCGCCAACCGGCGCCCATGCGCGTTCCGGATCCGCAGGCTGCGCAGCAGCGCGCCGCTGGGCCAGCGGCTGCGCCGGTCGCGCCGCCAGTTGCTGGTGGCAGCGGCCGCTTTTCGGGTCTAGAAATCGATTAGTCGACGCCAAACCTGCCAACTGCGGGCTTTTGGGCCCCGACGAAATCAAGTCGATGAGCAGCAGGCTGGGCACCGTTGCCGCGAGTCGAACGCTTTCGCGATCTTGGTAAACAACAAAGCAAGCAAACGAGCCACCAACAAAATCGACTAGATCCTGTTGGCGCTCTTAGTGTATTCAATTGTGTCAACTGAAAACCGCAGCGTTGATGACGGCTTGGGACGCCGTCGCAATGAATTGCGCGGCTACAGGTGACGGCGCCCGCCTGCGCGGGCG
>CANMNA010000016.1 GCA_947499075.1 Myxococcales bacterium
CGATCCCCCGCTTTGAGCGCATCTCTGCGTCACTGCGTCGCTTCTCTCGCTGCGGCGTACCAGAGTACGCCTCGCTCTTTCAGCTCCTTGTTCCTTGATCTGCATCTCAAATCGGGGGACGCGCGAGATTTCTGTGGGGAATTTGGGGACTTTGGTCCGCGCGGTGCTGTCGGGTGATGCGCCAGCTGTCCAGGACTCGCTCAGGAAGCTGGTCCTCAACCTGCTGAGCTACCACGATGTGGCAGCACCCGATCCGGAGCGGGTCTACCACGCGTTCGTGCTGGGTTTGTTCGCAGAGCTACCCGCTGGCTACCGGCCGTTCTCCAACCGGGAGTTCGGCGACGGTCGCCCCGATGTGGTGCTGTTGCCCGCCGATCCTGCGACGCAGCCGACGGCAGTGCTGGAATTCAAAACACCCGACGACGGCGAGACTGTGCAGCATGCGGCCGAGCGAGCGGCGGCCCAGATGGCAGAAAAGCGCTACGTCCAAGGCGTCGACGGTGACAAGGTGTACGCATGGGCGGTGGGCTTTGACCGCAAGAAGGTGGTGGTGTCGCAGGTCACTTAGGCCCCTTCTTCGCCGCCGCCTTCGCCCGCCACTCCTCACGCTGCTTGCGGAATTCCACCCCTTGCAGATAGCCCTGCCACCGCTGCTGCTCCACCTTCGCCGCCCGCGGCGGCAAATGCCCAAACAGCCAGGCCACATTGAGAATCTCGCGCAATTTTTGCCACGCCGGCTCCTTGCCCGGCACTGGCACCCGCAGTTCCAGCTCCACATTGAGCATATAATCGCCGATGTTCTCGCGGTACCACAGCTTGCGCGACGGCGTGTACTTGCTCAGCACCTCCGCGCGGGCCAGCACACTGCTCAGGTACGTGCGCGTCTTGCGGGCGTCGCGCAGGACGGCTGGCGGCAGAGCCTGGATATCCTCGGCCTCGACCAGTTCCGCCCGTACGGTGTCGTGCACACGGGTCCGCGACCACATCAGCTCCGGATACAGCGCCACCATGAACTGAAACGGAAAGTACTCGCCCATCTCGCGGCCAATCTGGTAGACCCGGCCATCGTGCAGCACATCGAACGCGGCCGGCGCGACCAGCTCGTACAGTTCACCCAGCTTGGTCAGGTCCGGCAGCATCAACCCAAAGTAGGCCCGCAACAGCCAGTGCAGCGCTTGCCGCCCCACGTGGTCGCGCACCGTCAGATCAGCGCCACGGTGGACCAGCGCTTCAACCAGCTTGACGTTGCCGGCCGCCGCCGCGTGCATCAGCGGCGTCAGACCCAGTTGGGTGCGGTGGTTCAGGCCATACTGCTCGGTGTCGCGCAAAATCTCGCGGTCGGGCTTGCCGAAAGCCCGCAGCTGGGCCGCCTGCGCTTTGCGCGTCACCTCGCCGTCGTAGCGCTTGCTGTCGCCGTAGTCGATCTGTGGAATCCGCTGAAAAACATCGAAGAATGAACCGTACTGTCCAGCCCGCGTGATGCCGCGCTTGCTGCTCGGCGCGATCCCAACCCCAAGGTTGGCGTGCAGCTTCCTGATCAGTGGCTCATCGTGATGGAAACACGCGAACTCCAGCACTTGCTCGCGGGCTTTGGCCGAGACCACCTTGACGTCAAACGCGCGGGCCAAATGTGCTGGCAGGCCTTCGCGGTCGAACACCGGCCACGGCACCGGCTTCTGCTTGAGAATATCGCGGCCAATCGCGGCTGCCTGCTCAGCCTTGCCCTGGGCCGCCAGCCGCTGCTGCTCGCGCTGCCAGTCTTCGGCGGAACTTTTGACCGCGCGGATATGCCCGGCCGATTGCGCCGCGACCACGCCGAGCAGCTTGAGCAGCGGGTGGTTCAGGTCATCATCGACCACCACCACGTCGCGCACGGCACGGGTCAGCGCCACATACAGCGCATTGACGAAAAACTTGTAGATCTCCAAGGATTTGTCGCTCTTATCCTTGGCCCGCCGGAACGCCAGCTCGTCGCCCTGCAGATCCGCGACGGTCACGCCCGCGCTGATCGCCGCAAACAGCTCGTTTTCGGCGCCGATTAGCCGAAATAGCACCACGGTTTCGTATTCCAACCCCTTGCACTCGTGGATCGAAAACACCAGCGGCGTCTTGAAGACCTTGTGAGCTTGGGCCTTGTGCTCATCGCGCAGCACAATGACCGCGACTTGCGTCGATTGCTGGCTGCGCAGATCCAAGTCGCGCACGGCAAGCGATTGCGCCGCCAGGCTGAACACCGACCCCAGCTGGCCGCCCACCGACTGCATCAAATTATTGGTTTCTTTGTCAATCGAGCCGAACCGCAAGTGCTTGAGCCGCAGCACCGCGTTGGCAGCCGCCGTCACCGCCACGCTGTTGCGGTAGCTGATGTTGAAGACATGGACTTGCTTGTCGGTCGCCTCGCCCATGCCGCGCCAGAACAGGCTTTTGACCTTGGCCCACCCGAAGTAGTTGGGGTGCACAATCTGGTTGGCGTCGCCAGCCAAGATGAACTTGCCGCCCGGTTTTAGAGACTCGAGCACCACCGCGAGCTGCACGTTGGTCAGGTCCTGCACTTCGTCGATGGCCACAAACTCGTATTGAGGCTGCACCTGCGGCAGCAGCTTACAGGCGACCAGATTGGGCTCGTACAGTTGCTCTTGTTCAAGCCACGGGCCGTAGCGCTCGAAAACCGTGAACAGCGCTGCGCGCTGTTCGACCCCAAACAGCGATTGCTTGACGCCAAGTTGCAGGTACTGGTGGCGGTCAAAGGTCCCCTCGGGCTCGGCTGTGAGCACTCCGCGAAACTCTTCGAACACCGCATGGGCATCGGTGAACTGCAGCGCTTGACTGTGCTTGGCAAAAAATTTGGTGAAATCACGGAACTGCACCGCACGGCCTGGTGGCACCTGCACGCTTTCCAGCAGTTGCTGATACGACAAGAAATCGGCCTCTTGCCGCTCTGGCGCCCCGTCGAACGCCACGTACAGACTGCGGGCATGCTCGGCCAGCCAGCGCGACTCGGTCACATAGGCCACGCGGCCTGGCGTTCTCCGCAGTTTCGCCAGCAGCAGCGCGGTCTTGCCGCTGCCAGCCGAGCCCACAAAGATCAACGGCGGGCGCAGTCGCAGGGCCGCGTCTTGGGCGTCGTCGAGCGACAGCGGCTTGTCGAGGAACAGGAATTCCGGCCGCTTCGGGTGCAAATAGCGCAACTGCGTGTGGTCGCCAGCCAGAGGCGCAGCAGCAGCCGGTAGCTTGGCTTCGTCCACCGCCGCACCGCGCAAAAACCGCGACTTGGTGTACTGGTGGTGTGCGATGACTTCGAGCGCCAGGCACGCCGCCGCCCCTTCGAACTGCACGAACTGCAACAGCAGGCGTGAGTCCTCGTCGAGCTTGGCACGGTAATACGGGCCCGCGTTGAGCTTTTTGACATCGGGCGACTTGAAGTCGTCGCGCTCGATCGCCGCCGCGATCTTGGCGACTTTGTCCGCGAACGCTTTGCCGGGCGCTAGATCTTCGTACTGGATAAAGCGCATGGGCAACTCACGGGTTGGCGTACGCTAGCCGCGTCGGGCGGTCGCTGTCAAAATCGCGGCCCGGTTGGACGCAAGCCCGGCCTGCGTTCAATCTCCCGCCGCCGTCGCCAATTCGGCCTCCATCGTCACCAGCACTTTGGCGCGCTCGTACACCGCAATCGCCGCCTTGCGGCCGTTGGCGCCCATCGCCACGCGCTGCGCAGGGTCCTTGGCCAGCAGCGCAATCGCGTCGGCCATTTTCTGTGGATCCCGCGGCGGCACCGCATAGCCGCAGTTGTGCTCGTGCACGATGTCGGCCGTCTCGCCAATCGCCGCCGCAATGACCGGCCGACCCGACGCCATGTAGTAGAACAGCTTGCCCGGCACCGTGCCCTCGCGAAACGGCGCGTGGTCCAGGTGCAGCAGCAGGGCGTCCGCCGCCGCCATCCACAGCGGCATCTGACTCATCGGCTGCGGTGGCACGAAGGTGACGTTCTTTAGACCCATCGTCTCAGCTTGGGCCATCAGCCGCTCGCGCTCCGCACCGCCGCCCACCAGCGCAAACTGCGTCTGCGTCTCCCCGCGCGCTTGCAGTTGCGCCGCGCAGTTCAGCACCGTGTCGAGGCCCTGCGGGATGCCAATGTTGCCCGTGTAGGCCACCACGAACTTGTCGCCAAAGCCGTGTTCAGCCCGCAACTGTTTCGGGGCATCGCCGGTGACCGGTGCAAAAATCTGGGTATCGATCCACAGCGGCACCAGCCCCAGCTTGGCCTTGGGCACGCCCTTTTCTTCCAGCTTGCGCAGGTGGGTCCGCGAGTACGACAGGATCCGGTCCGGCGCAGCCAGCGTCCACTTCTCGAACAGCCGCGCAGCCTTGATCGCCGCCGGGTGCTTGACAAAGCCCAAGTGGATCGGCGCGTCCGGCCACAAGTCGTGGATATCGACCACCAGCTTGGCCCGCAGCAGCTTGGCCAGCACTTGGGCGGTCGGCACCAGAAACGTCGGCGGGGCGTAGACGTAAATCACGTCCTGCTTGCCCAGCGGCAGCCCCGCCACCAGGGCCGTCGCCGCAAAGGTCACGTAGCTCAACATCCGCGGCGCGAACCGGTCGCGCGCTTTGGTCACGTGCAGCCACGAGCGCACCAGCTTGATCTCGCCCAGCTGTTCGGTCTGGCGCAGCGTGCGCTTGTAGCCCTGGAACACCACGCCACCCGGGTAGTTCGGAAACGCAGTCAGCACGGTGACCTGATGGCCGCGCTCGCTGAGAAACGTGGCCATTTCACCGACTTTTTGGGCCGACGAGCTGGCTTCGGGCGGGTAGCTTTGGCTCAAGAGCAAGATGCGCATGGTCGGGATGTCCTCGGACGGGAGACGGAAACCGTAGCCAAATCAGTGGCCACGGATCGCGCCGGGCGGCGTAGTGTGGGGCAGGTGACGGGGCGGGGCAAGAGCCTAAATTCCCCACAGAAATCTCCGGCGGCCCCCAATTTGAGATGCAGATCAAGGAACAAGGAGCTGAAAGAGCGAGGCGTACTCAGGTACGCCGCAGCGAGAGAAGCGACGCAGTGACGCAGAGATGCGCTCAAAGTGGGGGATCGCGGAGAGCGACTGCGCTTGACGGCGCCATCCCCAGACTGGACAATCGAACGAGGTGGACGTTTGCCGCCTGCGGTATCCAATGCAAACCGTTGCTCACTTGGCCAGCCAGTTGCCCCTGCCCATTCGGCCGATGGCAGCGCCGGAGGAACAGCCCGGCGAACACCGCATCGTCATCAGTGACGTCAGTTGGGGCGGCTACTGCGCGGTGCGCGAGTTGCTCGACAACCCGGGTCTGCGGATGGCTTATGCCGACGGAGAGTTGGAGATCATGAGCCCATCGAAACGACACGAAAAGTTGAAAATCCTGATGGGCCGCTTGGTGGAGACTTTTGCTGTTGCCCGAGGCATTCCGCTAACCGGTCTCGGCTCGACGACCTTTCGGAGCGAAGCCAAAGCGCGGGGCGCCGAGCCAGATGAGTGCTACAGCCTCGGTTCGGGCGACGGCGACGTGCCAGATCTGGCCATCGAGGTGGTGTTGTCGAGCGGCGGCCTGGACAAACTGGACATCTACGCGGGTCTAGGTGTCCGGGAAGTCTGGATCTGGCAGGCTGATCAACTTGAGGTCTACGTGCTGGTTGGTGGTAGCTACCAGCCCGCGGAGCGCAGTAGCGTCCTGCCCGACCTCGACCTGACGCTGTTGGCCGCCCATGTCCGGATGCCCGTGCAGCATGAGGCGGTGCAGGCGTTTGCGGCATTGGTGCGGGCGTAATCACAGCCGTCCGCCATCTGGCCTGTCGCCCCAGCGCTTGACAAGCCGCCCGCCGCCCGTATCTTGTCGCCCATGAGGTAATCCCGCACTTGGCTTGACGTGGTTCCCGCTGGCAGTTGCCCGCGGTGGCATTTTTTTGCCTGAACTACGCCAGCGTTTGCCGTGCGGGGTCGCCAATCCCCATCTGATTCTTTCGTTTCTGCTGGGCTTGCACTCAGCCTACTGATTTTTTCAAGGCGCCTCCGGCCCAGCTGGCGGCATCGGTCTGGACCCCGGTGGTCTGACTGCAGCTCTCTGACAATCTGCGACCTGGGCAAACAGCTGCCAGCTGTGCCCAGACACGTGAATTTGGCGACCCTTCACGGCACTCCTCCGTTTTTTCGCGCAGCTCATGCGAGCTCGTGCGGTCAACAGCAATCCATTGCGCGGCGTCAGCCGACCCGCGCCTGGAGGATGCCATGAGCGATACCAACGAAGACAAAGACATCGACATCGACAGCGTTACCGACACCTCGGGCCACAACCCGCGCAAGCTTGGCCACCCGACGAGCCAACTGGCGTGGAACTTTCAGCCTGACCACTGCCGAGTACAAATCTGCAGTTCTTACAATCTGATAGAGGCCATCTGGTGGCGCAAGGCCTACGGCTGTCCCCAGCTGACCGAGGGCGGTCGCGTAGCGGGGTGCATCGACACGCTGCGGCTCGACGACGGCGCAGGGTGCCAAATTGGGTTTGCGGATCAGTACGACGAACTCAGGTGGGTCAATGTCCGCTACTCCAAGGGGCAGTTGTGGTGTGGCCGTGGCGAGATGCCGGCCCAGAGCCTGATGTGGGACGTCGCCCGAGGTTGGCGCGGCAACGTCTTGGGCGGCTACGCAGCGCCATTCGGGCTGAGCTTTGGCGAGGCCTACGGTGAGCAGGCCCGCCGCTGGGCCGAGTGCGTGCGCCGGATCGACGAGATGGAAGCGAGCTGGATCCGCCACGCCGCCGAGACCGAACGCCCGCGGCTGGTCCGGCCCTACCTCGGCACGGTACGCAAACATGGCATTGAGCAAGACGGCCGCCCGTGCGAGGCCTGCGGGTCGACCGAAACCTGGATGTCCGGCCACGGGTATCGCAACACCATCGGCTACGACGCGTGGTTTTGCAGCGCGTGCGACTCGTGGTTGGAACAGCCAAGTCGGTGCGACAACTTTGCGGACGAGGACGAGTCGCTGCCCGACCGGCCCAGCCAGGTGCCGTACGACGAGGCGGTTGCCCACCTCGTGAGGCTGCCGGGCGAGGAACCGGCGGAGTTGAGTTGAGTGCGGCAGTTGGACGGCAAAGTGCGAGCGGCAAAATGACGTGGACTCGGCAGCGCCGTAACGACGCTGGTCGAACCGCGCCTTCGAAGCGGCGAAGTCAAAGTTGTCCGGGTGCCAATCGCCCCAATAGTCCTCTTCGTCACCGTCCGGCTTGCGCCCTGCCGCCAGCGCAATGTCGCGGGCACGCACGTTTTGGGCAATTCGGGCGACGCCCCATCCGCCGCCGCAGTCTTCCGGCAGAAACGCACCTTCGCCGGTCAGGAGCACACGCGAGACATTGTCGGCCAGCAGCAGGGCTTTCTTGTCGACCGTGACCTGCACCCGCCAGTTGTCGCCATAGTCGTAACGGTAGTTTCGTGTACAGGCCGCAAACTGTCGTCCTCTCAGGTCTGTTTGGCACCGGCAGGTGACAATGGGCCTACTGCGGCTCCAAGAGCCCACACTCAAACGACTCAATAAACGCCAGATTCTGCGGCTCAAACCCACCTGGCTCGCTGTCTGACCGCCAACCGACATGCCGCTTGTACGCCGCCGCCACGTCCACCCACGGCGACTTGTTGACGCAACGGTCAAACACGCCGACGACCATGCCGGTGCGGTGCATGCCGCCGCCACAGTGGACCTGCACATTGCCCTTGGGTGCCGCGCCACCCGGGTGCAGGATTTGCGCCTTGATGAGCGTCGCGACCGCGATCATCGCGGCTTTCTTGCCCTCGCCGCCGTCGCCCTCGCGCAAGTCCTCGCGCCAGCCGCCGTGCGGATCGCCGCGTGCGGTGTAGTAGGTACCGCCAACGCCCTCGACAGCTTTGCGCTCGGCCACTTCTAGCTGCTCAGTCGGCATCGGACCCGCGTACAAGTTGACGATGTGGCGGACATTTCCCGCGCCGACCAAACTCTGCACACACGAGCCCGCGCGCTCAGGTGCCGGGGTAAAGCTGGTGCGGATCAACAACAACGGCTTGCCGTCACTGCCGACCAAGCCTCCCAGCGGCACTGCGCCCAAGTTGTGCATATCGCCTTCGACCAACTGGGTCAGCACCAGCCGCCAAAACAAGGTGTCTACCAGTTGCTTGCGCGCCGCTTCGCGCTTGTCGTCGGGCAAAGTCGCGCCGTGGCGACCGAGTTCGTCCAGGATTTGGCCAGCGGTGAACCTGGCATCGGCCCGCAAACTGGTACTCCAGCGCTGGCGGGGCAGGCAGCGCAGGTCCGCTGGCGCAAGTTGGCCCTTGGCAAACGCCGCGGTTTCGGCTGGCAGCAGCGCATCGTCGCCGGCGACGGGTGGTGGCGGCGGGCGCACCTGCGGACCCGCGGCACTGCAGGCCAGTGAGGCAATGGCCAGCACCAACCACAGGCACGCCCGCAGACCTCGGCTCATGGGGCTCCTTCGCCTGATCCCGTTGTGACCAAGCGGACCTCTCCGCCATGCCCTTGCCGGTCCTGCACTTCAATCCGGGTGGTGTACTCGCGCTCGAGCGCCCGCAGCGAGCCTGCGAGTTGGTCGGACAAGATGGCGGCCACCCGCGCTGGCGCCTGCACCCGCAGCACTGGCACGTTGCCGACTGCCGCCCGCAACGTCGCCCGCAGGCGGCCAATTGTCTCGATCGCCAAGTCCGACGACGAGCGCACAAAGCCGCGGGCGTGGCACGTCGGGCACGGCTCGGTCAGCCGATCAGCCAGCGACTCGCGCACGCGTTTGCGGGTCAGCTGTACCGTACCGAATTCGCTGACTTTTCCGATGCGGACCCGCGCCCGATCGCGGGCCAGCGCTTCGGCAAACGCCTTGTCCAGGGCCCGGCGGTCGTCGGCCCGCTTCATATCGACGAAATCGACGATAACCAGCCCGCCAATATTGCGCAGCCGCAGCTGCTGGGCAATCGCCTGACAGGCCTGCAGGTTGAGCGCCAGCACCGCTTCGTCTAGCCCACCGCCCACGTGCTTGCCCGAGTTGACATCGATGACGGTCATGGCCTCGGTGCGCTCGACGAGCAGCTCGCCGCCACCGGGTAAATGCACTTTGGGCTCAACCGCTTGGCGGACCCAGCGGTCCAGGCCATAGACGGTAAACAGCGGCAGCGTGCCCTCGTGGACACGCACGTCCGGCCGCGCATCGGGATGAAAACGCCGCACAAAGGTCGCCACGCGATCGAGATCGCCGCGGTCGCTGATCCACACCGTTTGCGTTTGCGGCCCGACCATGTCGCGCAGGGCCCGCAGCACCAAGTCCAGGTCGTCGAACAAGAAACTGGGACCAGACGCGGCTTCGAATCGGCTCTGCACATCGGCCCACTGGCGCCGCAAAAACCCCAAGTCTTCGGCGAGCTCGTGCTCGGTCGCACCATCGCCCACGGTGCGCACGATCGCCCCCGCACCCGGCGGCAGGTGCTTGCGGGCAATCGCCAGCAACCGCGCCCGCTCCGCTGGGTCGTCGATCATCTTGCTGACGCCCACATGCTGTTCGCGGGCCAGCAGCACCGCGTTGCGGCCGGGCAGCGAGACAAATGTCGTCACGCGCGGGCCCTTCTTGGCCACCGGCTCGCGCACGACTTGGACCAGCAACTGATCGCCCTGCTTGACCAATTGCGCGATCGGCCGCAGCGGTTTGCGGGCGCGCGGCTCACCGTCGCTGTCGTCGGCACCGTCGCCTTCGGCGGGGTGATCGGCTGTCCACACGTCGGCGGCGTGCAACAGCGCGGCGCGGTCCAGGCCAATGTCGAGAAACGCCGCGTCCATACTCGGCAACACCCGCTGCACCGTACCGCAGTAGATGTTGCCGGACAGCCCACGCCCACTGGTCCGCTCGACCTGGAGTTCGACCACCTGCGGGCCTTGCTGCAGCGCGACTCGGGTCTCTTCGGGGCAGGTCTGGATAAACAGGATCTCAGGCAGCGCAAGGCGCGGCGCGGGCAGAACAACGGGCTCGGAGGGTTCGGGGGCCTGCGCCAAAATCGCCAACTTGCTCAATTGCGCTTGATGTCGAAGCTGCCGTTGACGAGGTACGCCTTGGACTTCTTGTCGATCTGGTTGATGAGCTCGGCCGAGAAGGTGCCGACGATGCGGCCGCCGACGTCTTCAAACTGGCTCACGACGATGTCGTAGTCGGAGCCACCCCACAGCCACTGGACCTTGGTTTGATCGTTGCTGCCGTCGTTGCACAAGATGTTGGTCTCCCCGGCCTCGCCGCCGACTTGGGTGAACGAGGGATCGGAGGTCTGAAAGTCTTCGAGCGGCCCAATCTGCATCTCGACCTTAAACAGCTCTTTGTCGCCAGACACTTGCAGCGCCTTAAGCACCGGCAGGTAGTTGGCGGCGGCAAAGTCCATCTTGGTCTCGACGTCGCCGGGACCGGGGGTCTTGGTCTTGCTAAAGGTGACTTTGAACAGATCGGGCGCGTCAAACACCACGTCTTTCTTCGGTTTCACTAAGGTGTCGCCGGTACCAACGGCCACCGTGTCCAGTGTCTCGCCAGCGGGCGCGTCGCTGCCCGTCGCCGCGGCATCGGCAGTGCCGGTGCCACTTGCGGCCAGCTTGGGGTGGCACACGCCGTCAAAGCAGCCCTCGTTGGCCGGGCACGGCTGATCGACCCACGCCCCGCCGACGTTGTTGCAAACCTGCGCGGTCTTGTCGTCCTTGCAGGTGGCTTCGGTCGGCTTGCACACGCGGTCGCTGCAGGCGCGCGCCGTGGCGTCACAGAACTGATTGGAGCCGCACGGCGTGCCTTTGCCCCACACGCCTTTGTCGCAGACATACAGCGTCGAGTTGCCGCACTTGGCGTCGGGACCTTTGGCGCCGTCGCCTTTGAAGCAGGCGCTGGGCAAACACACGCCGTCGTTGCATTTTTCGGTGGGCGAGCCGGTCTGCTTACAGGTTGTGACTTTGGTAGCCTCGGTCAACCCGTCGTCGGGGCACTTCATGACCGCCTGATCGTTGCAGGTGATCTGGCCCTTGCTGCACACCGTGGGCGTGCAGGCACCGCCATTGCAGGTTTTGTCGCCGCAAAACGTCAGCTTGTAGGCGGTACCGCCGGTGCACTCGGCGACATAGTTGCCCTTGCAGACCAAGGCCCCGTCTTTGCAAAAAGTCTTGGGCGCTTCGACCTTGACGGGCTCGGGTTTGGCGCAGGCACTGAGGCCAACCAGCGTGAACAGCACGCAGACGACGGGTCGGATCGAAGGCATCACGGGCAACCTCAGTTGGCGCCTGTCGGCGCGGCCAAGCGTGTTGTAGCGAAAATGAGGGGGTTTGCGCAACCGGGGTTACCAGCCGAGATCGGCCACCAGCCGCTTGGCCAGCTTCTTGGGCTTGCCGTCCATCCACCCGCCACAGCGGGCAATTTGCTTGCCGGTCGACTTGCTGACCAGCTTGTCCAGCGCCAGGCGCAGCGTGGCCCGTTCATCGGGCGGACAAGCGCGGCCGGCCTGGCGCAGCCAGCGATCCAGCGCAAACAGGTCGGTCACGCCGCCCAAGGCCTTGAGGTAATCGACCAAAGCTTGGTGCAGCGACAACGCGGCATCGGCGCCCAACCACTCCAGCTGGTGGCGCACGTCTTTGCACGCCTTGCGCAGGTCGTGTACGGCTTCTGGACGCGGCCGCTTGCGGGCTTGCTTGTGGGCAGTCGCCACCCGGCCCAACGCTGTGCGCAGGCCTTCGCCGACCAAGTTGGCGGGCAATTGGGGCGGTAGCGCCGCAGCAAACTTGCGGTTGATCGCGGCGGCGCTGTGGGCCGCCTTCTGCAAATCAGCAAGCGTCTTAGCGTCGGCATACAGAATCAGGCGCTCCTGCTGCAAAAACAGCGCGATCGCAGAGGTGGCGTGTTGCACCGGCAGCGGCAGCGCCGCCCACGCCTCGGGCAGCACTTCGGCGTCGCGGGCTTTGGACAGCGTGCGCGCCGTGACTGCGATGCGCTGCAGCGGCTGCTTGGCGGTCTTGTCGCCGACCAGACCGGGCGCAATCAACCGCACCAGCGCTTGGGCCTGACGCATGACCCGGCGCAGCGCGTGGATGTGATCGGCGACATCCTGTTGGCCACACCGGCCCAGTTCGTCGGCACGCGCCGCGACGGCCAGCAACGCATGCTGCACCGCTTGGCCCAGTGGCAGCGCGCGGGACAAACACGGCGGGCCCCGGTGTTCGGGAGACCCTGTGTCTGGGTCGATGCTTGGCAGCTGTTCGGGCGACGGCAGCGCGGACAGTGCGGCCACCGCAAAGGTGGCGTCTTCGGCGGGCAACATCAGGCACCTACGGACAACCAGATCCGGTGGTGCAGGCTAGCGCAGTCTGGGGGCAAAGCAAGCAGATACGGGCAGCCGCCAGCTACAGCGTCAAACCCTTGAAAAAGTCATTGCCTTTGTCGTCCACCACGACAAACGCTGGAAAATCTTCCACATCGATGCGCCACACCGCCTCCATACCCAGCTCTGGATATTCCAGCACCTCGACCTTCTTGATGCAATCCTGGGCCAGCCGCGCCGCTGGTCCGCCGATCGAGCCCAGGTAAAACCCACCGTACTGCTTGCAGGCGTCGGTCACGGCCTGGCTGCGGTTGCCCTTGGCCAGCATGACCAGCGAGCCACCCGCCGCTTGAAACTCCGCGACATAGCTGTCCATCCGCCCGGCAGTCGTCGGCCCAAACGAGCCCGACGCCATACCCACCGGTGTCTTGGCCGGCCCCGCGTAGTACACCGCGTGCTGCTTGAGGTACTCCGGCAGGCCTTGGCCAGCATCGAGCCGCTCCTTGAACTTGGCATGGGCGACGTCGCGCGCCACCACCAGCGACCCCGACAGCGACAACCGCGTCTTGATCGGATACTGGCTCAACTGCGCCCGAATCGCCGCCATCGGCTGGTTGAGATCGACCCGCACCACCGCGCCGCCCAGCGTCGCTTCGTCCAAGTCGGGCAGGTAGTGGGCCGGGTCGCGCTCTAGCGCTTCGATGAACACGCCATCCTTGGTAATCTTGCCCAGGCACTGCCGGTCGGCCGAACAGCTGACCGCGATCGCCACCGGACAGCTGGCACTGTGTCGCGGCAAGCGCACCACGCGGACATCGTGGCAAAACCACTTGCCGCCAAACTGGGCGCCAATGCCCAGGCGCTGAGTCATTTGGTGCACTTGCTCTTCCAGGGCCAAGTCTCGGAACCCGCGGCCCAAGGCATTGCCACTGGTCGGGAGATCGTCCAGATACCGCGCCGACGCCAGCTTGGCGACCTTGACCGCGTACTCCGCAGACGTGCCGCCGACCACCACCGCCAGGTGATAGGGCGGACAGGCCGCGGTGCCCAGCGTGCGCACTTTGTTCTCGAGAAACCGCATCAGCGCAATCGGATTGAGCAGCGCCTTGGTCTCCTGATACAGGTAGCTCTTGTTGGCCGACCCGCCGCCTTTGGCCAAAAACAGGAAGTGGTACTCGTCGCCGGCAGTCGCATACAGCTCGATCTGAGCGGGCAAGTTGTTGCCGGTGTTGACCTCTTTGTACATGTCGAGCGGCGCCATTTGGCTGTAGCGCAAATTGGTCGACAAATAGGTGTCGGCCACGCCTTGGGCAATCGCCGCTTCGTCCTGGCCATCGGTCAGCACGTTTTGGCCACGCTTGCCCATCACGATCGCGGTGCCGGTGTCCTGACACATCGGCAGCACGCCGCCCGCAGCGATGCACGCGTTCTTGAGCAGGTCAAACGCGACGAACCGGTCGTTGCTCGAGGCCTCTGGGTCGTCGAGAATCCGCCGCAGCTGGGCCAAGTGGCCGGGCCGCAACAAGTGGGCGATGTCGCGCATCGCCTCGCGGGTCAGCAGCCGCAGCGCTTCAGGGGCTACCTGCAAGAATTGCCGGTCGCCCCACTGCACCAATTGCACGTGATCGGTGGTGATGCGCCGCCACGGCGTGTCGGTGTGGTGGCCCAACTGCAGGATTTCTTGGTACTCAAACTCAGCCATGGCCCAACCTCTGTTGGCGACCACGGCGCGGGACCATGCCGCTGCTCACCAGTTCGGCATTTTGCGGGACTAGCCCGCAAGCCTAGCGGAACTGGCCCTGCGACACCGTGGGCGCCGTGCCACCTTTGTCATTGAAAAATTGTAGCAATTGCTTGCCATCGCCCAGCACCACCAGCTTGGCCAGCATCGCCAAGGTCGCGGTCGCGCCGCTGCCAAAACTGGCTTCCGCAGCAAGCGGTGCCGCAGTGGCCGAGAAATCGCGGACGCTGCCCAGACCAGCCACGTTCCACACCAAGGCGACACCGCCATTGCGCGCGCGCAACGACGGCTGAATCTGATTGCCCGCTGCCTGTTCATTGGCCTGCGCGACCGCCGCGCCACCCAGCACGCTCAAGTTGACGTCGTACGGCCGGATCGCGATGCCAGTGCCGGTGCCACTCTCGATGCCTTCGCCCGACCACGCCACCACAAAGCTGGTGCCGGTCCACGCAACGGTCGGCTGCTGCTGGTTGGCAGAGTTGGCAGCGGTCGACAGGGTCAACAAGCTGGCGGCCAGAGTCCCAGCGCTGCTGAGCGTCCGCGCCCGGATTTTGCCCTTGCCGGTGGGTTGCTTGTGGACAAACACAATGGCGCAGTCGCCGCTGGGCTTGCATGCCACAGCCGGGCTATCCTGATCGCCGTCGATGGCGTCATTGACGGACGTGCTCTGGTTGGCGATAAGCGTTGCCACCAAGCCCTTGCCGGTCGCATCGAAGGTCCGCAGACCAATGGCATAGCCCGAGAAATCGAGGTCTTCAGCGGCCCACACAGCGACAATCGTCGATCCAAAGCTCGCCAATGCGGGCTGATCTTGATTGGCCGTGGTGTCCGGATCGTTGGCGATGACCGGGTTGCCCTGCAGCTTGCCGTCTTTGTCGAAGACGCCCAAGGCGATGTCTTTGTCGTCGTGGGTGGTCACCCAGGCAATCGCAAAGCCCGCGCCGATCGCCGTCGCCGCCAGCCGCGAGCCTTTGATCGGCTTGCGGTCGCCCTGACCGACCACACTTGGGCCCTTGGCGACACCAGTGGCGCTGAACATCCGGACCCGCAGCTCGCCGACGCTGCCCTTGTCGACGGTCCAGGCTACCGCCACGCTGCCGTCGGCCAACACCACGCTATCGTGCCAGACCGCGGCTTCGGCGGTGTCGCTGAGCGCAAACGGACCATCAGGCACGCAGTCGCCGGCACCTGCGCATTTCTCGCCGCTGGCGCAGTTGGCTATGGGCGACGAGGTCAGGCCATCGGCCGAACACTGCACAACTTTTGCCTTGTCGGCGACATCGCAGGTCTTGGCATTGGGCGCGCACACCACGCATTGACCGTTGACGCAAGCCGGCTTGTCGCTGGGGCAGGCTTTGGCCGCCGACAGCGTGCCCGCGCTGCAGGTTTGCTGGCTGTCCGTGGACGCACACAGCGCAGCGCCATTGTCGATCAGGCTCACCTTGCCTGCGGCGTCGGCCACCGCGCACTGTTTGGCGTCCAGCGCACATGCTTTGGTGTTGCCGCCAGCAAGCGCGACGCACACGCCGCTTGCGCACTGGTCATTGGCGGTGCAGGGAGCAGCGGGGGCGCACACCGCGGTGTCGGCCTTGCCATCGCAGTCGTTGTCCTTGGCGTCGCACGTCGCCTCAATCGCTTCGTAGCCGGATACACTACTGAAGTTGCACAAGTATTTGCCGCCCAGACACAGCGCAGTCACGCCGGCGCTACACACACCCTGGGCCGGGCAGCTAGCGGCGTCGCTCAAGTTTTCGTCGGTCAAGCCGTCGCAGTCGTTGTCCTTGCCGTCGCAGGCTTTTTCGGTGGCCTCGTAGCCGACCGCGGCGCTGGTGTCGCAGCTCCATTTGCCGGCGGCGCAGCTCGCGGTCGCTTTGCCCGCACACACGCCCACGCTGCATCCAGCTTTGCTACCGTCCAAGGCCTCGGGCTCGTCGGTCTTGCCGTTGCAATTGTTGTCCAAGCCGTCGCACACCGTCTCGGTCACGTTTTGGTAGCCGAGCACGTGGGTGTAGTCGCAGCTGGCCTTGCTGGCGGCGCAGGTGACCGCGACGCCCCACTGGCACACGCCTTGCAGGTTGCAGCTGTTCTTGGCCACGTCGAGCGACTCGTCGGTCTGGCCATCGCAGTCGTTGTCTTTGCCGTCGCAGGTCTGCTCGAACGGCTCGTAGCCCTTGGTTACCAGCGCGGTCCAGTCGCACTGCCACAGGTTGCTGGCGCAGGTGGCCACGCCGTCGGCGCACACGCCCTTGCTGCCGCACGGCGACGGGCTGGGCTTGCTGGCGATGTTGTCGACCTGACCGTCGCAGTCGTTGTCCTTGCCGTCGCACTGGCTCTCGGTCGCCTCGTAGCCGGCGGTCTTGGCGTAGCTGCAGGCGAACTGGCCAGCCGTGCAGACGCGGGCCACCGCGCCCTTGGCGGCGCACACGCCCTTGGTGCTACACCCGGCAGTGTCGGTGGCCTGCAGCGGCAACTCGCTGCCGGGATAGCTGTCGGTGGTGCCATCGCAGTCGTTGTCCAGCCCGTCGCAGCTGGTCTCGTTGGCCTCAAAGGTGGCTGCGGTGTAGGCGCACACTGGCTGGCCGCCCTTGCACACGATGTCGCTTGCGGTCGCACAGACGCCAAGCGCTTTGCAGGTGGCCTTGCCGGCCAATGCGGCGGGGCTCAAGCCGCTATCGATCGCACCGTCACAGTCGTTGTCCTTGCCGTCGCACAAGGTCTCGGCGGCTTCGTAGTCGCTGGCTTTGTCGTAGCCGCAGGTCCAACCGGGCTCGCCGGCGCAGGTGGGCGCGGCCAAACCGGCGCACACGCCGCTGCGCTTGCAGTCGGTGGCCTTGGGCTGAACTTCCTCGTCGGTCTTGCCGTCGCAGTCGTTGTCTTTGCCGTCGCAAGTGGTCTCGCTGGCTTCGAAGCCCAGCGTGGCCCCAAAGCCACAGAGCCACTGGCCACCCAGGCACAGCATGGCCGGCTTGACGCCGCCGCACACGCCGACGGCTGGGCACACCTTGGTCGCGTCGCCGATGGCGCCTTCGTCGGTTAGGCCGTCGCAGTCGTTGTCCTTGCCGTCGCAGGTGTTTTCGCTGATCTGATAGCCCGCAGGCGCATTGAGCGCCTTGCCGTCCGCACCGGTCGGCTTGGCGACTTTCTTGTCGGTCCACACCCAAGTGCCGCACACCGCTGCGTTGTTCTTGACGGTGCAGGTGCCGGTCCATCCGCCGCACACGCCCTTGGTTTGACACGGGTTGGGCGTGCACGGATCAAAGCCGCTTTGCTGAGTTACCTGCACGGTGCAGCCCAAGGCGCCGCTGGCCAACGCGACAAGACACAGCCAGAGGCGCAGGCAACGGCCGAACTGGGCAAAGCGTTGAGGCATCGTCAGTAGACTCCTGCGGGTCATGCTAAAACGTCCACGAAAGACCGGCACCGGTCGGCAGCACCACCAAAGTGGGCGGCCGCCATCCGCTGCGACCTTGGGCGATGAGCGACCGGCTTGCGGAACCGGCGTCCGTCATTTTGGGCTTGGGCCCTTCGTCGGCAGCGGCATCCGCAGACGGCGCCAGCATCCACCACAGCGAGCCGATCGCGACCAGCGCACCGCCACCGATAAAGGCATAGTTGGCCAATTGGGCGTTGGATTCGGTCTGCTGGCGGTAGAAAGCGAAGTCGGAGTCGTAGGCGGCCTTGCTCAGCCCCTGGGCCTGCAAGTCGTTGGCATCCGCACCATTTTGGGTTGCCTGGAACCCAAACCAGCCACCCGCGCCGACGGCGACCACGCCCAGCGCCGAAGACACCAGCGGCCCCCACGTGTGGATGCTAGAACGCTTCGGTTTGGTGGTCATGCCAAACTCGACGACGGGACCATCGGGCTCCGGCACTTTCTTATCTTCGGGGACACCCACACCGTCAGGCTTCTTGATCCGCGACTTGACCGGTTCAGCCAATTGCGGACCGGTATCTTCCAGACCCAGCGCCACCGCCACGAACTCGCCGCCATCGGGGGCGACTTGCACGGTTTGCAGCTCGCTTTGGTAGCCGCGCGCCGTGCTGTACACCGCCCAAGTGCCGGCTTGCAGGAAAACGCCGCCGGTCCCCAGCACCACCCGGTCGAAGCTGCGCGCAGCGGCACCGGCGCCCTTGGCGGGCTCGCCTGGCATCTGGCGGGTCAACTCGACGCGGGCACCCTCGGGCTGGACCTGTACGGTCACACGTACCAGACCGGGCGGCACCAGCGGCTCCAGCCGAACAAGCTCGGCGGCGACGCGAGACCGCTCGTCAGCGGCCAAATCGTGGTCCTGGGCCCGGCGCAAGGCGTCGTGGGCTTCGGCATACAGCTTGGCTTTTTCGGCGGCGCGGGCAGCGGCCAGCAAGTAATCTGGGTGCGGATGCTTGCGATAGGCGGCCTTGAAGTGTTCGGCGGCCATTTCGTCGGCACCCGCCCGCAGCTCGACCCGGCCCAGTGCGGCCAAGCGCAGCGACGCGGCGTACCGCTCGGTCGGCGATCCTTCGGTGTTCAGGCGCCCGGTCGCCAGCGTGCCGCCCGTCTGGCCACCGCAGGCGCTGGTCAAGATCAGCACAACCAGCACCAACGCAATGCGCAGCCTGCCTTGGCCGCGGGCACGGGCAGGCGACGGCAACGCGGGCGACAGACTGGTCAACAAATGAGGTGGCAATGTAGGCGGCGACAGCGGAGGTGAAGGCGGCCCGCTCATCGCCTGCCAGCCTATGCGCAGAGCCGATAGGTGTCAATGAAAGCGGGTCAAATCGGGCGACACTGCCCGCTACTACTTGGTTTTTGGGCAGGTGCGGACGGCGCGATCGCGGCGGCTGCGGTAGCGGCCGTCATTGAACAGCACACCGTCGCAGGCGACGCCGTCGCCGACCCATCCGCCCGACACAGCGCCCCACCACTGGGGCGGCGGGCCGTCCCACGCCTGCATGGTCAAGTCCGGCAGGGCAGCGGTGCCCAGCGCCAAGCGAAACACCTGCGTAAAGCCCTTGGCCGGCGGCGGCACCGCCAAGAGCAACCGGTCCTTATGACCGGGCGCCCCAAAGAACACCAACCGGGCTTGGACAACACCGGGCTCGGTGCTGACCAGCGACCAGTCGCTCTTCGGACCAAACTGCAGCGACCACAGCTTGAGCGCGCCATCGACTTGGGCCACCAGCAAGCGGTTGGACAGCGGATCGTACGAAATCGCGGTGCCGCGCTTCCAGATCGGACCCGGCCCCTCGCCCGACTGCCAAACCAATGTTTTTGAGATGTTCCAGTCCAGTCGCCACAGCTCGGCGGCGCCAGATGGACCCAACGTGTAGATATACCATATGGCGGGATCCAGCGTCGGCGTAGCCGAAGCATCCGCTGCAATCACAGGAAGTTGACTGTTCATCGCTGGCGGCAACTCGCCGCCCTGGCCTAGCTTGGGTTCGACCAGCAGGCCGCCCGGCGCGGTGACCAGCGGGCCATCGCCCATCAGCGCGGCTGTGCCCGCGGCGGTCGCCGTTGACCCCACGCCACCCCACAGGACGACTTGCTCGCCGTCGGGTCCCAAGATGGCGGTCGCGAGCGTGCGGCCCGCCTGCGGCGAAGGCGTCGCCATTTTTTGCCAGCCGGCGCCTTGCGACCACCGCCACGCCGCGGCCGTCGCAGTCAGCAGGTTGCCGCGCGGCACGCCGCCGCCGACCCGGACAATATAACCGCCGCTGTGCAGCCACTTGGCTCCGACCGCGGTCTCGGGTTCAGCGTCGAGTGTGGTCCATCCGGCGGGCAAGCGGACCCAAGTGTCGGGTTGGGGCAGACCAGACGGGTCGGCGCCCAAGGCCACCAGCAACCCCAGACTGCTGGCGACCACCAGCGGATCGCGCAGCGGTGGCTGACCGGCGGGGTACGGTTGCCACGCCCCATCGCCCGCCGGATTGTGCAGTGCGGGGGCGAGCGCCCCGTCCTTGCGCGCGGCGCCAAGCCAGACCAATGTGTCCGCGGTTTGGGTCGCTGTCAGTTGGCCAATCGAGGTCAGATCGGTGGGCATGGGCGCTGTTGCCAGCGTCTTCCACGCAGTGCCACCCCAGACCAGCTGCGCAGACACCGCGGTGCCCGCACTGGTCAGGCCGGCGACCGTCCACGCCGTGCCGGTGTGGGCACCCGTCCACGCCAGCGCTGCCAGCCCGGGCTGCGGCACCGCGGTCTGCCAAGCGCCGGCCTTGGCCTGATAGTGCTGTACGACCGCTTGGCCACCGTCCAAGGTGTTGCCGAGTAGCCAGACATCGCTGTTGCCCGCAACGACCGCGACCGCTGCAGTCACCGCCGTCGGCGGCTCGGGCAGAGGAGGCACGGCGAGCACTGCCGTGCCGTCCTCGCTGATGGCGGTCAGTGGCGCCGCATTGCCTTGCGGATCGGTACCACCCAGCACGACCCAGATTTTTTGGCCGCCGGCCTGATGCCAGACCGCCGCGGCCCCGGTCCGCCGCAGCGCATGGTGGCTCAGCAAACGCGTCCACAGGCCCAACTTGGCGTCGAGCCGCCACAATTCGGGCGACAGCACTTCTTCGCCCAGCGCGTTGGCCTCCAAGCCGCCGGCCACCCACAGCTTGGCGAGGTCAGGTTCCGGACCCGCAGACCACGCCGCGCCCCGGCGCGCCAACGGCCGGCCATCGTCCCATGCTGTCACCGCCGTCCACTCGGTCGCCAGCCCTTCGTCGGTCAGGCCGTCGCAGTCATTGTCGAGGCCGTCACAGCTGTTCTCCGCTGGTTGATAGCCACTTTGACCGTCAAAACTGCATTGCCACTGCGCATCGACGCAGACGGGAACCGGCACCAAGGCCGTGCACACGCCCGCCGTCTCGCAGGTAAAGCCAACTGGCAACTGGGCGATCTCGTCGGTCTGGCCATCGCAGTCGTCGTCCAGGCCATTGCACAGTTCAGGCTTGGCCTCGCCTTTGGGACCATCGGCATTGGTCGAGCAGGTCGCCTGACCCAGCGTGCCGCACACTACGCTGCCTTTGCCGCAGCTGCCGCTGCCGTCGCACTTGGCGCCCAAGGCCAAGCCCTGCCACCCCAGCTTTTCGTCCGTCATCCCATCGCAGTCGTCGTCCTGGCCGTTGCACAACTCCGGCTTGGCCTGACTCTGCGGGCCATCGGCCAAGGTCGAACAGGTGACGGTGCCCTGGGCGCTGCACGCCACCACGCCGTTGCCACACAGCCCTTTGCCGGCACAAGCGGCACCCAAAGCCACGCCGTTGAGCGCGAAATTCTCGTCGGTCAAGCCGTCGCAGTCGTCGTCTTGTCCGTTGCACTCTTCGTCGTGGGCCGGCGAGCCGGACTGGCCAACCGCCGACGAACACACAGTTTTCCCCTTCTTATCGCACACGACCTTGCCTGCGCCGCACGCACCGGGGCTGATGCAGGCTTGGCCGACCGGCTGGCCCTGCAAGGTCAGGCCTTCATCGGTCAGTCCGTCGCAGTCGTCATCGCGACCGTTGCACGCCTCTGGCTTGGCCTTGCTGTCGGGCCCACCCGGATCCGACGAGCAGATCGGCGCACCGCTGGCGCTGCACACGACCTTGCCGATCCCGCAGTCGCCGGTGCCCAAGCACGGCGCGCCGACGGCCACCCCGCCGCTGCCCGCTTCGCCGAGCACAAAGCCCTCGTCGGTCTGGCCGTCGCAGTCGTCGTCTTTGCCATTGCAGGCTTCAGCCTTGGACTGCGGCTGGCTGCCGTTCGGGTTGGTCGAGCAAGTCGCATAGCCGACCGCACACACGACGACGCCGGGCCCACAGGCGCCGATGCCGCTGCACGGCTGACCGATGCCATTGCCTTGATACACATAGCCTTCGTCGACTTGCCCGTCGCAGTCGTTGTCGACGCCGTCGCAGGCCTCACCGAGTTGCCAGCCAGGCACAACCTTGTAGTCACACGCCAATTCTCCGCCACTGCAACTGGCCGTGATGACGGCAGCCGGTTGCGCGCACACACCCAAGTGCGCACAGGCCAACTTGGCCAGCGTTTTGGCGTCGGTCTGAACAGCCTGATCGTCGGCATCGCGCTCGTCGTCCAAACAGTCGCTGTCGCGATCAGCCAAGGCCGACTCAACGATGTCGGGCTTGCCGTCACTGTCGCTGTCAAGCGGTTTGGCGACCTCGGGGCCGACTTCGCTGCCGTCTGGCTTGCCGTCGCCATCGCTGTCGGCGTGGCGCGGATCGCTGCGCAGGCGGTGCTCGTCTCTGTTGGCCAAGCCGTCGCCGTCGTCGTCGGCACCGGGCAAAAGGCACAAATTGGAGTAGCACAGGTTGGTCGCGCACTGCGATGAGGCAACGCAGGCAGCGCCAGTAGCCAGATCGCTTTGGCATGCCGCCGCCGCCAGCATCAGAATTGCTGCCAGCCAACACGCTTGCCGTCGCCTGCCGCCGCTGTGGGCCACGCCTACCTCTGGGCGACCGCGGTCGGCGGTCGGCGCACGGCGATGATTGTACCAATTGGAGCGGTTGGAAAGGATGGCGGGCCGAGAGTTCAGTCGCCCCAGCGCGCCTGCGCTTGATCCTTCCACTCTTTGGGCCAGTAGTAAAAGCCTTCGCACGCTGTCGACATCAGACAGGTCTCGCACTTGGCCTCGTGGCGCCGCCGCGACTGCAAGTAGTCAAACAGATTGACATCGTCCATCGTCACAAAGATCATGTGGCGCTGAAGCTTGCCAATGTCGCTCAGGCCATAGGCTTCGTAGCCCGGCAAAAAGCATAGCGGCAAATTGATGATCTGGAAGCGAATCTTGTCGCCAAATTGATCGATCAACTGCATGACCAGCGCCGCCGCTTCGGCCGGATCGGGCTGACACTCGGCGCTCGCCCGCCCAAATGGCGTGAGAAATTGGACATTGCACAGCTTGACGCCGAGATCGACCAGCAGTTGCCCGTACTCCAGCAGCACCGGCGTGTTGATCTTGGTCAGCGTGACGTTGACCCCAAATTCGACGCCATGCTTTTCCGCCAGCGGTCGCGCATGGGCAATGCCTGAGATCGTCTGGCGAAACGCGCCTTTGGCCTGCACGTTCTCTTCATGCACGGCTTCGTTGGGCCCGTGCAGTGACACCAACAGCGAGGTCAGGCCTGAGCGCACGACTTTTTCGGCATTG
This sequence comes from Myxococcales bacterium, assembly GCA_947499075.1. Lineage (GTDB taxonomy): Bacteria > Myxococcota_A > UBA9042 > UBA9042 > UBA9042 > SXRM01. The sequence continues at coordinate 23,192 of CANMNA010000016.1, forward strand.
CGCGGCAGCGCCATCATCCGGCCGTTGGTCGTCAGGTTGATCTGCTGGTAGCCCAGGCCTTTGGCGGCGCGGATCAGCTCAAACAGGTGCGGGTTGGTGGTCGGCTCGCCGCCATCAAAATCGCACAGATCAAAGCCCTGCTGGCGGCGCTCTGCCAAAAAGCCGATCTGCTTTTCAGTGTCGCCATGCCAGTCACTGCGGTTGCCGGTCGCACAGAACACGCAGTGGTTGTTGCAGACATATGTCGTGTTCATGATGACTTTGCGCGGCCGCCACATCGCCAGCTTGGTCTCGAACACTTGCTTGGCGGCCCACAGCTCACCGGGAGTCCAATCGCGGCCAGTCAGCACCGGCTTGCCTTGAAAAAGCGGGCCAATGTCGCGGTCCTCTCGGGTCGTCCACAGTTTTTGCGCGGTCGCCGTTTGGTGCAGCGCTGTGCCCAGAATCGGCGTGGCGAATTGCAGCAACGGCTCGGCTTGCAACTTTTCGTACAAGGTCCAAGCAGTCTTCAGAGTGTGCAGGATCTCGACCCGGGTCTCGCCCGGCTGACCGATCATCCAGTGCACCACCAGCCGCAGCCCGGCGGCCTGGCACCACTGGGCCACGCGCTCGGTGGCCTGCAGATCGAAGCGCTTGCCGATCAAATCATTGGCCACGCGCTCTACCGCCGACTCGGCCGAGACCGACAGCACCGGCGTGATCGTGGCCAGCCGCTGCACCTGCTGCTCGCTGAGCCGATCGGCGCGCATGCCGTTGGGAAAATCGAGCTGCAGCCCAAATTCCTCAGCCACATCGAGCAGACCATCGAAGTGACCCGGGTGGACGTTGACCAATTCGTCCAGCACCACCCAGCGCCGCACCCCGTAGGTGTCGCGCAGCAGCTTGGCATGGGCCCGCAGTTGGTCGGTGCTGTGGCGGCGGTAGGCCTTGCCCTCCAAGCCCGCGCGCGACCACGGGTTAGACGTGCAGAAGTTGCACTTGTAGACACATCCGCGCGACGTCTTGACCGCGACCAGCGGCGGGTCGAGCGCGAAAATCTCGCGCTTGTGGCGGCTCTTGGCCACCCGGCCCAAAAACTTGCCGAACGCCGCGAAATCGATGAGGTCGTACGCGGGCAGCGGCAAATCGTCCAGCGCCTCGACCGTTGGCGCGCCCACGGCGATCCGGGCGGGCGGCACCTGCCCATCGACCAATTGCTGCAGCATTGGGCCGAGGGCGCCCTCGGCCTCGTACTTGCATCCCCACTGCAAGCCGAGGTCGTCCAGCTCCGGCTCGCCCCACTCGATAAAGTGCATGCCGCCGACGTCGCAGTCCGCAAGCACCTGCGGCACATGGACGTACCGTTTATTCAAGTGCTCGACAAGGCTGCGCAATTCAGCAGAAGCGGGCCGTGATCGCAGCCACGGGCTGTGGGCCAGCACGATCGCGTCGGGCGCTTGGGCCGGCAGCTTGGCGGTCAAGCCGGACATGGGAATCCCCAGCCGAATCATGCCTGTACCTTCACTGAGTAGACCCGACGACGGCTGGCACAGGGCGTCGAGCACTTGGACAGTGTGACCGGCGGCGCGCAGTTCAGCCGCCGCTTGCCACAGGCCCAGCGAAGCGAAATACGGGTAATCGATGAAATCGGCGTGCAACAGCAGCGGCGGTTGCACAAGCAGGTAATTGGCCACAGCCTTCCCGTGCGGTCCGGCGCGGAATCAGCGCAGGACGGCTTGGGCAGTATCACGGCCTGGGCCGCCCACGGCAAGGCAGGCCACAGCAACGCCTGAAGTTGTGCGGCGTTTTCGCGCTGGGTCAACCAGCGGCGCTGCGGTTGTGCTGGGGTGCCGCGGTCCCCCCCGCGTTGGCGATAGCAGTTGAACCCGAGGCGACAGGTGCGTATTCTTGGCAGTTCGGGCGCGCCGCGGTGCGGGCGTCAAAGGCGGTTGGCATGGCGATGGGGCACACGACACAGGGCATCGCCACCGATCAACTGCGATGGCATCCGCCGCGGTGGCTGGCGGTGGGCCTCACTGGGCTGGCTTTGCTGCTGCTGGCGACCTGCTCGGACACCACAGTGCCCGGCACAGTCGTGACCAGCGATGCCTCGGCCGCCAGCGATGCCGATGCCGGCAACGTGTTTGGTCAGACCGACGTGCTCAAGCTCGAACTCACCGCCGTCGATAGCGGGCCCTCGCCTGGCAAATTCGGCTATCCCTGTGAAAAGACTGACGAGTGCGACAGTGGCCTGTGCGTCGACTCGCCCAAGGGCAAGATTTGCAGCAAGTACTGCACCGACGACTGCCCCAAGGGATTTGCGTGTGTCGAGCAGGTCATCCCAGGCACCACCGACAAACAGTTTTTCTGTGCGTCCAAGGACAAGTACGTCTGCGACCCGTGCGAGCAGAGCCCCAGCTGCAACGAACCCGGGCAATCGGGCAATGTCTGCATCAAGAACAAGGTGTTCGGCTCGTTTTGTGGCGTCAAGTGCAACCCCAAGGCCCCCGACTGCGCCGAAGGCTACAGCTGCGACGCCGCCACGGATCCCGAGACCGGTCTGGCCAGCTTCCAGTGCCAGCCGGCCAAGGGCGGCGATTGCACCTGCAGCGCCACCGCCGTCTCGCTGGGGCTGAAGACGACGTGTATCAACCACAACGTGATCGGCGACTGCCCGGGCGTGCGCCAGTGCACCGATCAAGGCTTGTCCGCATGCACGGCCAAGGTCGCCCAGGCCGAAGAGTGCAATGGCATCGACGACGACTGCAACGGCAAGACCGACGACTTTCAGGCCGGCGCCAAGTGCGACATCAAGAACGAATTTGGCACCTGCAAGGGCCAAGTCAAAGAGTGCCTGGACGGCAAACCGACCTGTGACGGCTTGGGCGCCAAACCCGAAGCCTGCAACGGCATCGACGACAACTGCGACGGCACCACCGATGAAGGCCTGTGCCAGGACGGCGACCCGTGCACCAACGACACTTGCAACACCGACGGCTCGTGCAAGCACATCCAACTGGGCGGCATGGCCTGCGACGACGGCTCGATCTGCACCCAGACCGACAAGTGCGTCTCGGGCAAGTGCATGGGCGGCAAGGCCATGAATTGCGATGACAAGGACCCGTGCACCGTCGACTCGTGCAACCCGATCGACGGCTGCCAAAACCTCTCCGCCAGCGACGCCAAGTGCACCGACGACGGCGAGGCCTGCACCCAAGACATCTGCCAGGACGGCAAGTGCTTTCATCCACAGGCTTCAGATGGCACCAAGTGCGCCGAAGACGGCAAGCCGTGCACGGCTGATATCTGCACCGCCGGCAAGTGCATCCACCCGATCCAAGACGGCAGCGATTGCACCGACGACGGCAAGGCCTGCACCAACGACACCTGCACCAACGGCGTGTGCACCCACCCTCCCAACAGCGGCAAACCTTGTGATGACGGCAACTTGTGCACCGAAGGCGACGTCTGCCTGTCCGGATCGTGCAAGGCCGGCAAGCTCAACCTGTGCAACGACGGTCTGCCGTGCACCAAGGACAGCTGCATCAACGGCGCGGGATGCGTGCACGACATCGCCGGCGCCAACGGCATCGGCTGCGCGGCGCCCAGCAGCGCGTGCCCGATCGGTGTGTGCAACGGCGGCAGTTGCGTGTCGTCGCCCAACAAGACTTGCAATTACAACTATAGCCCCGGATTTTGCGGCGGCGACGACATCGACCTGCCCGGCACCTGCTCGGCCAGCGGGGCCTGCACGCCAAATGCGGCTGCGATCAAGGCTGCAAGCAAGTCGGTGCCGTGTACCGTGCCGTGCAAGTCGATCTGCGCGGTGTGCTACATCGGCCCGTTGCCGATCAACTTGTGTCTGGACCTGTTCTTTGGTGGCTAACAGGGTGTAGCCAAAAAAACAGCCGGCGTTAGGACACATCAAGACCGCCAATCTGCCTCTATTGACCGTCAGAATCAATTCTGCGGCTACAGGTAAGGGTGTCGGCCTGCGCCGACACCCGGCCGGGCACCCGCGCAGGCGGGTGACGTCACCTGTAGCCGCGCAATTCATGGCGACGGCGTCCCTGGAACGGTCCCCGCTGCGGGTTTGCTCGTGGACTCAATTGGCTACGCCCTCTCAAGCAGCCAGAGCGCCATGAAGTCCTTATTTCGTGGAGCGTTGCCCGGTTTGCGCTTATACTGGGGCCGCGCTTGCGGTTGCACGGCGCCGGACTTGGCCTTGCCCTTGCAACCCGCTACATCTACGGGCAAACCTCGTCGTGCTGTCCGGGTCGCCCGGGGCTTGCAGAGCGCGGCGCGCACGGTCTACCTGTTGCTGGTCCAGCTCGCGGTGGGCGCGCTGTGGCTGGGCCTGTTTGCCTATCTGGCCATCAACTCGCCGTCGGCGGCGCGGATTGCCAGCGAGGTGATCAGCGACATCTTGCCAGGATCGCTCGAGATTGGCGCACTGCGGGTGCGCTTTGGGTTCAACGACAGCCAACTGTGTATCCAGACTGACGCCCGGCGCATCGCCGTGCGCGCGCCCGATGGCAGCCAAGTGTTTGGCGCCAAACGGACCGAAGTCGACCTGGCGCTGTGGCCGCTGCTCGTGGGCTTGCGGGCGGAGGCGCTGCGTCTGGCGCTGCCGCGGATGGTGCTGGACAAGCCGTTGCTGCGGATCGAACACGATGCCCACGGCCACATGACGCTGCTGCTGGCGTTTGGTAACCCCGACGATCCGCCGCCGAACAAACCCAAACCGTTGCACCTGACCGTGAACCAAGTGCAGGTGCGCGATGCCCACTACCTGATGGACTTGCCGGCGATGCAGCTGGACGCGCAGCAGCTGTGGTTCTCCAGTACGGGGCTTCGGGTGCAGACACAGCCCGGTCAGCCGGAGGCCGACGTGCAGTTCGCGCTTCAGGACGTGGTGGCGGCGCGCGTTGAGACAGCGCTGGCGTCGATGCGGTTGCTGCCGGCGATCCCGGCCGGGTCGGTCCAAGTCGATCGCATCGAGGGCGACCTGCACCGCATGCGCCTGCACAACCTGGCCACCCAAATGCCGCCGCTGCAGTGGATGCAGCCGGGCCAAGTGCCGGATACGACGCTGGGTCGGGTCCGGCTCGACATTGTGCTGGGCAAGCAGGGCAGCGTGGTCCACGGCGACCGCATGCTGCTGGCGACATCTTGTACCACCCCATTTGTCGGCAAGCTACTGGGCGACCAATTCGCCGCGCAGGCGAGCTTTGCAGGGGCGTTGCACACGGACGCGATCGATGGCTTTTGGCTCGAGGGGCCGCTGCTGGCCCGCGGCAAGCTCAGCGGCTTTGCTACCGAGAGCCTGCAGACGCACCTGCTGGTCCAGACGGGCGCGCGTGGCGACGCCGCCGTGCGCGTCGTGGCCAAAGACGTCGACATGCGCGCCTATGGTGGCGCGATCACCAGCCCGCGGATCGATTACACGTTGGCACTGGGCGCGCCGCTGCACAGCGTGCGCGGCATCTTTGCGTTCGCCGACGTGCGCGGCGAAGGGCCGCTGCTGTCGCAAGCGATTGGCCTGCACCCTTTAGACATCACGTCGCTATTGGCCAGCGGCCGGTTGAATGGCGCATTGGGCACCGCCGTCCAAGTGCGCTTGGATCCTGGTCAGCCGTTGCAGATGACGGTGGCGCTCGACGCTGACTTGCGGCTGCAGCGCGACGCGTACCTCAAGTTCATCGAGCAAGCACTGCCGGACGTGACGCTGCAGGGCGGCATGCGGGTGACGATGGCCGCCACGGTGGGGATGCTTATCGGTATGGACGACCTTTATCTGCGCGGCGACGACGATGCAGGCCGGCGCCTGCTCAAGCTGCGCGCCGATGGCACTTTCGATGTGGCGGGGCCCAACTCAGCGCTGAGCCTGTCGCTGGACATGCCGCGGCTAGAAGCGTGGCTGCAGCCGTTGCGCATTCCCAATATCTCGGGTGCGCTTCGTTTTGAGGACGGCCAGCTGGCAGGCCAGTGGCGCGATCCGGGGGTGGTCGGCACGCTGACGATGGAAGATGTGCTCATCGCCGGGCAGCACGCACGCCACCTCAAGACCCGCATGCGCATGAACAGGGGCACCATCCGCTTCGAAGACTTGGTGGTTCAGGCCGACGCGGCAGACGTGCGCGCCGATGTCGAAATCGGCCTGTTCGGCAAAGACGTGACGGTGATGCGCCCCCATTGGCCGATGGTGGTCAAGAACGCCGCGGTGGCCAAGATCGATCTCAGCCGGTTTGGCGGCGGCTTGGCCGGCATGGGTGAAATCCGCGGCGGCAGTTTCCAGCTGGACGCCAAAGACTGGGCGCACACCATCGGCGGTCAAGCCGAGTTGGTCCTGCACGATCTGCGCGCGGGCGGCGAAGCGATGGACCGCGTAAGCGGCAAGATTGCGTTTTCACGTGGTATCGCCTCGCTGGTGCAGGGCAAGGTCTTGTTGCTCGGCGCGCCCGACGACGGCGCGCATGAGGTGCTGGCCGCCGGCAGCTTCAACCTGGCCTCCAAACAATTTTCGGCCGATGTTACCGTGCCGCTGTTGCCTTTTCGCTTGCTGCACAGCCTGGCCGACAAGCCGATGTGGGGTGATATCGGCCTGTCAGCGCAAGTGCGCGGCACGGCTGGCGACTTTGAGGGAGAGGTCCAGTTGAGCCTGCGTGGCGTCGGCTGGGACAAGATCAAGCTGGGCGATGCCGCGCTGTGCTTGACCAAGGCCAAGGGTGGCCCGATGGTGCTGACAGCCTCGCGCAATTTCGAACCATTTGAGATCCGAGCCGGCAGCGAGGCCCACTTCGCCGGGGCCAAACTGACCGATATCGCGCTGCGCCTGGCGACCAAAGGCATGATCGACCCGATGGCCCTGTTGGGCATGCCCAAAATCGCTGGCATTTCCGCCAAGCTCGGCGCCGAGGTCGCAGTCGGGCTGGACTTGCGGCCAGGTGCCGCACTGTGGACAGTGGACACCGTGATCCCCGCTGGCCAAGCCAAGGTCAATTTCGGCAGTGGTCTGCAGAGCCTGTCGAACACCAGCGATGCCCATATTCGCGTGCAGCCCGAGCTGGTCCGGATCGGGTCCACCCACTTTTCGATGTACCGCAGCAACTTTGAGGTCTGCGGCGACCTGAATCTGCCCAAGGATGCCGCACCGATGACCATGGCGATGTTTGTGGCCGGCACCGTCGATTTTCCGCGTTTCGGGGCGATGGCCGAGAGCATTGCCGAATTGGACATGCGGGTCGATATCCTAAGCGACCCGGCGGTCGCCGCCGATCCACGCTCGCTGTGCCTGCAAAATGCCCAAGCGGGCCGTGGCCGTCTGCGGCTGGACGGTCCGGTAGCCGCGCCACGCATCTCGGGGCTGCTGCAAACCCAGGCCGGTCGGATCACGTTGCGCAAATATCCCCACGACATCGTGATTGAGGAGGGCGGCCGCATTCAGATCCAGTCGTTGGGCTCGGGAGGATCGACGGGCACGCTGGTTGCGCGGATCCCAGACGACCACCAACTGGCGATGCACATTGAAAACGGCAAGCTCAAGCTCAGTGGCCTGATGCGCATGCGCGACCTGAAGCTGGACAGCATGGACATCGACGTCATCGGCACCGACCTGCCCGTCGACGTACCCAAGCAGTACTCGCTGCGGATTTCGCCCGACGTGCACTTGATGGCGCGGCACTACTGGGACGACGACCGACGCGACTGGAAGGTCTCAGGTCGGGCCGTGGTCACTGAGGGCAATTACTACCAGAACTTTGACAAGTACTCGGGGCTGTTCGGCAACGCCAGCGACCGCAAGGTCGATACGTACAGCACCAAGCTGACCGACTCCATGCCGCAACTGGCCGATCTAAAACTAGATCTTGCGGTGAGCGGCACCAACTTTGAAGTCAACAGCCGGTTTATCGGCTGCAAACTCGATGTCGGCGCCGAATTCAACGTCCGGGTGACGGGCACGCTGGTCGATATGGGCATGTACGACCACGTGGCCGTCCTGCCGGGCGGCGGCAGCCAGTTGACGGTGCCTGCCTATGGCCTGATCTTTGAGTTTGAGCGCGGCACCTTGGACTTCTCCGGCAACTACCGCAAACCGGCGGTCGACGTGGTGCTGCGCAACGACGTCGCCGTGCGCAGCGGCAGCCAGGGCACAGCTTCGACCGCAACGCTGGGCGCTGACGTGCTCAACGACGGCGGCCAATCCGATGAAGTGGTGCACGTCTACGTCAAGATTTCTGGCGTATTCGCCGAGGGCAGCAAGAACCTCGATTTTCGCTTGACCAGCAACAAGGGCGACACCGAAAAAGACTGCCAATGCTTGCTGTTGACCCGCCGCCGCTGCAACGATGCCGGCAACGCCATGCCGCGCATCACCACCGACATCATCTTTGGCGAGGCCATCAACACCTTGGCGACCAGCCTGCTCAAGACCTTTGTCGACACGGTGGCGATCAATTTTGACGCCGCCAATCTGGGCGTCTCAGCCGAGTTGACCAAGAAATTTGGCAAGTCGATCACCTTGGGCACGCGGGTCATGACCGGCCGCGACAACCTGTACAACGCCAACTTTGCCTTTCGGATCACCGAGCGACTGTCGCTCAATGGCCTGTGGCGCCGCCAGCGGCTGACCAATGCCGCGAGCTCGGGTGTCGATACGTTTGAAGTGTTCGAGTCCAAGCTGCGCTACAAGGTGCCGCTTGAGGACTAATCTCGGCATTTTTGCGGTGGGCATCGCGTTGGCGACAGCGCCTTGCGTGGCCGCTGCCGCACCATTTGCAGTGCTGGGCGGCGAGGCCACTGCCGTCTCTGGCCCGGCAGAGTCCAGCCTCAGCAGCGACGGCAGCATCTTCAGCATGGACGCGGCAGCCCTGGTGCTCGGCACCAACAACACCCGCTTTGCCGAGCGCGCTTGCGACCGCTTGCTCATTGGCAGTGTCCGCTTCGACGGGTGCGACGGCACACCGTGTGCGCCGATGTCGGTGCGGACCCAAATGGCGATGCTGTGCGACCTCGACGTCGGCCAAAGGTTGGGGCCAGGTCAGATCACCACGGCATGGGAGCGCCTGATGCGCATTGGCTTTTTCAAGTCGGTGGCGTCGGCGTGTGCGCGAGGTGGCGATGGCCGGGCCCAGATCCGGTTCTCAGTGGTCGGCCACCAGTTCGTCAAGCACATCGAATTTGTCGGCAATAACGCGATTTTTGAGGACGAATTGCGCAGCAAGCTGCTGATCCAGCCCGGCGATGACCTCGACCTCGAGCTTGCCCGGGGCAAGGAGCGCATGCTGGCCCAAAAAGATGCCCTAGAGACGCTATACCGCAAAAATGGCTTTGATGGCGCCAAGGTCGAGCTTACGGTGCGTTCAGTGGGCCCAGGGCTGTTGCGCTTGATCATCACCGTGCACGAGGGCGATCGCCAGCGCATCAACGACACGCGGTTTGAGGTGCGTCCGCTGCCACCGCAGAGCGAGTTTGAGCGAACGCACGGCCTGCAGTGCCCGGCGGTGGGCGATCGCGCCATCTACAATGTCGCCAACGTGGCAGGTTTGGACGTGTTTTCGCAGCGCGAGGCCAACCGCATCCGCGCGCGGATTCGCAGCTACCTGCGCCAGCTTGGGTATGGCTCGGCCCGCATCGATATCGTGCACGAGAAGACCGACCATGTGGTGCGGGTCGAAGTCACGCCCGGACGCTGCTCAGTGGTGCGGATCTTGGCCCGCGACGACTCGGAAGGCGTTGGCAAGGGCCGCTACTTGCTGCAGGAGGACCGAGACCTGTACAACGCGCTGCCTTTTGGCGAGTCGGGGCTGTATGACTTCTCTGAAGCGGAGCGCGGACGGTTGGAGCTGCTGACAGCACTGGAGAATCGCGGCTACGTGTTTGCCGATGTGCGGCTGGACTACCGGCCGGTGCAAGGTGGCGACAGCGGCCAAGTCGCGGCGGCGATTTCGTACTACGTCGCCACCGGCTACGTCTCGCAAATTCGCGGCATTTTCTTTCATGCGCTGGATCGCAAAGATCGGCGAGCCGACATCAGCGACGACGCCCTGCGCAGCCAGTTGACCACGCGGGCCTACGACTTTTTCGACGCTGGCGGGTTTTTACAACTCAATCAGGTGTTGGCGGATCTGGACCAGCTGCGCCAGTACTTCTTGTCCCAAGGCTATTACCAATTCCGCTATGCCGTCACGCTGCCCGATGACGAGACGCCGACCGCGGCCAACCGGCGCACGGTGCAGACGGCCAACGACTTTTTCAACATCACCTATCGCTTCAAGGACAAGGGCTTTCGGCTGCGCCATCCGCTGCAAGAGAACTTTATCTACCTCGACATCGACTACGTACAAGGGGAGCAGACCCGGCTGCGCAAGCTGCTGGTCCAGGGGGCCAATCAAGTGCCAGAGCGCGAGGTGCGGTCGCTGTGGCCGGTTCAGCCGGGTCAGGCCACTAGCCCAGAACTGCTGGACAAGGCGCTGGCGACTTTAGAAGAGAGCTACCGCAACAACGGATTTTTCCGCACCACCGTCAAGATGTGGTGTACGCCGGTAGAGCCATTGGGCCCCGAGGCCGAATGCAAGCCCGAGCATCCCCTGCTCGCCCGGCAAGTCGACGTGCGGCTGGCGATCGAGGAAGGCGAGCGGGTCGACTTTGGCGAGTCGTTTGCTGTGGGCGCATTCAACACCAGCCTGAGCGTGTTGCAGCGCGACATGCCACAGCCGGGCGTGCCGTACTCGGCAGCGGTAGAATTCGAGGCCCAGCGCCGCCTGCGCAACTTGGGGCTATTTTCGCAGGTGTCGCTGACGCGCATTGGCGACCAAGAAAAGCCGCCGCGCGCGCGTCTGGCGACCGTGGTCCACGTAGTCGAGGAAAACACCCGCTATTGGGAGGCGCTAGCCGGCTTTCAGACGATCAGCGCCGACCGCACCAGCAGCGAACAGGAGACCCTCAAAGGCTTCAAGGAAACCATCGACCACGCGACGACGGCCTCGGACCGCATCTCGGCGGGCTATGGGCGATCGCAGAATCTGACCTTGCCCAATCTGCTGGCAACCGCCGAGGGCGCGTATGTCGACCGCAACTTCTGGCACGCCGGCAAGCGACTGCGGTTGTCAGCCAAGGTTGGCGTGACTGCCCCGCCCGAATACGGCCCAGAAACACCCTGGTACAACCAGAGCGCAGGGATGCGCACGCCACCATGGTGGTCAGACACCTTGCGCTACGCCGCGCTGTCGGCAACTTTTGAGGACCAGCGCTTGTTCGGCAGCGACTACAGCCTGCGCGCGGTGCCCTACATGAACCACGACTACGCCGTGCTGGCGTTTGACACCGACCGCGCCGGGTTGCTGGTCGCGGTGTCACGGCGCTTTTTCGGTCGGCTGTCAGCTGGCTTGGCGGTCGATGGCGGCTTGATTCGCACCCGCGAACAGGGGGCGCGCCTGCGTGACTTCGAAGGGGTGGGCGAATTCTTTGGCCTGCAACCCCAGATCACGGTCACGCCCAGCTTGAGCATCGACACCACCGACAGCCCGCTCAACCCGCGGCGCGGCGTGACGGCGAGCCTGACCCTGCCGTACATCAACGCCTACTTGCGCAATGCCGATACCAAGAGTGCCGAGCGGGCCAATTTTTTCAAGATCGAGGGCTCTTTGAAGGGCTATGTGCCGGTCGGCGACTCGCTGACGGTGGCGGCGATGGTCCATATGGGGCAAGTCAGCAATCCTGCATCGGAATCCAACGCACCGGGAACCTCAGGCACCACACGCAAGCAAGTTCCTGAGTTTGTGCTGTTTCGCTTGGGCGGCCAGTATGCCCAAACGCTGCTGCGCGGCTACGGCGATTACGGCATCCGCCAGTACCATCCCGAGACGGGCGCCGCAAAAATTTCCGATATTCAAGGAGTTGTCCGAAAGCACAGCGACAAAACTGTGGCCGAGGGCGACAGCACGGTCCGCACCGCCAGTGTCGTCGCCAATGGCTCAGTCGAGCTGCGCTTCCCGGTGTTGCGCGCCAGCAACGTCTTTGGGGCTTTACACTGGGATTTCGGAATCTTGCTCGATTCTTGGGGCGAATTCCGCAGCAGCAACGTCCGCCACGGCTTGGGCATCTCCGGCGTATTTTTGCTGTCCGGACAAATTCCGGTGCTGGTCGATGTGTCGTTCCGCACTGACGAGCGCTGCGGAGAAGTCGGCTTGTCCAAAGGCAATTGGGCCTGCGTTGACGAGGACAAGGTCGTGCAGACCAATTTCGGCATGTCGTGGGCGTTTTGACCACCAGCGGCACGGTCTGTCCGACTCGGACAGGCCAGGCGGCACGCTGGTGCGTGCGGGCATCGTCGGGCTGGCGCCGCTCGGGCCGCCGCCAAACAGCGGCCTGCAAGGTCGCCAAGTGCGGCTGGCCCGGCGGATGGCGCTGGCAGCGCTCGGCGATCCCACGCCGGACAAGCGGCTGCCGGCGGGCACCCAAGTCGCAACCCCGCGGGCGGCGCCGCAGGACTTTCTGGGCGACGAGCCGCCGCGCAGCGTGCTCATCGGTGACTTGGTGCGGGCGCTGGCCACGCCAGGCGGCCGAATTGCGCTAGTAGGTGCCACCGGATGTGGCCGCAGCCTGCTGGCCGAAATTGCCATCAAGCTGGCGCTGCCGGGCCAGCGGATGCTGCGCGTCGAGGTCGCGGCAGACCTGCACGGCGAGCCACTGCACCAGCTGCTGACGGGCGTGCGCGTCGAGGCGCTGGTGAGCCGCGCGGCGCCGGTGCTGCGGTTGACCGGCCAGCCTACCCAAGCGTGGCTGGCCCAAGTGCTGACGGCACTCGACGACGCGCCAGGCCCGGTGGTGCTGCTGGTGGCGACGGGCCACGCCCAGGAGCTGGGCGACTGGCAGGCGCTGCACGTGCCAGCACCCGAAGTGGCGGTGCGGACCCAGCTGTGGCGGCGGGCGCTGCACCGTGCAGCCATCGATCCGGCGCTCGCGACCGAGCTGGGCGCGCGGTTCGCCCTCAATGGCGGCAGCATTGTGCGGGCCGTGCGCCAGGCCGTGCAGGCCAGCGCCCGGCCGCAGCGGGATCACCTGTGGCGGGCCGCGACAGCCAACCAATCGCAATTGCTGGGCAACTCGGCGACATCCGTCCACACCACGCTCACCTGGCAAGATGTGGTGCTGCCAGACGAGGTGCGGGCGCGGCCGGCCGAAGTCGCGATGTTCGTGCGCGGCAAGCAAACCGTGCTGCACGACTGGGGGTTTGCCGACAAGTTGCCCTACGGCCGCGGCATCAGCGTGCTGCTGCACGGGCCGTCGGGGACGGGCAAGACCATGGTCGCGGGCCTGTTGGCCGCCGAGCTCGGCATGCCGCTGTACCGCGTGGACCTGAGCCGGGTCCTGTCCAAGTGGGTCGGCGAAACCGAGCGCAATTTGGCCAAGCTGTTCGACGAGGCCCAACGTCAGAGCGCAATCCTGCTGTTCGATCAAGCCGATGCGCTGTTCGCCAAGCGCACCGAGGTCAAGTCGAGCAACGATCGGCATGCCAACTTGGAGGTCAACTACTTGCTCCAAAAAATGGAAGAATTCGACGGCGTGGCGATCTTGACCACCAACTTTGAGGGCAGCATCGACGAGGCGTTCAAGCGCCGCTTGCGCTTCCGCATCGCGTTTCCGTTCCCAGAAGCCGCCGATCGGGCAAGATTGTGGCAGGCCATGCTGCCAGCGCGGGCCAAAGTGGCCAGTGGCATTGACTTTATAGACTTGGGCCGCGAGTTCGACGTGGCCGGCGGCCACATCAAGAACGCAGTAGTCCGCGCTGCTTAGGGCTCCAGCACGAATTACTCGATCACTTGCCGCAAAGAAGGAGCGGCGAGTCGACTTGCAAAGTCGGGAGCTTGCGACCCACTCAGCCAGCAAATGGGCCACCGACAAAATCGACTTGATTTTGCCGGTGCCCTTA
>CANMNA010000017.1 GCA_947499075.1 Myxococcales bacterium
CCAGCCCTTTCTGCCGGCCGCGGCAATGCGGGCGCCGCCGGGCAGAATCCAGCTGCAGGCAGAACTTGACCCCGGGCGAAATCTCCCAGATTCGAAAGCATGTTTGCCGCTTGGCCGTCGAGAGGCGCGGCCAAAGTTGGATAGCCGCGCAAAGCCAGCAAGTAATCCGGACCACCGGCCTTTGGACCAGTGCCCGACATGAAAAAGCCGCCGAACGGCTCAATGGCCACCCGCGCACCGGTAATGGCCCGGTTGATGTACAGATTGCCGACCAATCCCATTGTCGTCAGGTCGTCGATATCGTCCTGCGATTGCGCATAGATGCCACCGGTCAGCGCATACGGCGTGCTCCGCCACAGTGCCTCAAGCTGGTTGCCGTCGCGAAAAGCGACGATGTGGACAATGGGCCCAAACAGCTCTCGTTGCGCGTACGAGTCGACCAGCAGCGCCGCCTCGGTGGGCAGTGTGACCACCAGTGGTCCGATGGCGTCAGGGTGTGCACGGTCGACCAGCACGCGGCCGCCGGCAGCCGCAACTTCGGCTTTGACGTCCTGTGCCGCAGCGAACAGGCGAGCGCGGTCTTCTCGAGACACAACCGGATTGACCCGGGTGCCAGCTGCGATCGCCGGGCCGACTACCAAGTCGCCAGCGGCTTCGGCAAAGCGTTCGGCGAAAGATGTCGCGATGCGTGCATCAACCAAAATCCGAGAGCACGCCGAGCACTTCTGGCCAGCATGGCCAAACGCCGACTTCAGGGCACCGCCGACGGCCTGATCCAGATCGGCATTTGCGGTCACGACAATCGCGTTCTTGCCGCCCATCTCGGTGATGACCCGCCGCGCCCGCTGCCCGTGCGGCTTGCTGCCGACAAGGCGGTGCAGCAGCGCTCCCACCGTTTGCGATCCGGTGAACACTACGCCGGCGATACGGTCGTCACGCGTCAACGGCGCGCCGACAGTTGGGCCGTCGCCAGGCAAGTGCTGCAGCACCGCCACCGCTACGCCCAGCTCATGCATCAGCCGCACCCAGCGGTCGACCACCAACGGCGTCTGCTCGGCAGACTTGAGCAACACCGGATTGCCCGCCGCCAGCCCCGCCGCTGCCATGCCAATCGGGATAGCCAGCGGAAAATTCCACGGCGCGACCACGGCCAAAGGCCCCAGTGGCTGGCTACCCTGCGGCAGCGCCAGCGCCTGTCTAGCATAATACTGAAGAAAATCAATGGCCTCGTCGACGTCGCCCAGCGCCTCGGCACGCGCCTTACCCGACTCGTGGCAAATCAAGGCGGCCCAATCAGCGCGCTCGACGCGCAATCGCTCACCCGCGCGCACCAAGGGCGTGACGCGCTGGCATGCTGGTGTCTGCGCCCAGAAATCGGCACACGATACGGCAGCAGTAACAGCGTGCGCCACATCGGCGGCAGTGGCAGTCAGTATCGACCCGACCACAAAGGTAGAATCAGAAGGCGAGACTACCCCAGCAATTACGCCATGCCGCGGGGCATCGGCCTGAAGCACGGGCACAAAACGGGCCAAGGCCTGCTGCAAAGCCGCGCGGTGGTCCGGCCGATCCAGACGCATCGGTGCGACATTGGCAAACTCACCGGCAGCGTGATCCGGACTGTCGCCTAGCAGGGCTGCGCGATCCAGCGCTGCCCGATCCTGCAGTTGATGCTGCGGTGTTTGCAGCAGCTTGGGCAAGTCGACGCCGTGCCGTGCCGCGACCAACACGCCAACCTGAGAGCTGTTCTCGAGAATACGACGCACCAGATACGCCATGCCGACCAGCAGCGAGCCCACTGGAATGTAGTTGCGCACACTCCAACCGACGCGGGCCATGCCCGCCGACAGCGCTTCGTACGTCATGTGTAGGGCTTGATGCTCGATCTGAGGTGCAGTTGGGTAGCGCACACTGCGCAACGCTTCGGCAAAACAGTGATCTCGCAAGTTGTGGCTTCCCATACATAATTGCAGCACGTCGCCATTCCGCAGCGTCGCCGCACACAGCATGTGGTACATCAGGTCAGTTTCGCACTTGTTGAGAAATTGGGGCGCCAAAAACCCATGCGCAGATGCTTCGATGGTCTCCGCGTCCCAATAGGCGCCCTTGACCAAGCGAATGGGCATCACGATGCCGCGTCGGCGTGCGTAGGCCACAACTTGGGCAAAATGAACATCGGCATCGCGCAGATAGGCCTGCACGACGATGCCGACATCGGCCCATAGCCGCAGCTGCGGTGTCTGGTCCAGCGCCCGGCACATCACCTCAAAAGTCAGGTCGCGCACGGAATAGTGCTCAGCGTCAAAGTGGATAAACACGCCGTGCCGCTGTGCCGCGATCAAGATCGCTTGGAGACGCGGGCCGACGCGCTGCCACACGCCGTCTCGGTCGTCGGGATCGTAGTCAGAGCACAACGCCGAGGTCTTGATGGACACATGATTGCGCAATATTCCAGCGGCATTGCGCTGTTGCGCCTGGCCCTGCGTAGCAAGCCCTGCCAGCATCGCCAAAACGCGCTCGCGGTAGGTGTCTGCCTCGCGCTCGCTCACGACCAACTCGCCGAGCTGATCCAGCGTAGCATCTCGTTGAGTCTCAAGAAGTTGCTGCAACGCCTTGGCGGCGCGTGACACGTCCTCGCCGGCGATGAACGTGCGTGCGACGGTGCGCACGGCCGCGCGGGTCATTGCCGCCACCCAGCGCACCGGCAGCCAAGCCAAGGCCGCCGCAGCAAGCTGAACGGCGAGCAAGAGCCAAGACGGCAGCGCTAGCTCGCGGTGGCCGCCACTGCGCGCCCTTGCATCGTCTTGCCGCATGCGCCGCAGCGTTTCTGCCAGCAGGCGCACCACCTCGGTCCCGACGGCATCATGGTCCAGCGCCGGCAGCGCGGCCACAAACCGCAGCAAATGCACCCGCAACACAGCGACATCGGTCGTCAACGCCAGACCCCATTGGCTGAGGCGCTCGCGAAATGTCGGACTATGCTCGGCTATCGCCGCAGCAAGCTGCTCCGCGAGCGCCCGCGTTGCCGCCAGCACCGGTGCGTCTGCCGACGGCTGCGCACCGCCGAGTGCCCGGTCGAGCCGACGTTGAGCCAGCTCAATGTCCAGTGGCGCCAGACCGGAACTGGCGGTTCGGTACAGGTCGACCAGGGCCTCCAAGTGTGCAAGGCGCGCTTCTGTCTGTGCATCGAGGCGCCCTGCGCGCGCCCGCCACGCCTGAACCAGCAGCGCTTCATGGGCAAATTGCGGCGACCCCAGCGCAATCACCTGCAACGCCGGGTGCAGCGCGGCGCTGAGCAGAACCCCGCCCACGTCACAAACCGCACGCCATGGGCCTGTCGGCGCCAATTCCAGCTGGGCTGTCAGTTGCAGCGCTAGACTTGCGGCGAGGTGACCACCCTCTTCAGTCGCGCCCAGCAAATCCTCAGAGTAGCGCACCGACCAAACTGGACCGACGCTTGCTAGAGAAACCGAACGAAGATCGGGCAACATGGGCGGTGACTCCGCGACAACGGCTCAATTGGCCAAATAGGTGATCACGTAATCCCACACGAAAATGCCAATTGCGCTGGTGACCACGCAATTGTTGACCGCGCGGCCAACGCCCGCCGCGCCGCCGGAGACGCCCAAGCCGTAAAAGCACGAGACGACGCTGATCGATGCGCCAAAAGTGACACCTTTGGAAAGGCCGATGAGATATTCGTCGAGCAGGCCGGAATTAAACACGCCATCGAAGAACACGCGCCAATCGACTTCAAGAATAAACTGAGAAGTCAGAGCGCCGCCCACCAGCGCGAACAGATCGCCCAGGGCTGTCAACAGCAAAAGCATCAACACCATTGCCAGAAAACGCGGCACCACCAAGTGCAGCATGGGGTCAATCGCCAGCGCCCGCAGCGCGTCGATCTGCTCTGTCACCCGCATGGTGCCGAGCTCCGCCGTGTTGTTGGCGCCCACGCGGCCCGAAAACATCAGGCCAATCAGCACAGGACCCACTTCGGCGAGCACCGCGTAGCCCGCGCCCCATCCCAGCAACCCAGTCGCCCCAGTCTGTTTCACATATTGACCCGACTGAATTACCATGATTGCGCCCGTAAAAAGCGCCGTCATGATCACGATTGGGAAGGACTTGACCCCCACTTTGTACAAGTTGAGCCACGTCTCGTCGCGGTCAAACTTGGGCGGAATCATCGCGCGCAAGATCCGCAGCAACACCAAGGTGATTCCACCGATGGTTTCGCTCACGTTCAAGAAATTGCGCCCGATCAGCGCCAGCGGATTCACGGCGTTGTCCTATCGCGCGGCAAACTGCCGAATTGGGCACTACTTCTGCGCATTGTCACGCCGGAAAAAATCGCGCACCACGGGATCGGTCGCCTGCATCGCCTCGGTTTCGGTCCCCGAAAAATGCAGCTTAGATTCGTAGAGCAGCAGATAA
Source organism: Myxococcales bacterium (assembly GCA_947499075.1). Classification (GTDB taxonomy): domain Bacteria; phylum Myxococcota_A; class UBA9042; order UBA9042; family UBA9042; genus SXRM01. The sequence goes on from CANMNA010000017.1 coordinate 4,438, forward strand.
CGGTCACAGGCGGGCCGCATGCGGTCGATGTCGTGCGAAATAACCAAACAGGTCGAATTGCGATGAGATTGCGTCTTGCGGATCAGGTTGAAAATCTTGGAACTCGTCACAGGGTCGAGCCCAGCGGTCGGGTCATCAAAGAAAATCAATTCCGGATCGTTGATGTTGGCGCGCGCCAAGCCGACGCGCTTTTTCATGCCGCCTGACAACTCGTTGGGCATCAAGTGGCGCACCTTGGGCAAGTCGACCTCGGCAAGGCGCTCTTGCACCCGGTCGGCAATCTGCTCGGGCGTGTGGCCGCCACGTTGGCGCATCGGAAACGCCACATTGTCGCCCACCGTCATGAAATCAAACAGCGCGTAGTTCTGAAATACCAGCCCAACACGCTCGCGCAGCGATTGCCGCTGCTTTTCTTTGAGCTCGCCAAGGTTTTGGCCGAGCACCTCGATGCTACCCTCGTCGGGCTCCATCAAGCCACAACACATTTTGACCAACACCGACTTGCCGACGCCGCCCGGCCCGATAAGGCCAAGCACCTCACCTTCGCGCATCTCAAAATCGAGGCTATCGAGCACGCACACGTCGCCAAACCACTTCGACAGGCCCTGTACGCGCAAGACGACCGGACGGTCCGGCATGCGCTGCAGCACTGGCTTGAGCCACGGTAGCGCAGCAGCCTGCGGATCTTCGCGCATTACGGCGTGCCCCCCGGCCTGCGCACGCTGGGCTGATCCAGCTGTGGCCGCCGCATCTCGTCTTGCAGCCTCGCGATCCGCTCGCGGGCCACGTTGCACTCTTTGGGCTCGACATCGCTCATGGCGTCCACGGTCTGGCGACACGCGTGCTGCTCACCGTCTGTCGGCAATTCGCGGCAAATGCGCCGGTCATTTTCGCGGTAGTCCTGGTTGCGGGTCGTCACAAAGCTCAGCACGTCGCGGTATGTACCCAGTGCAGTGACACGCTGACCTCGCGCCTCCTGCACTTCAGCCAGGGTCACCAGATACCGCGGCATGTACACCGGTCGCCGCAACATCGCCGGCAAATTGCGTGCATGGAGTTCGGCCCGCGGCAGGTTGAGCAGCGGCCCGCGGTACAGCTCAATTAAGCGCGCCGAGGCAGTCTTGTGCTCGTCAACCGAGTAACTCGCGAAGACGTAGCTGGTCTCAAAGGTATCGACCAGCCGCTCCAGATCGCGCGCCTCCATTTTGAGGTTGCCGAGCTTGCGGTACACCCGCGACCGCAGCATCAAGCAATCGACGAACGTGGCATCAGCGGCGTGGTCGCGCTCCTGGCGCTCGAGCACCGCCACCGCCTTTTGCCAACCGTCTGGCGTGCCTTCGAGGTCGAGCAGCATGGCTTGCCGCAGCAGGAGATTGTCGGCCAGTTCCGATCGCGGATCGGCGTGCTCCATCCGTTCAAACAGAGCAATGGTCGCCAGACGCTTGGATCGATCCGTCTCGCCGTGCAGGTACACGTGATCCAGAGCCCGCAACGTGGCTGGCTCGTCTGGCGCGCGCTCCAAAAGCTTGGTCCACAGCACCAGCGCGTCAGCGACGCGGTTCAGTTCGTAATACCGCAGCTCTGCGGCGTGGAGCAGCGCGCGCATACGCACGGGCCGGTCGTAGGCGGAAGTCGCGAGGTGGTCATAGCACGCGGCCGCTTCCAAAGGCTTGCCACCGCGCGACTGGACTTCACAGACCATCAACGCAGCCTCGTCGGCGTCACGCGGATCCTTGGCTTGGGCGCGCAACTTTTCGAAACGCTGTGCTGCCAGTGCGTGCTGACCGTCGATGTAGAGCCGCTCGGTGTAGTAGAAGTCGCTCTCCCACTTCTGCAGTTTGGGGTCGAGCGCGCATCCGCTCAGGCCGCAAGTCGCCTGCGCCAAGCCTGCCAAAATGATGAAGCGAACCCAACGCATCGGCGTGGCAGTCTAGACCACTCCGGTGACGGTGTCACCGGCAACAGCAAGGCCGCGATCCCCCGCGGGAGATTTCTGTGGGGAATATTTGAGGGCTACTGCGAGACGGTGACGTCGTCAATCGAAAACGAACTGCCCGGCGCGCTCGGGTTATTCTCGAGGGCAAACCCAATGAATCCCTTGGTGTTAGCCGGAATCGGTCCAATCACCAGCGACACCAACTGCGTCTGACCTTGGTTGAGCAACACCGACTGAAACGTTGTCCAACCCTTGCCGTCCAGCGACAACTGCACGTTCATGCTCGCGCCGCCCGTCGGTGGTCCCGGTGGCATAAACGGCGGCATCGACCATCCAAGCTTGAGCGTGACCTTGATCGTCGTCGCCGGTCCACTGTCCAGCAGCGGCGTCACCAAACGCGCACTCAGACCTGTGCCAATGCCGATGCCTGACTGCGCGAGCTGGGCATACTTGGTCCCGTCGGGCGACGTCGCCAATGTCCATGCGCCCGACGTGACAGTCTGGCTCTGCCATCCACCTTCGCTGAAGCTGGCTTTGTACGGGTCGAACTTCTCGCTGAACGGCAGCTTCTTGGGGGCACCTTGCGGCTCCTTGTCGCACACATCACCCATGCCATCGCCGTCGGCGTCTTTCTGGTCAGTATTGGCAACTTTGGAGCAATTGTCTTTGAGGTCGGCGATCGTGTCGTCGTCGTCGTCGGGGTCGCAGAAGTCGTCCAAGCCGTCTAGATCGGTGTCCTGCGGCGACGCCAAGGGTTGCTTGGTCAGCGGGCACGCATCGGTCAAGTCGGGCGCAGTGTCGCCGTCTTTGTCCTTGTCGCAAGCGTCGATGGTCCCATCGCCATCGGTGTCCGGCACTTTGGCAACGGTTGTCCAGATCGCCATATTGTCGATCCACACGCCTGATGTGGTGTTGGCAATGTCATCGACCGAGTCAAAGGCGATGCGGATGCGCACCCGCTGCCCGGCGTAGCTGCTCAAGTCGATGAGCGTGTTGGCCCAGGCGTTCATCACCGAGCTGTTGTCTTTGGCTTTGATGGTGGTCCAGTTGCTAAACGATCCCGATTCTGTCGCGATTTGTAGGTCGACCTTGTCGTAGCTGGTGCCAGCTTCGATGGCGAACAGGTACCACAGGCTCAAGGTGATCTTGCCGCCCGCTGGGGGCAAGACGACAACCGGTGACCGGGCTTTGCCTTTGACCGCGCCGCCTTTGCCGTCGAAATTGCCGGTGGCCGGGTTGCCAAACCACAGGGCGCCGGGCTTGGACTTGGCCTCGCCCTTGGTGTAGACCTGCCAGCCGACGCCGTTGGTGGGTGCGTCAAGCGACCATCCGCCGGTGGTGCCGTCGTCAAAGAACCACACCGCTAAGCCGCCCTCGTCGGTTTGGCCATTGCAGTTTTCGTCGGCACCGCTGCAAGGAATATCGACGACTTGAGGGCTGGTGCCGTCTTTGGGCGCGCAGTCTTGGGCGTTGGGGAAGCCGTCGCCATCCATGTCGTCGTCGCACAGGTCGCCCAGCTTGTCGCCATCGATGTTGGCCTGATCCTTGTTCTGGATCAGCGGGCAGTTGTCGCAGGCGTCGCCGACCAAGTCCTTGTCACCATCGGCGTTGCCGCTGTTGGGCAGCTTGGGGCAGAGGTCACAGGCGTCGCCGGCTTTGTCGCCGTCGGTATCGAGTTGGTCTTTGTTGCTGATGTCTGGGCAGTTGTCCTTGGTCGAGCAAACGCCGTCGCCGTCAGGGTCTTTGCAGCAAGCCGGCGAGGCGGACGGCTCGTGGGCGCACACGCCGCCCAAGCACATGTCGACAGTGCACCCGTCCTTGTCGTCGCAGTCGGCGTCGGCGAAGCACTTGGTCGGGTCGACACACTGGGTGCCGACGCACAGCTTGGTCGCAGCACAGGTGCCGCACTGTCCGCCACAAGCGTCGTCGCCGCACTGCTTGCCGGCGCACTGTGGCGCACACATGCACAGCCCGCCGGTAGTGCAGTACTGTGTGGCCAAGCACTTGCCGCACGATCCACCGCATCCGTTGTCGCCACACTGGTTCTTGCTGCAGTTGGGCACACACGGGCAACTGCCGCAGTCTTGCGGGCACGTCGTGCAGTTCTCGCCGGAGAGCGCATTGCACTGCAAGTCGCCGCAAGTGGCGGGCGGGCAACAGTCTTTGGCGCAAGATTGGCATGTTTCGCCGGCTTCACACTTGGTGTTGCCGCATTGGGCAGGGCAAGTGCCGCAGTCTTTGGGGCAGCTGCCGCAAGTCTCGCCGGGCATGCAGGCGCCATCACCGCAGATCGCCGGGCACTGCCCGCAGTCTTCGGGGCAAACCTTGCACGATTCGTTGTCCGCAGGCTTGCACACGCCGTCGCCGCAGGTCTTGGGTGGCAGCACGCACACGCCGGTGAAGGTGCAGGTCTGACCGGGCTTGCAGGTGCCGCACGCGCCGCCGCAGGTGTCGGGTCCGCATTGTTTGCCGGTGCACTGCGGCTTGCAGGTGTTGCCGCATCCGCCGCAATTGCCTTGGCACAGGTTGATGCATGCCGCGTCCCACGCCGTCATGCAGCAGAATGGATCGGCGTCGCACACGCACTTCTCGCAACCGCATCCAGCACATCCCGGTGCCGGGCTGTTGACGCATCCATCGTTGGGCGGACACACACCGCAGTCCTTCGGGCACAACACGCAATTTTCGGTGGACTCGCACTTGGCGTTGCCGCACAAGGCTGGGCACTGTCCACAGTCCTGCACGCAGCTGCTGCAGGTCTCACCGGCGACTTTGTCACAGAAGAAGTCGCCACACTTGGGCGCGCATTTGCCGCAGTCGGTGGGGCAGGTCTGGCAGGTTTCGCCGGCGGTAAATGGTGTGGGCTGGGTGCAGATGCCATCGCCGCAGCTTGGGCCACACGGTCCACAGTCGTTGGGGCAAGTCTTGCACGACTCGCCTGCCGCTGCGTCACACTTGAAGTCGCCGCAATTGGGCTTGCATGGCCCACAGTCGGTGGGACAACTTGAGCACGTCTCGACAACGCCGCCAAATGGGTTGGTCGAGCACTGGCCGTCGCCGCAGAACGGCTTGCACGGGCCGCAGTCGGTTGGGCAGGTCTGGCAGTTTTCTTGACCATTGGGAACGCACTGGCCGTCGCCGCAAATCGCGCCGCATGGGCCGCAGTCCTGCGGGCACGAGCTGCACGATTCTCCGGGGTTGCACACGCCGTTGCCGCACAGGCTGATGCCCGGGCACTTCTGGCCGCAGCCAACACACTCCTGAACGCACAGGCCGTCCCAAGCGCTCTGGCAGCAGAATTGATCCTGATCGCACACGCACTTCTCGCAGGTGCATCCCGTGCATCCGGGCGCGGGCGCTTCCTGACATCCATCTGAGCAGGCCCCGCAGTCCAGGCTGCAAGTCTTGCACGACTCGCCCTTGACGCTGTCGCAGGCCTTGTCACCGCAAAACGAACAGGATCCGCAGTCTTTGGGGCAGTTGCTGCACGTTTCGCCGGCGCCGCACTGACCGTTGCCACAGGTCGGGGCGCACTTGCCGCAATCGGCCGCGCACGTCTCGCATGACTCGTTGGCGCCGCAGAATTGGTCGCCGCACGTGGCACAGGCGCCGCAGTCCTTGTCGCACAGCTTGCACGACTCGCCGACTTCGCAGTCGCCGTTGCCGCACACGGCAGGACAGACGCCGCAGTCGCTGCCGCAGTTCTTGCACGACTCACCCAACTCAGGGCTGCACTTGCCGTCGCCACAGGTCGAGCACGCCCCGCAGTCTTTCTGGCACGACTTGCAGTCTTCTCCGGGCTCGCAGACCTGGTTGCCGCACTGTGCGGGGCAGTTGCCACAGTCTTCTGGACAGACCTGGCACGACTCGCCGAGCTTAATCTGGCACTGGCCGTCGCCACACGCTGCGACTTGGGGGCACTGCTTGTCGAAGTCGCCACAGCAGTCGCCGGCTTGCTTGCATCCGGCGTCGCAGAAGCAACCATCGGCGGCTTGGCCGCACTTGCCGGCACAACTGCCTGGGTTGCACGTGCCGCAGTCGGCAGGACACGTCTTGCAGTTCTCCTGGACCGAGCTCAGGTTGATGTCGCACTTGCCATCGCCGCACAGCGGCGGTTTGCATGGCCCGCAGTCTTGCGCGCACACGTTGCAGTTCTCGTTGGGTTCACACTTACCGTTGCCGCAACTGCCGGGACAAGGTCCGCAATCGATGCCACACACTGTACAATTCTCCGTGACCTCGCAGACTTTGTTGCCGCACACCGGTTGGCACTTGCCGCAGTCGCTGGCACACTTGGCGCAGTCTTCGCCCATTTCGCAGGTGCCGTTGCCGCAGGTGGCCGGGCATTGGCCGCAATCGACGACGCAGTTCTTGCACGACTCGCCGACCTGCGCGTTGCAGAAGCCGTCGCCGCACGCCGGGCCGCACTTGCCGCAGTCGACCGCGCAAGACGTGCACGACTCACCGCTGTTGGCATCGCACTTCTGATTGCCACACACCGGGATGCACTTTCCGCAGTCTTGCGGACAGTTGGAGCACATCTCGTTGGCTTCACAGACGCCGTTGCCACATTGTGCAGGGCACGCACCGCAGTCGGTCTGGCAGCTCTTGCACGATTCGCCGGCGGCAGCTTCGCAGACGCCATTGCCGCATCCGCCGCCGCAATTGCCACAATCGCTGGCGCAGGTGCTGCACGACTCACCTGCCGCTCCCTCGCACACGCCGTCGCCGCACAACGCTGTGCATTTGCCGCAGTCTTCCGGGCATTTGCCGCAGCTTTCGCCGACTTCGACGTTGCACTTGCCGTCGCCGCACATCGCGGGGGCGCAGGTGGCGCCGCATTTCTGGCACAGTTGCACGCAAGAACTGTCCCACGCCGAAGTGCAGCACGCCGGATCGGCTTTGCAGACACAGGCTTCGCAGGCGCATCCGGGGCAGCCGGGCTTGTCGCTCGTGCTGCAACCGTCACCGACGACGCACGGGCAGTCTTTCGGACATCCGTTGCAGTTTTCGCCGGCTTCGCAAGTGCCATTGCCGCAAACCGACCCGCAAGCGCCGCAGTCCTTCGGACAAGTCGCGCAGCTTTCTTTGGCCTTGTCACATGCGCCGTCACCGCAGCCGACCGCGACACAGTTGCCTTCGCTGCACACGGTGCCGCTGCCGCAAATCGCTGGCTGGTCGGGCGTTTGGCCATCGGCACCGCACACAACGGCATACGGGCCCATGCACCACTTCTGGCCGGGCGTGCAGCTCGGGACGTAACAAAACTGAAGCTTTGCGTCGCATTTCTGGCCCTTGGGGCAGTCATCACTGACTTTGCACGCTTGCGCCGGTCCAGGGCCGGTGTCTGTCACGCCGATGTCACCACCGACAGTTTCGGCTGTAAGGCCATCCAGGCTACCGAGGTCGTTGCCGCCATTGCTGTCTGCACCAACATTGGCAAAGCCGACGATCGCCGTCTCGCCTTCGCCGCACGCTTGCGCAGCCATGACCACAAGGGCCAGTGCAAAAATTGCCTTGGGCGTCCGCTCGTCAAGGGGCAACAGTAGTGTTTTCAGAAGCATGGCCGAGACCTTAAGCGAGCGCGCGGGCGCACAACTCATCTTGAGACTAGCAGATTCCACGGTCGATTGACCACCGGAAAAGGGCGACTGTGCGGCCGCCACGCTTGCGAAACATCTCTACAGGATCGCCATGACCCGAGGTCATGGCGTTGCCTGTCGAGCCTGCTGGCTTGTGCGCTGGGTGGATCGCAAGCTCGCGCCTGCGGCGACTCGCCGCTCCTTGGTTACGTCACGCTTTGATCTCATCTCAAGGCGTCTCTGTAGAGCTACTTGTTGAAGTCCAACCCGATGTCGGCAGGGTAGTTGACTTCAATCGTATCGCCTTGTTGGGGCGTAACCGGAAAGTAGATCGCTTCGCCGTACACTTTGCACAGGAAGTCCTGACAGGACAGCCCGGCGGGGCAATCGCGGGTGGTCTTGCACGTTTGTCCCTGTAGCGCTGACAGTGAGGACTTGCCGACCAGGCAGTCCGCGGTGGCTTTGACGTAAAACGAGCTTTCGTCCGCTCCCGGCACGTTGGGACCAGCGACGTACTTCATTTCGGCTTTGCCTGAGCCCGTCCGCTGGCGCGTGACCTTGATGAGAGGCGCCTTGGTCTTGGGGTCATAGCTAGGCGGGTGCGGCAGGCACACCTTGACGACGCGGCTCAGGATCAAGTCCGCGACGTTCTGCAGCGCCTTGCTGAAGTCGGCCCCTTCGCAGATGTTGGCGACCAAGCCGTTGTCTCCAAACGCATCGGCGACCTGCACATAGCGCGAGCCGAAGCCGGACTCGCCGCGCTCGCCGCTGCACACGTACACCGATTGGACGCCGGCAGTGTTGCGCAGCACCGACCGGTAGTAGCTCGCGCGGTCGCGGTTGACCTGCAGCTTGTCGGTACCCAAGGCATCACCCGTGATTGTCGCGAAAATCACGCGCGCTGGGTCGCTCTTGAGCGAGCGGAAGCGATTCACAAAGTCTGAGACAGACGCGAAGCGCCAATTCCACAGGTAGTTTCCTGGGTTCTCTTTGAGCAATTGGGCGATATTGGCCTCAGCTTCGGCGCTACAAGCCTTGTATTCGTCGCCCGCCTTGTCGGCAATCGACTCGCAATCGTAAGGACACTTGCGCGGTGGCTTGCCACCTGCGGCGTCCTTGTACTTCATGTTTTCGCAGTACCCGAGCAGCAAGTCGCGGTTGCCGGCTGTGCGATCGTTGTAGCTTTGGCAGGCGCGCTGCAGCTCTTTAGAGTAGAGCTTGTCGAACTGAGACCGCTCGTCTTCCGACTGAATTTCATTGACATACGGATCAAGTTCGAACGAAATCGAGCAGTCGTCGTCGTCAGACACCATCACGATGACCAAGTACGCATCAGGACGCACCAAGTCGGCATACTGGCACTTGCCGGTTGGCTTGCCGTTCTTGTCGCGCGGACAATTGGGACCCGTGGGATCCAGAGCTTTCCACGCGGACCGCAGCCCACCCTCGAACAGCGCTTCTGGCTCCTGATTGGCGCCCACCGAGGCGTTGCACCGAAACCAGTCGAGTTGAGTGCCTTTCTTGGTCGTACCATCGCCCATCGTCACGTTGGCAGCTACCGACTGCTTGAGCACGCCCGGCAGCTGGTCCGCCGGCGGGCATCCCAGTGTCTCCGGTGGGAACATGCATCCGGCTGGCGTCACGACTTTGTTGCAAAAAACGCGGTGCTTGCCATCTGGCACATCGGGCTCGAACTTGGCATAGCAGTCCGAGTCGACGTTGCAGCGCAGCTGGCAGCTGGTGTTGACCGAGCAGTTGTCGTTGTTGTTGAACGTGGGCGTGTCAATGTTGGCTTTGCAGAACCAGTTGCCTTTGCCGAGTGGCTCAGGGGTCTTGCACTTGTCGGAGCCTTTGGGGCACATCGACGAATTCTTATCGAAGTTGAAGTAGTTAAAGCAGGCGGGCGCGTTGCAGTCGGCGTCCTTCAGGCACGGCTGCTTGGTCTTTTCGATGCAGCTTGGGGGCAAAGTGGTTGCCGGGCTGTGCACGAACTCGCCGATCTTCTTGATGACCTTGCTGTCCGGTACTTGCTGAACTGTGACCACCGCCATCTGGGCGTCGATAAACGACGGGTCGGTCGGCTTGATCTTGCCGTAATCTTGCAGACTTTGGATAAACTTGCTGAACCCGTTGGCCAACGCCCGCTGCTCTTGGCACATCGACGACGAGTGGTCGATCATCCACAGAAAGTCGATCTTGACGGCCTTGTCGCGGGCCAGCTGGCGGGTGACCCGCACTTCGAAGCTGTCGAGCAAGCTGTGCACCGGGTAATCATTGCACCCGGCGGCCAGCGAGGTCATCAGGATCAGCGCGATGCCGGGGCGCGCAATGCGTCGACTCAGGCCGATCAGGGAAGTGAATTTGCCGAACACGTGGGCCTCGCTTGCTGGGCTATCGCTTACCGGACCCTGAGCGGGCGCGGGGCTGATCGGACTGTGGCTGCGGGTGCCGCCAAATGGGTCGTACTGCCGGTGCCCATCACAGGCAAACCGCGCACGCCACGATCGCCCATACTACCACTGCCAATCTTGGTTGTCAGGTCACAACCGCTGGAGCCAATGCTTGCCGCACGGCGTGGTCACCCGGTGGGCCCAACGCCCGAATTTTGCCCTGCGCCAACACGACTACAGCGTGCGCATAGGCGAGCGCGTTGCGCGCGTCGTGGGTCGCGACGACGACGATACAGCCGCCGGCCGTCGCGCATGTGCGCAAGTTGACAAACAGATCGGCAGCTCTTGCCGCGTCCAGAGACGCAGTCGGCTCATCGAGCAACAGAATCGGCGCCCCTTGCGCCAGCACCATTGCCACCAGCGCCCGCTGCCGCTCCCCGCCGGACACGGATCCAATGTCCAGTTCAGCCCGGCTACTGAGGCCGACTGCCGCCAGGGCTGCATCAACGCGCCGGGCGTCTTCGCCTTGCAGCGGAGCGCCCACGCGCCACATCCAGTTGCCTGCGAGCTTGGCGTGGCGGCCCAACGCGACCAATTCGCGGACACCCAGCCCGGGCTCGATAGCGGGCGTCTGCGGTAACCAAGCCGTGTGCCCCGCCGCCAAGGCCTGGCGCGGCGCAATGCCCGAGATCGACACAGTCCCGGCTGTGGGCGGGTGCAGGCCGGCCAGAGTGCGCAAAAGCGTCGACTTGCCGCTGCCGTTTTCGCCCAAAATGACGACCAGGCCCGGCCCCGGAACAGCCAAGTCGAGTTGGTCCAGGGCGACTGTGTCGCCAAACCGCACGGTCAAACCGGTAGCGCTGATCGCGACCGGCCCCAGGTGCACTGGGCCGCCGTCAAGCCTGGGCAGCGCCGGTTCACGCACGGCTTGACGCAGCAAGAGATAGAGCAACGGACATCCGGCCAGCGCCGTGAGGACGCCCAGCGGCAGCTCAGCCGGCGCGACGACTGAGCGGCTCAGGCCGTCGAGCAGGGCCAGCAGCCCGCCACCGAACAACACCGAAGCCGGCAAGAGTGCGCGCTGATCGCGGCCTAGCGCCATGCGCAGACCATTGGGCACCAACAAGCCGACAAAGCCGACGATGCCGGCAAGAGACACCGCAACCGCGGACAGCGCGCTCGCCCACCACACGGCCCGGCGGCCAAGCCGTTGGGCGTCAACGCCCAGACCCAGCGCGATCTGATCGCCCAAGCCGAGCGCTTCCAATTGTGGCAAGTTGCGCAGGGCCCACAGCAGTGTCGCGGCCACGACGGCCAAGGCCGGCAAAGCGGCCCACAGGTCCGGCATGCCGACACCACCCATTAGCCAGTGGGTGGCTGCCCGAAGCCGCTGATCCGACAGGCGTGTAAGCACAAATGACGTGCCCGCGCCAGCAAACGCAGTGATCACCAGGCCAGCGACCAGAATTCGCTCCGCGGCACCGCGACGGGCCAAGCGAAACGCCACGGACACTGCTGCCAACGACCCGGCAAATGCCGCCAACGGCTGCAGCCACGGCAGCCAAGGCGCCAGCGGCCAACCGGTCCAATCGCCGACGGCCAAAATCAGCGGCACGGCCAGCACCGCAGCCAACGTTGCGCCAGCGCTGGTGCCGACCAAATAGGGGTCGGCGATCATGTTGTGCGTCGCCGTCTGTAGCAGTGCGCCGGCCAAGGCCAGTGAAGCCCCAACCAACCACGCGCCGATAACCCTGGGTAACCGCACGTCGAACAGCACAACCTGGGCGGACTCGTCACCCGCCTGGGCCTGCTGCACCAGCGAGACCAAGGACCAATGCGAAGGCCCGAGCGCCAGACCGATTGCGACGCCCATCAGACTCGCGGCACAGCCGCCAAGCCAGGCTACCGCAAGCGCAATGCGTGTGCCTTTCACGGTGCCTGCCTTGGCACAGATTGCGCGTGCAGGGCAGCCGCCAAGGCTGCGACTGCCAATGCAACACGCGGCCCCGGTCGGCTCAGCCAGCTACCCGGCAAAGCGACAACCTTGCCGGCCTTGACGGCACGCAGGGCGCCAAAGCCGGGCCGGGCCTTCAGCGTCTCCAGCGTCTGTGGATTGGTGTTGACATCGCTATCGCCCAACACGACTACGTCCGGATCGGCGGCCAAGAGGGCCTCGATGTCTACGGCAAACCATGTCTCGGGACGTTGGGCAAACACATTGCGACCGCCGGCGAGTGTGACCACGTCATCGACAAAGCTGCCATGGCCGATCGTAAACGGCCGACGCCCATCGCCTGCATCGAGTTCGACAAATACTTTGACGGTCGGTCGCCCCGTTGCCGCCTGTTGGGCTTGCGCCACCGCATCGCGGAAAGTGCCCGCTGCGCGCTGACCGGCACCGGCCGCGCCACACGCCAATGCAAGTGCCGCGATGTTGTCGCCAATCTCTGCAACCGTACGTGGTGACTGGGCAATCCAGCCAATCTTCGCAGCCTGAAGCGCTGATTGAAGTGCAGGCGGTGGGTAGTTCAGCACCACGAGGTCTGGGCGAAACGCCAACAGCGCTTCAGCGCTCGGGTACAGGCCATCGTAGGCAGGGGCGGTCAAGACCGCCTGCGGATAGTCGGCCCAGCTGCTTCGCACGACGATCTTGCCACAACAGCCTACCGCGCAGAGAATTTCTGCACTTGCGGGTGACAGGGCAGCGACTCGGGTTGCGATGGTCGCTGGCACCGGCTTCGGCGTACGATCGCGGCAGCTTGGGGCAAGCACGACTAAGCAGGCGCCGAGGAAGACAGCCGTTCGGCTCACTTAGGTCGCCCCCAAGTCGATGGCTGCGAGCCCACCGGGATTGGACTGCACGCCCTTGCCTTCACTGGTCGTGCCATCGGGAGCGACTCGCCAGCGGCGCAAGTCAGCCGGCGCGCCGCTGCGGTCGCCCAGCCACAACGTGTTGCGTGCGGCGTCGAGCCACATTCCACTGAATGCAAATGGTTTTAGAGACTTGGCTAGCTCGACTCTGGTGTGTTTGGCCACATTGACCTGCCACAAGCGGTCCGGCCTGCCGGAGGCGAGGTCGCCCAGCGTCACCGCAAACACAACGTCGCCGTGGACAGCAAAGTCGCGGCCCCACACGCCGTCGCTGCTGGCGGCTGGCTCGGCCGTGACAGTCCAGCCAGAAGGCTGAGTCGCATCGGGGCTGAGCACGACCAGCGCAGAGAGGCCAACTTGCTGCTTGGGCTTGGAAAATGGACCTGAGCAGGCCACGACGATGCGGCCTCCGGCCGCGGCGCGCACGGATAGGCAGTTGCCGTATGCCGCCAAATCCGTGATCTCAATAGCCGAAGTAGCAGGATCAATAGACAAAAGTCGCGCAGGTCCCTGGTCCTTGAAATCTGGCGCGAACGAGCCAAGCGGCATCCAGATTCTGCCGGCTGACAACACCATGCGCTGCGGTGCCGCGATAAAGCCCGGCACGGTCGCATAGCTATGCACATCGATTCGTTGGTTAATTGTGCCATCTACCAGCGAAAGAACATCGTCGCCACGCCCGATGCCATCGGCCGCCAATGTGTGAAAGGCCATCCGCGAAACCCAGAGCTTCCCGTCTGGAGCCAACAGGGCGTCTTGCGGATTGCCATTGGCAGTTGCTGCCGAAGTCTTGATCTGGCGAACGACCTGACCACTTGCCGCTGCAATGACCGTCAGCACACCGCTGGCACGGTCAATGAGCACTGCTTGGCGCATCGGCAACCGGGTTTGCGCCACCACGACATCACCCGACAGCGCCGTAGCGACCTGGCTGACATGGCTACCGGAATGCAGCGCTTGCGAAAACACCACAGGCTGGGCCGCACTGTCTGCGGTGGGCACGGTCGCCAGATCGACAAAAGACACCACGCTGGTTGCGTAGTCGCCCCCGACCACGACGAGGTACCGGGGATCTTGCGGCGCCAGATCTGGCAGCGTTGCGTAGTGTGCCGGGGGCAGCACCGCCTTTGCAGCAGGCTCGGTGCCACACGCAGCAAGACCAAGGACCAACCCGACGATCGCCTTCATGGTGAAGCAGGCCCGCCGAACTGCCAGGCCACCTGCAGCCACACCGTACGACCGGGCAGCGGGTAGCCAACGAGATCGAACCAGCTGGCGTCGAGCAGGTTGTCGACGAAAATGTCCACTGCTGCAGTCGCGTTTTGGCTGGAAATACGCGCGCCTAACGACATCATTTTCCTTGCAGGTAGCTGCACCAAATTGGCGGCGTCGAGCGCGTACGAGGACTGCCACTGCCCAGAAATCCACAGCGCACTGCCCACCGGCGCCCTGCCCCAGCGTGGCTGGAGCCACTCCAGGCGACCAGCTGCTTTGGCCGCCGGTCGCATGGGCAACGCCAGCCGACCATACACCGGTCGACCGCTGGTGTCGCGGGCTTGCATCAGCGACAGTTGACTGCTCGCGCGCCAACTGTCGCCCCGCTTGGCCTCCAGCTGGCATTCCAAGCCCGACAGCGTCGCCGCGACAATGTTTTGGTACATCGCTTGGTGAGGACCGGACGCAACCAACTGAATCAGGTCGGTAGCGACAGTTGCAAAGGCGTGAATTTCTGCAGCTGCCCGCCACTGATCGCCGTCGCGGTGGCTGCGCAACCCAACTTCTAGCGTGTGTGCCGTTTCCGGTCTGAGCCGCGCGTTGCCATGGATGACAGCGGTCTCGGTAAAAAGCTCCTGCAGATTGGGCTGTCGCAAGGCGCGACGCCCACTGACAACAGCTTGGAGCCGCGGCGTCCACTGCCACCATCCGAACAGCGCGGCGTGCTGCGTCCAGGCTGAGGCTGGGGCTGACTGCACCCAGACAAATGGCGCTTGCCGGGCGTCCAGCACGCGCTGGGTCAGCCACCTGCCACCAGCGGTTGCCGTCACCGACCACGTCTGAGCGTCGTGCAAGGTCAGCGTGCCATCCATGCCGCCGCTGGTCCGATGCGAAGCAGGCTGGTCTTGCACGCGGAGCAGGTCTGTTGCCGTCACCGTGCCGGTTTCAGCGGCAACTCGCAACGTTGTACTCGCCGCCCATGCCGCGCCAGACCAGACCGGTGCTTGCCACAGGGCCGATCCTCCGACCGCAAGCGTGCCGCGCCGAGCGTGCAGCGCTGGCCCGAGTTCTCCAAATGTATCATTGGCATCAATGGATTGGGTGGCGGCATGCCCGACCACAGTCAGGCGCGCTTCGGGGATCAGCAAGCCGTCGCGGTGGGCGGACACCACCAGGAGCTGCCGGTCCTGGCGCAGATGCGCCAGCTTGGTTTGGGTCAAGGCAGGCCCGGCGATGCCAGTTGCCAACTGGGCACCCAACCAGGTAGCCGCGACGCGCCAACCACTTTCGCTGACACAATCGGCAGTAGCAAAGCCACCCCACCGCGATAGGCTGGCATTGGTGCGCACGGCGATGACGTCGTCACTGCGATCGGCCGGTGTGCCAGGATCCAATTGAAAGGGATACTGCCCCCGCACGCTGAGCCACCGTCCGCCCAGCGTTGCGCCACAGCGTTGGCCACGCGTCGCGACCGCGGCTTGCAGGCCGTTGGCGCCGAAGCTACCGGTTTGGGTCAAGATTTGAGCCGCCGATCCGGACAGCCGACGCAGGCGCACACGCAGCGCCCCGCCTAGTCCTTGGGCGCCAAGTTCTGGCGGTGTAACGCCCCGGTACAGTTCAAGTCGGTCGATCGCGATCGTTGGCAGCTCAGCGACATCGAAAAAGCCGCCATCCAGCTGCGGCAGGACAGCGTCGTCGATGGCGACAATGAGTTGTTCGGCCGTTGCGCCACGCACCGACAGGCTCGCCGGCGACCCGGCACCGCCAGTTTGCAGCACGCCGGCACCTGGTTGTGCAGCCAACACCGCAGCGATCGACTGCCCGCTGCGCCGCAGCTGATCGCCCACCACGACTGATGCCGCCGCTGCAGGATCAGCGACGACCGCAAGCAATTGCTTTTTAGCGTGAATTGCCTTGGGCGGCAGCTGGACAGCGCGGTCGGCCGGCCTAGTCGTTGGTACGGCCGCATAAGTTGAATTCAAGACAATTACGCTGCCTATGCTGACGACAGCCAAGCATAGGCAAGGCGTCACATGCCGATCTGCAACACAACATTTGGATAGAAAAGACGACGTGCCCGACCAGTGCTGACATGCCGCGACCTGCGACGACCCGATTGCACCAGCGCCGCGACGTGGCTGTCAATGCACACGCCCCAATTCGCCGACTAGGGTTTGGTGCAGGTGTTATTGGGCCCGCAAGGCGCCAAGAGCAGGGGCACAGGCAGCGCGGTGTGGGTGCCAGCCGCGATCGGCTTGATGAGCATGCTGCCACCGACCACGCTTTGGTTGCTCGCGGTGACCCCAGTCGCGTGCAAGCCAATCGCGGCACCTGTCACGTTGCATACCACCAAACTATGGGCACCAGGCGGAATTGCACATTGCGGCTGGGCAAAACCAAAGTCGAGGACCCGCGCGTCGTAGCTTGCCAAATTGGTCAATTCGCACGGCTTGGCCGCCCACGGATCGCTCATTGGAATCACGACTTTGTCTGCGGCATCGCGGACTTCTACGTAAACCGTTTGCACGCCAGCTTTGGTGCAGGCGCCGCCTTCGGCAAACAGCCAATCGAGGCTGAAAACCGTTCGCTGGCCGATATCGAGCGCCTTGCCTGATAGGGTGACCTCGGCGTTCTTGATCAGGAAAGGGCCGGCGACATTGATGCTCCCCCAGCTCGCGGGTGCCGCAGGGCCATCGGCGTCGAGTTGAATCAACCGCGTCCCCGTCGGCACGTTGGCAACGGTGACGTTACCGGCCTTGCACGGGGCCGTCAGCGAAGCGATTTCGGCGCGCTTGTCATCGAGGACCCGCACTTTGATCTGGGTGATGCCCCGCTTGCTACACGCCGTGGCCGGTGCCTCACCGAGTACCGTCCATGTCACGTAGACGTTGCCCTTGCCGGTCGAGGTCGACGTGCCCTCGCCGAGCTTGACCATGTCGATGGGCGCGCTGACCGCGGTTGTGGTGGCGCCGGTGATCGAAAAGTCGCCGGCTGGTGCCAAGTTGCCATAGCTGGGCTTGCCAGCGACATCAGAGGCCGTGTAGCCGTCAAGTTGCAGCACCACGGCGGCGATCGGCGTAAGGCCGGTCACCGAGAGCTTGCCGGCTGAACACGCAGCACTGGCAGACGCGAACGCGGTGGTCTGCCCTTTGCCAAAGACACTGACAACGACTTTGACAACGCCCGTCGCGGCGCAGCCAACTGCTGCTGGTTGACCGCCGAGGGTCCACGCAGTTGCGATTGCGCCCTTGGTTGCGCCATCGCCAGCCCCGGCACCGATCTGGCGTCGATCATTGACGACACATCCGGAGGCGCTCGCCCCGAACACGCCACAAACGGCCAACCAAACCAGCGCTACACGGCGCTGATTGGACAGGAATCGGACTTGAACACCCATTGAGCAACCTCCGCCGCCCACAACGCGCCCTGCCTGCGGGTATTCACGGCCCAGGACAGGGCAACAAAAACTTGACGGAGGCGGACTTGCAGCGACCATCGCTGTGCCGGCCATCCGGCTTTGCACGGCAATGCCAAACCCGAACCGCTCCATCGTCCGACTGCGACCTAGTCTTGCCAGCATGGGCGTGCTGTGGTGCTGGGGTTGTGGCACATTGCCAGCCGTTTCGAGGGACTACGCTTGGCAGGCCAGCGAGCTCAACTTTGTACCCGAAGCCAGAACCGTTGCGGACAGCCGCGCACAAATGGCCCGCCAATCGCCGCGCGTGGCGCGCCTTGCAGAGCGTCCTGCGCCGCAAGCCCCAGCCGAGCCTGCCCAGCGGCCGCAATTGCCACTGCCTAGGCCTTCGCCCGAGCGAATTGCCGTGCCCAGTCCACACGAACCCAGTGAGCCCATCGCCAGCCGGTCGGCGCAACCGGCAGCCCCGGCTTCGACGCCGCCGCCTCAGAACACAACTGACGTGCGCGCGGCGCAGCGGGTCGAAGCTGCACTCGCCCTGCTCGGCACGCCGGGCCTGCAGGATCGGGCGTTCGTGGCCCAAGTGCTGCGCGCGGCCGGTCAGGATGTCGCAGTCGACACAAAGCTCCCCTACGCCGCGGCGCTGTGGACCAAGCTCGAGGACGCCAAAGTTGCTAAAACCACAGTAAGAGCTGGTGACCTGGTGTTCTTCCATGACACCGCTGACCTCAACGCCAATGGCAAGCCAGACGACGGTGTCACCCTCGTCGGCGTGGTTGAGCGTGCCCACGGCAGCCGAGTCCTGTTTATCGCCCAACGTGCGGGCAAAGTCAGAAGAATGGCGGTCGATCCCGAGCGACCATTGGTGATTCGCGACTCGGCGGGTGACGTCGTCAATACGCGCCTGGTCCGGTGGCCTGGCTCTGGCGAACCTTGGACAACGGGCCAATGCTTGACTGGCTACTCCCGACCCAAGTAGCTGAATCTACTGTTTAATCCAGACAAGAGTCGCGCCGTCGCCGCCCTCATGGCGATCGCCAGCCCGGTACTGCGCGACTTGGCGGTGACGCCTCAGGTGGGCCCGGATCGCCTCTCGCAAGGCACCCGTACCCGAGCCGTGAACAACGCATGCGCCGACTCGACCGGCCATGAGCGCCTGATCGAGGTGCTTGTCGACCGCAGCAACAGCTTCGTCGGCCCGCATACCGCGCACGTCGACAGTCGCCTCTGCCGTCCGCAACGCGGCGCCCGCTTCTCCAAGAGACTGCGGTGTCGCAAGCTCGTCCCGTTGCGGGCGCGGCGCGGTCACGCCAACGTGCGCAGCTTTGCTCGGAGCTGCCTGCCCCGACCCTGACCGATCGCCTGCAAGCGGCCGCTGGAGTACTGTAGGCTCAGCCCAAAGCTGCAGGTTGCCGGCCGCGACCTTGCACCGATCCTGACGCGGCGAGACCTCAACGATCATCACGGCCTTTTGAAGGCCGGTGTGCCACACTGTCGCACCCGCAATGAGATCGGCTGGCGCGACGGCTGTGCGTACCGCGACGGGCCTGTGTGCGTGCAGCGCTACGTTGACCATGGCCTGGGCCGTTGTCACCCGTTCGCCGGCTACCTTGGCGATCTCTTGAAGTTGCTTGCGGTCCGCGGTGGCCAGCTCCGATCGTGCTGACTCGATGTCCCGGCACCACTGGGTCAGCTGCACAACCGCGCCCTCTGCGGCGTGCGCAACGCGCTGCTCCAGAGATCGCTGCTCCTGACGGCGCAGTTCGACAAGCCGCTCGCGCTCCAACTCCAACTGGTTGCGCTGAGTGCGAAATTCATTGGCCTCCTGCGCAGTCAGGCGGCGCTCTTCGGCCAGTTCAGCCAACACAAGTGCCACCGTCGAGCTATCGCTGCCCATCAACTGGGCCGCGCGATCGGTGATCGCTTGCGGCAAGCCGATGCGTTGGGCGAGCACCAGCGGATCGGAGCTGCCGATCTCGCCCAGTGCAAGTTGGTAAGTCGGCGCTCCAGTCACCACGTCTCGGCACAGTGCGGCATTGGCAAAGGTCTTGTTGCGCAACGCGAGCAACTTGCACGCTTCAAAATGGGTGGTCACAGCGCCCCAACTCTCTGGCAGCTCTAGCGCGGCATACTCGAGCAGCGCAGTCGCCAGCGCCGAACCAGCGAGCGGCTCGGTACCGGCCGCCAGTTCGTCGAGCAGCACGAACACCGGCGGATGGGCTTTGGCCTGCGCGAGCACCGCAGTGACCGCGCGCAAGTGGCCTTCAAAGGTCGACAGCCCTTTGCCCAAGTCCTGCGCGTCGCCAATGACGGCGTGTACACCGCCAAAAAACGGCAGGCAGGCGTCATTTCCTGCAGCAACATACAGGCCGTGACGGGCCATTTCCGCAGCGAGGCCGAGCGCTGTCAGCAGCACGGTCTTACCTCCGCCATTGGGTCCGGAGACAACCAGCCAGCGCACCGGACGTCCGGTTAACCGCACGTCATTGGCTACCGCGGTGGCCCCATCGAGGACCAGCACAGGGTGGCGCAGCCGGGGCAAGTCGATGCGAGTGCTGTCAAATCTCGGGCGGTGGCCACCAAGCTCGCTGGCCAACCGGGCCATGGCGAGCCGCAGATCCAGGTGCACGAGCAGCCCAATGGCGTGGCGCAGGTCGATGTGGCAGTCCGCGCACATGCCGCTCAGTTCAGCCAAAATCCGCCGTTCTTCGCGCCGTACGGCGTCGTAAGCCAGCGCCATGCGGTTGTTGGCCTCCACCAGCTCCTGAGGCTCCACGTAGACGGTGTGCCCAGTCTGCGATGTGCCGTGAATGATGCCCGGCAGGGTCCGCTTTTCGCTGGCCCGCACTGGCAAAACGTACCGATCGTCGCGCAGGGTAAAGTACTCGTCCTGGAGCAAACCGGCCGCGTCGCTGTCCCGCACAAGTTGGTCAATGCGGTGACGCAAACGGGCGGCCAGTTGCACGACTTCTTGACGCAGCCGGGCAAGCTCAGGGCTGGCTGTGTCCAGGATTTGGCCATCTGGGCCGATCGAATCGTGCAACGCCGTGGTGAGCAAACCTAGGTCTGGGCCGTCGCGACACAGCATGCCCATGTGCGCGATGTGCACCGGCCAGACCTTGGCAGCGGCAGCAAACGTGCCGACGGCATGGGCGACGCGCGCCAAAGCGGCCAATTCGGCACCAGCAAGCGGCACACCGACAACCGCCTGATCGAGCAACGGGGCAAGGAGCACCTGCTCTGGCAGTCCGGGCAGCGCTGCCATCGCCAACAGCTGGTCCGCTTCTCCTGTCTCGTCCAGACGCAGCTCGGCGTCGCCCTGATTGGCCGCCGGTTGGAGCGCCAAGGCAGCAGCAGCGCCGCCGTCACAGCGTGTGGCCCGCGCAAGTGCTTGCAAGATCGTCGACCAATGTAGAGCGTTGCCCATTGCCACTCAAAACTGCACGCTGCTTGTCCGCACGGCGCGACGAGCCTATCATCGCGCGACCGGACCGGCGAGGCGCCCATGCGCTTTGGTGGCACTTGCCTAGCCGGAGGCTGACTGTGGATAGCCGGACGCCGCGTTGCGCTGCGCCAGTGAGTTTTTGGTCGTGCATGGTCCCGGCGCAGCGTCGTCGGGCAAAGGTGCAGCTGCCCGATGCCAGAGACACCACCGCGATTGCCCACTGCGCCGGTGCCACTTGGCGTTGCACCGCGCTTGCCGACGCCGGCGGCGCTGCCCAATCCAACCGTCGAGTTGGCGATTGGCGATGTAGCGGAAGCGCCAGAGCTGTCTACCAGCGAGATTACGTCTATTTTTGGCAGTCAGGTCCCGTTTATTGGCCGACGCAAGGAGATCGAGTCGACCTACAACGCAGTTCGAGAGGCCTTGAACACCAAGAGCCTGGTCGTGGTGTGGGTGAGCGGCCCGCACGGAATCGGCAAGACGCGGCTGCTCGCCGAGCTGCAGCGCGTGGTTTCGCCGGTGTCGCGCGGTTTGAGTTGGGTGCGTGTGCCAGACCTCGACGGCCCTGGGCCCTCGCTAGCGGGGCAAGTGCTGGCGGAAGTCGTCGGTGGCCCGACGGTTTTGCGTCAGCCTGATGCCTGGGGTCAGGTCATGCTGCGGCTACAGGGTTGGCTCGGTGCCGATCGCGCCACAGATGCGCTGCAGTTGGTCGCGCCGCTGCTTGGTTTGCGCGCAGCGACTGCCAGTGTCGACCACGGCGTGCTCGAGCCGCCGCTGCAGGTCGCCTCTCAGTTGGTGGCGGCGATCATCAAGCACCGCGCCCGGCAATCTCCTTTGATTTTGCAGCTGAACTTTGAGCGGTCCCGCCCCGAGGAGTTCACCGCACTGGTGCAAGGGCTGCGCGCTTCATCAGCTACGGCGCCGATTGCCTTGCTGGTAGAGGCCCTCGAGCCCCCGCCAGAGGAGTTTGCCGCGCACAGCGTGGCGATCGGGCCCATGGACACCGGCCTCTTGACGACGCTTGCCCGAAAATTACTCAAAAAAGTCAACGGAATGCCGCCAGCCGCGGTGGAGCAGTTGGCTTCCCAAGCCGCAGGCTCTCCGGAGTTCCTGCTCGACAGCTTGCGCGGGATGCTGGCCGGATCGGATATTGTATTTCGCGAGGGCATCTGGCGCTGGCAACACAAGACCGAGCGCGGCGTGTCGGCCTCGTGGCAAAATACGCTCGCCGCCGCAGGTCAATCTAAGTCTGGGCTGCCCGATCGCCTCGCGCGCTTGCCCCAAGAGCTGCGCACTGTGACAGACGCCGCAGCAGTCTTCGGCGCGACATGCTGGTTCGGCGGGGTACTTTCCGTACTGCGCGGCGGCCGCAGCGATCCAGTCGATAGCCTCACCGAACGGGATCGCAGTGCGCTCAAGAGCGTGATGCTGCAGTTGCAGAGTGTCGACATTATCGTCTTTGTTGAAGAATCTCGGCTGGGCCGTGAGATCGAGTTCAACTTTGTCCACCCCAACGACCCATCGGCGATTGTGGCGGCCCTGGACGAGGAAAAGCGCTGCCTCTATAGCCGATTGGCAGCCCAATGGCTGGCAGCCCGGCCGCGGCTTGATCCGATTGCTGACAACGCGCGCATTGCGGAGCTTTTTGAACAGGGCAACCGCAATCGGCAGGCGGCGCAGCATTATCTCGATGCCGGCGATGCAGCGCGGACAGTTGACCAATTGCAGCGGGCGATGGCGTTGTATGCGGCGGGCAGCCGCAATGCTGGGTCTGACGATGCCGACTTGGCCTGCGACTTGCGCACCGCTCACGGCGGCAGCTTGCTCCGACTGTCGCGCCATGCGGAAGCCGAGAAAGTGCTGCTCGACGCCATGCACATGGCGCGTTGCCTCGACGACGATCAGCGTTCCGGTGTCGTGCAGCTGCGGATCGCGCAGGTCGCCCGGGTGTCCGGTCGCTACGAAGTCGCATTTGGCTACCTCGACGCGGCAATGAAGCACCTCAAGGTCGTGGGTGCTCACCGCTGGATCGCCGATGTCAGCGACGAGATGGGCCTGATCCACATGATCCGCGGCGAGCAAAACGCCTACAAGAATGCGCTGCAGTTGTTCCTCAAGGCCCTGGCGCTGCGGCGACGCTCCCAAGATCGCCGCGTGGTGGCGCGATCGCTGTGCAACATTGCCCGCGTCCACCTGGGGCGCGGCCACTTTCAAGATGCCCTGGACGCTGTCGCCGAGGCCGTTCAAGTCTGCGAACAGATTCAAGAACGCTGGGGAGCCGCCGAGGCGCGCACGGTGCTTGGCGAGGTCCATGCCGCCCAAGGCAAGTACAAGATGGCATTTCAGGCTTGGGATCAAGCCAGCACCTTGGCGGGTATGGTCGGCGATCGCAGGCGGCGGTTAGAAGTCGCGCTGATGCGGGCCGAGACCTCGATTACGGTCGGCGAGTGGCAAGAAGCGGCGGCGATGACCAACGAGATCAGCGATTTGGCAAAGGAAGTCGATGACCCTGAGATGTCGTCCGGCCTGTACCGGGTGCAGGCTTCGATCTCTTTGGAGCGCAATGCATTAGAAACAGCGGACTTGGACAGTGAGCGCGCCGTCGAAGGGGCACGCATGTCCGGGGCGCGCCTGGCAGTTGCGCGGGCGCTGGTGGTGCGGGCTTGCGTGCTGGGCACGCGCGCGCTGTCGGAGGGCGGAGCCCGTTCGACGGTCATCGATCGCAAGTGCACGGAAGCGTTCGAGGAAGGCCTGCAAATGCTGCATGAAATGGGCGATCTGGTGCGCGCTGCCTCGGGCCTGCGATCGTTTGTCGCCTACTTGGGTCAGCGGGGCGGCGGGCCACGTTTGTCTGCGGTGCAGAACCGATTGGCGGATGTCGAACGCGAAATGGCCGCGGTGGCCGGCTGAGCAGACGCGGACAAGGAAATTTCATGCGATATCAAAGTGGTGTTTGGGCGGCAGCGGTGTGCATTTGGGCCAGCGCAACCCCAGCTTGCAGCGACAGCGCTCCAGGTAAGCCCGATGCATTGGCAGGCGACGCTACGGCAGACACAGTGACACTCTGTACCGCCAAGTCACCGGTCGGCCAAATTTGCGACGACGGCAACCCCTGCACAACAGGCGACGCGTGTGCAAGCAGCAAGTGCATCGGCACGCTGAAGTCTTGCGAAGATAAGCTCTCTTGCACACAAGACAATTGCGCGATGACCGGCCAGTGTGAACATGTCGTGCTGTTGGGGTGGTGCACCATCGGTGGCGCGTGCTTCGCCGACGGGTCGCCCAAGCCCGGCGACGCTTGTCGCCGCTGCAGCAGCAAGCAAAGTGCTGTTGATTTCAGCATTGCTGCAACCGCTTGCGAAGATGGCAACGCATGCACCACCGCCGAAGCCTGCGACTTGGCGGGCGCCTGTACCGGCACCCTGATCAGCTGTGATGACAAGAACCCCTGTACCCAAGATGCTTGCGAAGCCAAGGCAGGTTGCACCCACAAGGTGACAAGCGGTCCGTGCAGCGACAGCAATCCGTGTTCTGTCGGCGACTTGTGCGATGGTAGCACCTGCAAGGCAGGCACGGGCACGCTCGGCTGTGAGGACAACAACGCCTGCACCGACGACAGCTGCAAAGGCGGCAAGGGCTGCGTTCACACGGCCACCAAGGCGCCTTGCAACGACGGCGAAGCGTGCACCACGCCCGACACGTGCACCGGGGGCGCCTGCGTCGGCATAAAAACATCGATGTGCCCAAAATGCAACAATTTATTCGGAGGAACTTCCGGCAAGTTGACCCAGTTTCAGATCGGCGGCAGCGGCGCGCCCGGCGACGGCATCGATGTCGACGGTGACCCGACCACTTGCGCGCCGCTCGCCAACTGCAGCGGGGGCATCGACAATGCTGCGGCAGTGCTGTCCGGGTTTATCAACAAGGTCCTCATCAGCGGCGTGACCACCGGATCGCTGACATTCGTCGCTGAATTTGCAGGCTATGCCGGTGAGGGTGTGCCGTTTACGCTCAACCTGTACTACGCCGAGATGCTCAACGAGTCGCAGCTTGCCGGATGCAAGCCGCAAGCCGATGTGTGCAAGTGGCTGATTGGACAATCGGCGCTGACCGGCCAGTGCAAACCGAAATTCTCGTTTGCCGACGCGATGGTCAAGAACGGTAAACTCACCGCTGGCACCAAGAACACGCTTTTCGCGATGGACGCCGACCTAATTGGCGCCAAAAACGCCACCTTGTATGTCAAAGGGGCCCGCATTCAAGGCGAGGTGACGTTTGCGCCGGGGACGCAACAAATTGCCGGCATGCAAGGGGTGCTGGGCGGTGCGGTGCCCCAGTCGGCGGTGCTGGACATGCTCGGCGCGCTCAAGGACGGGGCGTTTGCCGAATCTGGCCTGACAAAAGACCAGGTAATTCAGTTGGTGACCCAATTGCTCGAAACTGACATCGACGTGGACGGCGATGACATCAAAGAGTCGGCGTCTATTGGCATTCGCTTTTCAGCGGTCGGCGCAATTCTAGTTGGCGCGTTGCCCTAGCCTAGGCGCGCTGCGCACCCGGTTGCCAGTCGGCCGCTGCCGCGGCTAAAGTTGCTCCATGAACACCGTCAACAGCCGAGCCTTCGATCGAATTTCCTGCTGCGTCTTGAGTTTTTGTTGCGCGATGATCGCGTGCAGCGGAGCCAAAAGCGACAAGCCGCCGCCCTTGCCGCAACAACTGACAGACCGGTGCTACACGGCCCAGCGGGTGCTGCAGGCTCAAAATGCCAGCACCGATCACGTCCCGATGGCGTTGAAGTGGCGCCAAGGCGATGGCGTGACCACCATCACCGAAGATCAACTCGGCAAGAGGCTGCGCGCGGGCCGGGCCGGCACGCAGACTTGGGTGCTCGCACGCGGCGGGTCCGGCAAGTCGCGGCTCGTCGGTGCCGTGCAAGCAGCCAATTGCGGCCAAGTTCCGGTCATCCGCATCGATGCTGCACTGGATTTGCGCCCCAAGATGACAGTGGCCACCGATGAGAAGCCGGCGCTGGGTCAAGTACTGCTCGAGCAATTGGGCGGTCAGCCAGAAGACGACGCCATTGAAGTTCTTCAGGCAAAGCTTGGAGGGCAGCCGTGGCTGCTCATTTTGGATGGCACCGATGAGTTGAGCCAAGCGGACCGTCGGGCCATGGGCAAAGATCTGGCATGGCTGGCGAAGTCGGGCGCGACGATGCCCCACTTCGTGCGATTTGAGCGCCCGGGCTTCACCTTGGGCATGCGCGCCATGCAGCCAGATGCGGTAGCGGAACTGCCTGAGTTGACCTGCGAACAGGCCGACGCGGTGTGGCAGCGGCGCACCGGCGGTGGGTCGGCCTATCAAGCCGCGTTGGCTTGGCGGGCCAAGCTCAACCTGGACCGCAAACGTCCAGACGGTGAGGGCTGCCGCTATGTGTTCATGCCAACCTTTCGCGACGCCGAGACCTTGGCCGACCTCGCGGTTGACGCTGGCAAAGGCATGGACGACTTGCCGGCGACGCCAAACCGCGCAGACGTGTTCGCGTCGTGGACCGGCCATCGGGTTCGCGGCGTAGCGACATCGACAGACGCAGCGCTGGGCTGGCTCGACCGCATGATCGCATTGGGTGTGGCAGACGCGACCGAGCCTGACTTCGTCTTGACGCTGGACCGCTGCCAGAACGCCAAGCCACCGGGCGGCGTGACCGCCGAGGAAGCCTGCACGGCGCTGATGGGTTCGACCATCGTCAAGGCCGGCCCGTCCAAGCACATCTGGCTGCCGCGCAATCAGACGTTGACTGACTTGCTGCTCGCACGCTGGCTGGTGGCCAAGCACAGCGAGTGTGAGACGTTGGCAGGGGCCACGGCGGAGCTGGCCTCACTGGAACTGACCGCGATGGTCATCGCCCAGACCGGTGGCCGACGCTGCCTATCGCCGATCGTGGCGGCCCTGTGCAGCCGCGGCACGCAGGTGGAGGACATCGCCAAGTTCACGGACGAAGCGCTGAGCCGCGATAGTGACTTCGTCGGGGTGGTGCAACGCGGTGCAGAAAAGGCTAGCGGCGCCTGCGAACGCGCGGTGTTTGCTTCCTTGGGGCGACCATCGCCGTAAGAGGGTGTAGCCAAAAAGGCCCAGTTGGGCGAGGGCCTACGACCACCGAAAACTCCGGCATTTTCGCCGTCAGAATAAATTCTGCACCTACAGCTAACGGTGTCGGCCTGCGCCGACACCCGCCCAGACAATTGCGCAGGTGCGACTGTAGCCGCGCAATTCATTGCGACGGCGTCCCAAGCCGTGATCAACGCTGCGGTTTTCAGTTGACACAATCGAATACACCCTCTAACCGGCGTTGGCGCATTGCACAGGGCAACAAGGCGACAAGGGCATCACACGATTTGGTTCTCCCACTGGCAGCGCGGCAGTTCACACAATCGTCACCCTGCCCCGCTTGCTCCGGCTAGCGTTCGCCCCTACCGTCCAGCCGCGGCGGGACGTCCTGCAGGGGCAGCGTGACGATGAACGGCATCTTGGTCCTTGAAGACGGCAGCTACTTTCGCGGCAGCCTGTTCGGTGCAAGCGAGTGCGCCGGCTTGGGCGAAGTCGTGTTCAACACCGCGATGACCGGCTACCAAGAAATATTGACTGACCCGAGCTATCAGGGCCAGATCGTCACCCTGACCTACCCGCACATCGGCTCGTACGGCATCAACGCCGAAGACGTGGAGTCGACGCATGTGCGCGCTTCGGCCCTGATTGTGCGTGACTTGCACGCGGTTCCGTCCAACTGGCGGGCCGACCGGACGCTGGGTGACTATCTGGCTCAAGCCCGTGTGCCGGGTCTAACCGGTGTCGACACACGGCGGCTAACCCTGCACCTGCGCGATCGCGGCGCCATGCGCGGCGTAGTGCGGCCACTTGAGGCGCGGGGGCTGCCACTTGCCGGTGTGCTGGGCCAAGCGAGCTCGGAGTCGTTTGCGCCTCAGTTGCAGGCGCTGGTCGACCAGGCCCAAGCGTTGCCGAGCATGGCCGGGCTGGACCTGGCGATCCGTGTGACGTGCAAGCAGCCGTGGCAGGCTGGTCCGCCGACGGCCCGGTACCACGTTGTGGCCATCGATTTTGGCATCAAACGCAACATTGTGCGGCAGTGCCTTGCCGTCGGGTGCCGCGTGACCGTCGTCCCAGCGACAACGACTGCGGCTGACATTTTGGCGATGCGCCCTGATGGTGTGCTGCTGTCCAATGGTCCGGGCGATCCGGAGCCTGTTACCTACGCCGTGCAGACCGTCGCCGAGTTGCTTGGCAAAGTGCCGCTGTTTGGCATTTGTCTGGGCCACCAATTGCTCGGTTTGGCTTGCGGCGGCACCACCTACAAGCTGCCGTTCGGGCATCGGGGCGGCAATCATCCGGTGCGCGATCTGGACTCTGGTGCCGTCGAGATCACCGCCCAGAATCATGGATTTGCAGTAAATTCATCATCGCTCAACGGTCGGGAAGTGGTGGTCACCCACGTCAGCCTGAACGATGACACGGTCGAGGGCCTGCGCCACAAGCGTGCACCGGCATTTTCGGTGCAATTTCACCCCGAAGCATCGCCGGGTCCCCACGACAGCCATCACTTGTTCGGGCGCTTTGTGGCGCTGATGGAGCGCACGCGATGAGAGGGCTCGGGCGCAAAGTGCTGGTGATCGGCAGCGGTCCGATTGTCATTGGCCAAGCTTGCGAATTCGACTATTCGGGCACGCAGGCCTGCAGGGCGTTGCGCAGCGAAGGCGCCACGGTGGTGCTGGTCAATTCCAATCCAGCCACGATTATGACCGATCCTTCTGTGGCTGACCGGACATACATCGAGCCGCTGACGCTGCAAGCAGTCGCCGACATCATCCGGATGGAGCGCCCAGATGCGCTCTTGCCGACGGTCGGCGGGCAAACTGCGCTGAACCTGGCGCTCGCCCTGCACGACAGCGGGGTGCTCGCCGAGTTCAACGTTGCGCTGATTGGCGCAAGCGTGACCGCGATTCGACTCGCGGAGGATCGTCAACGCTTTGCGGTGGCGATGGCCGAGATAGGTTTGCACACCCCGACCTACCACATCGTCACGGCCATCGATCAGGTCGATGAGGCGGTGCGCAAGGTTGGCGTGCCGGCGATCGTGCGGCCCAGTTTTACGCTCGGCGGCAGCGGCGGTGGCATGGCGACGACCGTAGACCAATTGCGCGCGATCGTGGCCAATGGGCTGGCAGAGAGTCCGACCGGCCAAGTGCTGGTCGAGCAATCGATCGCTGGCTGGAAGGAGTACGAACTCGAGGTGATGCGCGACCGGGCTGACCACGTCGTGGTGGTCTGCTCGATTGAAAACCTCGACCCGATGGGCGTGCATACCGGCGACTCGATTACGGTTGCCCCGGCTCAGACCTTGACTGATCGGGAGTATCAGACGATGCGCGACGCCGCGCTGCTGATTATCCGCAAAGTCGGCGTGGAGACGGGTGGCAGCAACATTCAATTCGCCGTCCACCCACTGACCGGGCAGCTGTCGGTCATCGAAATGAACCCGCGCGTGTCGCGCAGCTCGGCGCTGGCTTCGAAAGCGACGGGCTTTCCGATTGCCAAAATCGCCGCGCGTCTGGCTCTTGGATGCACGCTCGATCAAATCGCCAACGACATTACGCTAACGACGCCTGCGTGTTTCGAGCCGTCGATCGACTATGTGGTAGTGAAAATTCCGCGCTTCGATTTTCAGAAGTTCCCGGGCAGCCTGCCGACGCTGGGTCCGCAAATGCAGTCCGTTGGCGAAGTCATGGCGATCGGCCGCACGTTCCGCGAGGCGCTGCGCAAGGGCCTGGCATCGCTGGATTTGCCCCCATCTGCCAAGACGGACGTACCGACCGACGCGGATCTGAGCGTGCCGACACCATGGCGACTGCTGGCGGTCATGCGCGCAATTGCGGAGAGGCGGTCGTTGCACCAAGTGCATGCGCTCAGCCAAATCGATCCATGGTTCCTGCACCAACTCGCGCTGATGGCCGCAACAGAACGGCAAGTCGTGGCGGCCAAGGGCGGCGAGATCGATCGAGAATGCTGGCACGCGTGGAAGCGCGAAGGCCTGACGGACGTCGATCTGGCGCGCCTGCTCAAGGTGCCAGAAGCCGAGGTGCGCAGTCTGCGTCGGCGCCACGGCGTGGTTCCGGTTTATCTGCGAATTGACACCTGCGCGGGCGAGTTTGCGTCTCACACGCCCTATTTGTACTCGTCGTACGAAACGCAAGACGAAGCGCCAAGGACCGAACAACCCAAAGTCATGATCCTCGGTTCCGGGCCCAACCGCATAGGTCAGGGCATTGAATTCGATTATTCGTGCTGTCACGCCGCCTACGCCTTGCACGCGATGGGCTACGAGACCATTTTGGTCAACTGCAACCCAGAGACCGTGTCGACTGATTACGACACGGTCGACCGGCTGTATTTTGAGCCGCTCACGCTGGAGCATGTCCTTGAGATCGCACAGAAAGAACAACCCATCGGCGCGATTGTGCAATTGGGAGGACAGACCCCACTCAAGCTCGCCCACGGTTTGCACGATGCTGGGATCGCGATTCTGGGCACATCGCCCGAGGCCATTGATTTGGCAGAGGATCGCGCCCGCTTTAGCGCGCTGCTGGACCGCCTCGGCGTGCTCCAGCCGCAAAGCGGCACAGCGCTATGTGAAGACGACGCAATCCTGACGGCAGAGACCATCGGGTACCCCGTACTGGTGCGCCCGAGCTATGTGCTGGGCGGTCAGTCGATGCGCATTGTCTACGATGCGATTGAGTTGCAGAATTGGCTGCGGTCGGCGACACGGGCCGCGCCAGACAAGCCCGTGTTGATCGACCGCTATCTGGAAGATGCCTTTGAATACGATGTCGATGCGCTGTGCGATGGCACGCACACCGTCATCGCCGGCGTGTTGGAGCATGTCGAGGAAGCGGGCGTGCACTCCGGCGATTCGACGGCGCTGCTGCCGCCAATCAAGGTCAAGCCGGCGATTTTGGCTCAGATGCGGGACATTACGCGCCTGCTCGGCCCAGCGATTGGCGTGCGCGGCCTGCTCAATATCCAATTCGCGGAAAAAGACGGCCTACTGTACGTGCTCGAGGTCAATCCGCGCGCGTCTCGCACCGTGCCATTTCTAGCCAAAGCGACCGGCAAGCCACTGGTGCAGTGGGCGACGCGGATCATGCTGGGTGCCACGCTGGCAGAACTGGGCTGCACCACAGATCTGACGACGAAGCACTGGTTTGCCAAGGCGCCAGTATTTCCGTTCAAAAAATTTCCCGGCGTCGATGTGTTGCTGGGTCCGGAAATGCGCTCGACAGGCGAAGTGATGGGCGTTGGCAACACGCCGGGCGAAGCCTATCTCAAGGCCATGCAGGGCGCAGGGTTAGCGCTGCCCGATCCTGCGAATGCCCGGCAATGTGGCACGATTTTCCTGTCGGTCAATGATCGCGACAAGGCGGAACTGTTGCCTGTTGCAGCCCGGTTGCACGCGCTGGGCTTTGCGCTCTCGGGTACCCGCGGCACGGCGTTGCACTTGTTCGACAATGGCCTGCCGGTCCAATTGGTGTTCAAGGTCGGCCAGGGCTCACCCAACGTGGTTGATGAAATCAACAGCGGACGCGTCGCAATGGTCATCAACACTCCGCTCGGTTCGGCTGGTTTTCACGACGACAAAGCCATTCGTGTCGCCGCATCCGCGCGCGGAGTTGCGTGCATCACCACGCTTTCGGCAGCTGAAGCGGCCGTGGAAGCGCTAGAGCAAATGCGCTCTGGCACCGTCGCACGGTTTGCAGTTCAAGATTGGATGGCAGACAAGACGTAGTACCTCGTTAGAGCACCAACAAAATCGAGTCGATTTTGTTGGTGGCTCGTTTGCTTGCTGCGTTGGTTGCCAAGCTCGCGAAAGCGTTCGACTCGCGGCAACGGTGCCCAACCTACTGCTGATCGACTTAATTTCGCCGGGGCCCTTACACCGGTTTTGACCGGTTGCCATGGTCCGGG
>CANMNA010000018.1 GCA_947499075.1 Myxococcales bacterium
GATCCGCGGCTGCAGATTCCGTCGCAGGGCGATGGCCCAGCGCCGATCTTCGCCGTAGTCGCGGTCGCCTTGCTGACGTGCCTGCTGGCCCTGCCGATCGACAACAGCCTGATCCTGCGCTGGCAACTCGGTCGGCCCGATGTCGCCCAATGTGGACCGGCGCTCGAGCGCCTGAGCCGGGCGGTGTGCAAGATGCACCACCCTGGGGACCCGCAGTGTGCGCTGCAGCTGCGGCGGCTGGCGGCACCGGTCGAGTGTCCCAAGCGTGTGCAACAACTGCAGACTTGTCTGCGCAGGCGATAGCTGGCCATGGCGTCAAAGCCTGAACAACTGGTGCAGCAGTTTGCCGCCACGCCCCACGGCGGTCTGGTCTGGCGGACGTTGCTGCTGACGCTGGCGCTGATGCTGGTCGCCGCCGGTGTGGCGACTTCGCTGGTCGGGCTGCAGCGCCATGTCGAGATTAGCTATGGCCTCGATGTCGATGTGCCGCCGCTCTGTGCGACGTCGGCGAGCGCCGACCTGTGCCGGTCCGCCATGACCTCGTGGCTGGGCAAACCGTTTGGCGTGCCGGCCGCGGCCTTTGGGCTGGCCGCCCACCTGGTGACATTTCTGCTGCTGCTGGTAGTGGCGGGCGGCGCGGCAGTGGCGGCCTGGCCGCTGGTGCGCTTTGCGCTGGTCGGCCTGCGGATGGTGATGCCGATCTTGGCGCTGGCCTTGCTGGTTTTTCTCGGCGTGGGTCGCTTGATCCTGGGCCACTCGTGCGAGATTTGCCTGATTATGCACGTGGTCAACACGCTGGCGCTGGCGGCGCTGGCCATGACGGTCCAAGCCTACGGCCGGCGGTTGCACAGCGAAACGGGTCGGTTGCCGGCGTGGGCGACCGTGCTGGCCCTGGCCTTGGTTGCGGTCGCGGTGCCCAATCTTGCCAGTGGCGCGGCGCGCAAGCTCGGCGGCGTCGTGCTGACCGATGCCCAGCGCGCCCGCCGCGAGATCGAGCGCGCCGATCGGCTGGACTTGCTGCGGCCGTGCCTGGGTCAATGTGTCGGCGGCTTGGTGTGGCAACCGGGCGAGGTACCGGCGGGCAAAGCGCTGGACTTTGGTCCGGTCGGCAATGGCGCGGCCTACCGGGTGCTGTCGGTCGACCTGACCTGTACGCACTGCCGCACCGAGATGGCCCGCCACGGCATGGCCGCGCTGGCCACCGCGCTACAGGCCAAAGGCAGCCCGATTCAGGTGGTGGTGCGGCCGCGCGCCAAGCAATGCAACGCAGCATCGCCGGCCGCGCACTTGGGCGAGCGCATGTGCTGGGCCAACGCGGCCTTTGTCTGTGCGTACCGTGCCAAGCCGACCGCTGCCGTGGCGTATTTGGCCGCTGAGCTCAAGCTGGTCAACGAAGACAGCTACTTTGACCGCGCAACGTGGCTGCGGACCCAGGCGGGCGAGGCGGCCGCGGCGTGCCTAGCCCAAGAAATCGCCAACGGCTTTCCCCAAGTCCGCGAACTGGCGCAGACTGGCCAGCGTTGGCAAGACGCTGCCGCGCGCGTGCATCAGGAGTGCAAGAGCGGGCTGGACGATGGGACCAAGCCCGACAAGGTGTTCTGGTGCTTCGCCGGCCTGCCCGGCATGGCGATTGTGCGGCCGCCGACGGCTACGCCCGCGCGCGGTGTCCCGGCGGAGCCGGGCTTTGTGATCAATGCTGCCAAAGAGCAGGATTTTCGCTGGGCCTTAGGGGACCCGTGTCTGTAGACGGAGGCTGACATGAATGACAAACGAAGCTGGGCGATTGCCGCGGTCCTGATTGCGCTGATGGCCGGGCTGTTTCTGGTGTATTGGGCCCAACCGCAGCAAACCTGTGGCAACAACACCTGCGACCCGGGTGAGTCGATGGTCACCTGTGCTTTGGACTGCCCGGGCACCTGCGGCGATGGATTTTGCAACCCAGACGGCGAAGACCTCGCCAATTGCCCGGCCGACTGCAAGCCACCTGGCACACCGGCGGCGCCCGCTGCGTCAGCCGCGGACGCCACCCCTAGACCATCCGAGGCGGCTTCGGATCCTGTCGCTCCGCCTGCTGCGAGAGCGGCTGCGGCCGCCGCCGACCCTGCTGCCGCTGGTGGCGTGGCCGCACCCGCCGCTGGCGCTGCTGCCGACGTTGCCCCCGCCGCGGCTGGCGTGCGCTGTGGCGATGGTTCCTGTGCACCCGGTGAGTCCGCGGCGACGTGCCCGGCAGACTGCCAACCGGTCGGTCGCTGCCGCGACCCATCGTTTCGTAAAATCGTCGCCGAAGTCGTCAAGGAATGCGTCACCGGTTGCTCTTTTGGCGCGGCCAACCCGGTCGTCAAAGTCAGCGAAGCCCAGTTTCGCACCCTGTTCGGCCACGGCAACGACACTGGCATTGGCGTGCACTTCGCGGTCTTTGGATGCAACGTCTGGAAACCCGACGGCAAGGATTGCTGGGGCTATGACGCCCACTACGCCGAGGCGTCGCAATGCCCCAACGACGCTGGCTACGAGTGCGCGACCCGCAGCGAGGGCAAGATCTGCAACTCGGCGGGCGCGCAGGCCAAGTGTCGGCGCTACGCTGGCGCCATCGAGTCCGGGGTCAAGACATTTCTGGATCGCTGGTCCGACGCCAAGTACTTGCTGCTGTTGGGCACCGCGAGCCGCACCGGCAACACCAAGCTGCCAGGTGGCGAGGAAGAGATGGCCCAGAAGAACAAAGAGCTGGCGCTGACCCGCGCCGCCAATGTCGAAGGGCTGATCGACCGCTTGCGCGGCGAGTACGAGCAGGCCAAGAAGCCGATCAACGGCAAGTCGTACAAGGTGGCGCTGGACAACACCAAGCAGTTCTTCGATTCGCCCGGCTTTAAGACGCTAGTCGGGGCGCAGATGAAGGCCGGAACCGCGGACCCGGGGTTCAAGCCGACCACGGATCTGGCGATCAACCGCTCGGTGATGCTCATTGCGGTGCAGTGCGATGTCACGGCGGAGCTTGCGGCGATGGCGGATAAGAAATAGCGCGAACCAATCGTAAGCGCTTTGAGGTCCTCGCAAAACGGCGCTACCGTCACGGCATGCGACACGGGCAGTCGGTCGAGCACATGCATGGCCGCCAAAATCGTGATGGGCGTCGTCGCCTTGTTGCACACCTACTTCTTCGTGCTCGAAGCGGTCCTGTGGGGCAAACCGCGGACCAACAAGGTATTCGGCATCGACGCCGACACCGCCGCCAAGGCTGCCGTATTCGCCAAGAATCAGGGCGTGTACAACTTGTTTCTCGCCGCCGGCTTGGTCTGGGCGATCATCCACCCCGACGCCGCCGTCGCGCGCCAGCTTGGCCTGTTCTTTTGCGGATGCATCATCGTCGCGGGCATCGTCGGCGCGGCGACGGCCAACATCCGCATCTTGTTTGTCCAGGCCGTGCCCGCCGCCATCGCGGCCGCGCTGTTGTGCTGCGCGTAAGCGATCCGCCAGGCCCATTTCGGCCTTTGCAACGGCCCCGGCTGTCGCTATCCTCTCGCGCCCCTCGTGTGGGCGTGACGAGACCGCGATGTTCAAGAGCGTGCACCTCTGCGTATCTGCAATTCTGGTCTGTCTCACCTTCGCCGCTGCTGGATGTGGCGACAGTGGTGACTCCAAAGACACTGCCGCCGGTGCTTCAGCCGATGGCGCCGGCGCCGACGGCGGCGGTGTCGATGGGAAATCGACAAGCGACAGCTCTGCCACCAGTGCGGAGACGCTGGACAGCGCAGCGACAGACACCCCAGACGGCCTTGTCGACGACGAATCCCCACCGCCCGCGGACGTGCCAGCACCTAAGCCCGATGCGGCGGTCGATGCGGCCCAAGACACGCCGGAGTCGTTGATTTCCTGCCTGACCGGCAACTGTAGCGAGCAATTGCTGATGTGCCTCGGCGACCAGCCGTGCGCCGACGCCATCGGATGCCTGGGCGGATGCAAAGGCGACACCGCCTGCCTGCTCGGATGCGGCAACGGCCTGCCCAGCAGCGCCCAGCAAGAGCTGACGTCGGTCGCTCAGTGCGCCGTCCAAGCCGGATGCATCAAGGTCAACTTCATCAACGGCAACTGTGGCAACGGCAAGTGCGACTTGGGCGAGCAAATCACCTGCCCCAAAGACTGCGGCGGCAGCTCACCCGTGTGCGGCGACGGCAAGTGCGAGCTGGGCGAGCAGCTGACCTGTGCAATGGACTGCAGCCCACCGCCACCGGGTTGCGGCGACGCCAAGTGCACAGCACCTTTGGAAAATCCGTTTACCTGCAGCAAAGACTGCCCGGCGCCCAAGTGCGGCGACAGCAAGTGCGATTTGCCATGGGAGACTACGCTGACCTGCGCCGTGGACTGCCCCGGCGCGCTGACCGGCACCTGCGGCGACGGCACCTGCGATTGGGTCGGCGAGAATCCGTTCACCTGCGCCAAAGACTGCACAGTGCCCAAGTGCGGCGACGCCAAGTGCGACGAGCCGTTTGAAAACAGCCTGACGTGCCCCGGCGATTGCAAGCCGGTCAGCAGTGGCAAGCTGGCCAACGTCACCGTGTGCGTGGCCCAAAAATGCAGCAAAGAGTCGCTGGCCTGCGGCGGCGACTTCGCCGGGTGCTTGCAGCCTGGCATCTGTGCGGGCGGCTGCAAAGACACCACCTGTCTGGACAATTGCGGGGCCAAGCTCAGCGGCGGCAGTGCCCAAAAGTTCAAGGCCCTCAGGGACTGCATCGCCGCCAACTGCGGCGCGCCCTAGCGATGCATCCGCGGTCGCGCGGAATTGCCACGGGCAAGCCGGCGGTTGGGCAAGCGCTGTCGCTGGTGGTTGCTGTGCTCGCTTGGGCCATGCCGGCACTCGGGCAGCAGCCGTTGCAGCGGCAGTATCGGCTCGAGGACTGCGACAAGCGGATGCTCGCCAAGGTCCAGGTGCGGCCGCGGTGGCTGCCGCCCAACGCGATTGCACTTGGTGTGCCGCCCGATGCGACGACCACCGCCGCTGAGATCGCGGTGTTGCTGACCCTGCAAGCCACCCGGACGCAGGCCGACATTGCCAAGATCAAAGCGGAAGCAGGTGACCTGGTGGCGCCGATGCTGGCGCTGCTGGGAACAATGCCGGCGCACAAGCCCAAGACGGCGGCGTTGTTGCGGATGGCGATAAGTGACCTGGAGTTCTTCTTGTTTCGCGAAAAGCTTGCGCTGCTGCGTCTGCGGCCTCACCAGGTCGATGCCCGGTTGCGTCCCGCGATTGCGGTGCCCAGGCACCCGGCTTTTCCGTCAGGACACGGCGGGACGGCGCTGGCGTTGGCGCTGCTGCTGGCCGAGTTGCATCCGCAGTCGCGGGACACGCTGCTGGCGTTTGCCCAGCAGGTCGGATGGCGCCGCGAATTGGCCGGCGTGCATTTTCCAAGCGACACGGAGGACGGGCGCCGGATTGGCGCTCAGGTCGTGGCGCAACTGCTTGCGACACCTGAGTTTGCTGTGCTCATGCTCGATGCCAAAGTGGAGTGGCCCCCCACTGCGGCATCGCGGTCGCAAAGCCAGTAACCACCAATGTTTGCTCAACCTGTCTCTCAGGTTGCCTGCCGCCGACCGTGCGAGTAGTATTCGGCCTCGGCGCAAACCACGTTCAGGAGAGTCCACCCTGTCCAAGTCTGCGTTGCTCGCGCTGGTCCTTGCGATTCAAGCTTGCGCCGGGCCTAGCGGTGTGCCAACAGGCGGCGCTGCGTCAGGCGCGAACCGTGCCGACACTGCGGTCTTTGCAGGCGAGGTGAGCCCGAAAGACGCCGCACCAACCGACACTGGCGCGCCTGGCAATCAGGTTGATGCCGTTGCGGATAGCGGCACCGACGCTGCAACTGTGTCTGAAGTCGCCTCGTTTGATGACGCAACGCCGCCACCGGACGCTGTGCCGCCGGCCGACGCTGTGATCTCTGCTGACGCCGTGCCGGATCTTGTCGCCGATGCCACGCCAGATACCGCGGCGGACACTGGCTTAGACGCAACCGCGGACGCAGCCGCAGAAATTGCCGTGGCCAAGGGCAAGGTTGCCGTGCTGCTCTCCACTTCGCTGGTCGAGATGGCCCAGTTTGGCAAGACGCTGACCGTCACCTGCCAAGCGCTCGCTGCCGATGGCACAGCCGCTCCCGATCCGGGTGACTTCAGCGTGACATTTGAGGGTGCCTTCGGAATTGGCAAAGCTGGCGGATGGACATTTGCCAAGCCCGGCAAAGGAAATGCGGTTTGCGCCTCAGCCAAGCTGGGTACAGGGTCCGCCAGCTTTGTGATCGCCCAAGCAGGCCTCGATCCAGGTTTGAGCCGCTTGGCCACCGACTTGGGCAAAGCGTCGGCGTTGGTCCAAGCGGTGGTAGCAGGCGCCTCCAGTCCAGCGGTTCAGGAGAAAGCGCTGGCGGATTTTCATGCCGTCGGGCTGGTGATGGCGGCCGGACTTGGTGCCGAAACCAAGGTGCTGTTGCCCCTGCCCAAAGGGCTGCCGAGTGCGGACAAGCTGCTGGCCAAAGGGGTGGTCGCTGGGGCTGACGATGCCGCGTTTGCAACAGCGCTGGCGACATTGAAGGCGGCGCTGGTCGCGACGCGCACGACGCTTGCCACCATTGACCCCAAGAAGGCCAATGATGTCGATAAGGTCAAGCTTGCGGCCGAGCTGAGCAAGCTGGCTAGCGCCCAGCAGGTGCTTGCTGCCCTGAAGCCTTCAGCGCTCGGGGTGCTGGCGGCGCTGCCCGAGCTCAACCTGGTCCTGGGCGTCGAGCTGCCCAAAACCGCGCAGAAGCACCACTTGTGGGTGTCCAAGGTGCTGCATGCCCAGCCGGGGGCGCCTGCCATGCCGCCTTGCCCCAATTGCTTCTCGTTGGTCGAGATCGGCGCCTCGCTGGCGGCGCAGTACGCGCTGGACTCGGTGCCGAGCTACACCAGCATCTTGAAGGATCTCGGTTGGGTCGTGGGCGAGATGGTCGTGACCATGACCATCAAGGAAGTGATCGACACTCAGTTTCCGCCTTCGTCCGGTGGTCCCAGTATCGACGCCATCCAGGCCCTGGGTCAGGCCGCCGTGCCCGGCTTGCCGCTGAAGATTCTGGCGAGCAACTTCGGGGGCAAGCCGGGAGACTGCTCCGTGATTTTCATCACACCGTTGGTGGCCAAGACCATTGTCGACGCGGTCAAGCTGGCGGTGGGCGGCATCCCCTCGCTCAAAGACCTCAAGACCAAGAGCGCGTGGGAAGCGGCCAAGGTTGTCAAAGAGGCCATCGATCAGGTCAAAGCCACTGCCGAATTGGTCGGTGGTGTCCCCGAATTGGCTGCCACTGGCGTTGTCACGATGACGGCGCAGCCGGGCTCCACCTTTGACAGCGAAATAGGCTTTATCAACTTGGGCGTGGTGCCCAACAAGATCAACTGCGGCATCGTACCCAAGCCCCGGATCTTGTACCCATACTGCACCTTTACCGGCAGCGGCACCAGCTTTGAGCTGCTGGTGATCCAGGAGAAGTGCCTCTAGCTTGGCGGCCAGATCGGGCGCCGTTCCAATCGGGGGTCGCTCGTTGTGGCATGGCTGAACGGATCGAGCTGGGCCTTGGCTGACCTCACCCGCTCGCGGCCGCTGGCGCGGATGGCTCGTTGTCCGCTCCCTGAAGGGAGAGGGCTTATGAATTTATAGCATTTATGACCTCGTCCACGGCAGGACCCGCGGCTTGTCTGCAACGGGCGGAAGTCCACGGCGGCATTGTTGCGCGGGCCGCAGATTTGTCGCCAGGGTCGTTCACAGATGTTCGTCATAATAGCTTATATTTCATGCGCTTGTCCTCTCCCTTCAGGGAGAGGGCCGCAGCCTGGCCGCGCCCGCGCGGCCAGCTGCGGGGTGAGGTCCAGTCAGGCCAGCCGCAATTGACGCGCTAAACCCGGATTCGCGCCCCCCTTTTCGGAACCGCTGCGCCAAGAAAGCTCGGCGCGAAATAGAGGAGGCAACGATGAGCCAACTCGAAATCGCTTTCAAAACCCAGCGGGTGCGAATCCCGAACGGCCAAAGCTTAGGAACGGTCAAGGAACAACTCGATCGCTTTGGTGCTGCAAGGAGCGGCGAGTCGGCTGTGAAGCCGCGAGCTTGCGACCCACCAAGCAAGCACGAACTGTCCAAGTTATACTTGGACAGTTCCTTACTTGTAGGTGCAGAATTTATTCTGATGGTGAAAATGTGAAGGTCTTCGGTCTTCGCGAGCCCCGCGTAGGCCGCCTTTTCGAATACACTCTAAGGCACAAACGGGTCTACGCATGGCACGCCAAGTCCGTGCACGTCGGCCAAATTCCGGGTGGCTAGCGTCAATCCATGGACTAACGCGGTCGCCGCTAGCAGGCCATCGACGGCGGCGACGGTGCGTTGCGCGTTGAACCTACCCCAGCACTGTGCAACGGCGACGTCCACCGGCAGGATGCGGTGGGCAAAATGCACTTCAAGCCCGGCCAACCACGCTTCGAGTTGGGCCGCAAACGCCTCATCGCGGCGGCGCGTCCGTTCGATACCGCTCCGAACCTCACCCAAAACGAGGGCACTCAAGTAGGTCGTCGGTTCGTGAACGGATCGGGCCCAGGCCTGCACATAGAGGTTGGCACGGCTACCCTTGCGGAGTTCTGAGACGACGTTGGTATCGAGCAG
Organism: Myxococcales bacterium; assembly: GCA_947499075.1. GTDB lineage: Bacteria > Myxococcota_A > UBA9042 > UBA9042 > UBA9042 > SXRM01. The sequence goes on from CANMNA010000018.1 coordinate 8,663, forward strand.
CCAGCCGGATGTCACAGCATCACGTCACGCGCCAGCCCACGCTGCACCACAAGGTCGTTGTCCGTGACCGCGGCAGGCATGGCAGCCAGCCAGGCAAAGAGTGACGGCTTGGGCTGGTCTGGCACCAATGCCGCCCGCAGAATCTCGCGGTGCTCCGCTTCCATCGAACAGTTGTGGCTTGCGGCACGCACGCGCAAACGCGCGACGAGGTCGGGGTCGAGCTTGCGGACGATCAACTGCGCCATGGGAGCCTCCTGACTGCAATGATAGCAGTGCTAGGGACTCGGCTCAAGGTCGCTGGGGCTGCGCCAGACATCCCAAATTCCCCACAGAAATCTCCCGCGGCCCCCGATTTGAGATGCGCAGTGCTGGGTTGCTTGCTGCGCTCGACAAGGAACAAGGAGCTGAAAGAGTGAGGCGTACTCTGGTACGCCGCAGCGAGAGAAGCGACGCAGTGACACAGAGATGCGCTCAAAGCGGGGGATCGCGGACATCGTCCCACATTCCCGAGCCGCTTGCGTTCTGGTAAGCTGGTCGCGGAGGTAGCCCATGCCCGCAAGCGCACGAAAGCCTGAACCGCGCTGGGCGACCTATCAGGACGTGCTGAAAACGCTCCGGCGCACCAAGTCGCCGAGATTTTGCACGGCGAGCTGTTCCTGTTCCCGCGGCCGGCGATTCAACACGCTGAAGCGGGATCCGAGCTTGGCGGCCAGCTTCGTGTTCGATTCGGCGGCAGAGGCGGCGGCTCGGGTTCGCCTGGCGGGTGGCGGATCTTGGACGAACCGGAGCTGCACTTCACCGACGACATGGGGCGCCTAGCCATTGTTGTGCCCGACATCGCCGGTTGGCGGCTGTCGCGAATGCCTGTCACCCCAGACGTTGCGTTTATCGAATTGGCACCCGAATGGCTGTGCGAGGTCGTGTCGCCGGGCACGGCGCGGGTGGATCGAATGCGCAAAGTGCCGCTGTACGCGCAGCAGGGTGTGCCGTGGGTGTGGTTGGTTGACCCCAAGGCCGAGACCGTAGAGGTACTGGAACTCCGCGATGGGGCGTACAGCTTGGTCCAAACCGCCGAGGGCAACGACAAGAAAGCGAAGTTGCGGCCGTTTGACGCGGTAGGCTTTGACCTGAGGCGGTGGTGGGGACGCTAGCCAGCCTGAGCCTCACCCCGCCACCAGCGCCCGCTTGGCCAACACCGCCTCCAGCGCATCATCGTCCACCACCGCTCGGTAGCGATGCGCCCGCAGCCCCGCTTCGATGACCGCGTGCACCAACTGCTGCGGGCTGGCCTCTTGGGCGACTAGCGTCCAAAAATCAGGCACTTGCTCGGGTTGCAGCGCTGGCGCCTGGGCGATAAGCCACTGCCACGCCGCGGCCATAATCTCGCCACGCCGCCGCCGATTGGGCGCGTCCATCCGCACCGTGACGTGGATTCGCCGCTGCATCGCGCCATCAAACTGGTGCGGGCCGCCGGCAATCAACAGCACCAGCCCTGGAAACTGCTCGATCTCTTGGAGCAAGTGGTTGCGCACCGAATTGGCATAGCGGTCGTTGGCGGTCGTCGTCGAGACGTGTTTGGTCATCATGTCGTTGGCGTCCTCGACCAGCAGCGCCGCGCCCGCGTGGGCCGCTTGGGCAAACATCTGGCTTATCCGCGCCTCTGACTCACCGATCCAGCGCGAGCCCAGCAGCGCCGCCTGTACCCGGCAGACATCGAGACCGATCTCTTGCGCCACTTGCCGCGCCGCCGTGCGCCGACCGTGCCCGGTCTGCCCGGCAAACAGGGCAATCACGCCACCCGATCCGCCCGACTGCTGCACGACTTCGCGGTACTGCCAGCGCAGGTGCAGGTCGCGCAACGCTGCCAACGCTGAGGACGCCAGCACCAGTGGAATTCGGTCGGGTGGCAGGGGCGGCAACCGCTGGAGCAAACCCGCGACTTGCGCAGCCACGGTTTGCGGCGAGGGCGCCACCGGCACCAAAAGCTGGGCCGGACCGCGCAGCCGCACCAGATCGCCGCGCGGCGACGGCAGCAACTCCAGCGCTGGCGGCAGCAACGGCCGCCCGACGGTACCCGGCGCCGCAATCGCCAACGCCATCCGCAACGGCAACGCCCGCGGCACGCCAGTCCAGGCCAGCCCCGCCAGCGCCAGGCTGCACGGATGGTAGCGCGCCGCCACTTCGAGCAGCACCCACAGCCGCAGCGCCGCGCCGCTCACGCCCTGGGTCAGCAAAAGACGCACCAGCGGGTCGTGCTCCGGCAAGGGCAGCGCCGCGCTGCCGATCTCGTCGCCCATGGTCAGGAAACGCTCAGCGTGGTCCCGGCGCAGTCCTTCCGCCGCGTCTGCCTGGGCCAGCGCCCACGGTTGATGGGCCTGCACATAGCGCCCAATCGCAGCACGCGTCCACTGCAGCGCCGACAGTTGGCTGGTCGGCTGAGCAGGCGCGGCGCGGTGGCCCGCAAAAACCGGCCGCTGGCTGGCCAGCAGCTGCTGCAGCTTGGCGCGCTGCATCGCGGTGAGTTGCGCTTCGGCCCACTGCGGCGGCAGGCCATTTTGGCGCAGCCACGCCAACCAGCGCACCGCCGGCCCACCGTGACGGGCCGCCAGCGTGTCGGCAAGGGTCTGACCGGCCATTGGTTATTGCCAGTTCAGGCTTGCCGCCGTCCGCAGCACCAGCCGACCGCGCTCCTGGCACTCGGCTTGGGCAGCGCGGTCGAGCAAGTCCAGTGTCACTGGCGTCGCATCGACGGCGGCATAAAACGCCGCGCGCAGCACGGCATTCTTGATCTCGCCGCCCGAAAATTCGTAAGCCTTGGCCAGCAGCTCAAACGGCAGCCCGGCTTCAATCGGCAGCCGGGGTGGGATCATCGCCTGCCATAGCCGCTCGCGCTCTTGCTGGTTGGGCAACGGAAACTGGGCGTGGAAGCGAATGCGCCGCTTAAATGCCTCGTCGATGCTGTCGGCAAAGTTGGTCGTCAGGATCACGACCCCTGAATACTCTTCCATTTTTTGCAGCAAAAAGTTCACTTCCAAGTTGGCATAGCGGTCGACGCTGGACTTGACCTCGGTGCGGCGCGCAAACAGCGAGTCGGCTTCGTCAAACAGCAGCGCCACGCCACCGCGGCGCCCCTCTTCAAACAGCCGGCCCAGCCGCTGCTCGGTCTCGCCAATGTACTTGGACAGCACCCGCGACAGGTCGATGCGGTACAGGTCAAGGCCCAGCTCTTTGGCGATAATCCCCGCCAGCATCGTCTTGCCGGTACCGGGCGGTCCCGAAAACAGCGAGGTCAGGCCCAGGCCATAGTGGTACAGCGCGGCAAAGCCCCACTGCTGCAAGACCAACTCGCCATGCTTGGCAAACGCAATCATCTCGCGAACCACTGCCAGCACCGGCTCGGGCAGCACCACTTGGTCCCAGTTGGCGGCTGTCGTCACGCGCTGGGCCACTTCGCCCACCCGGTGACCGATGCGGACCCGGCAGGCCTCGGCGGTGCTCTCCAGATCGACCAGACCAGTCGATGCCTGACGGCGCTCGGCCTGCACCGACTGCACCTGGGCGGGCGTGAGCGGAAAGCCGGCCAGCCGGGCCAGACCCGCCTCGCCGAGCGCGGTCCGCTCGGCCGGCCGCAGCCCATGCAGCCAGAGTTCTTGGCGCTGGACCTTGTCGGGAAAAGTCGCTTCCAAGGCCGTCGCGTTCAATTCCCGGCCCAGTGCAGTCGCGACCGACGCCGCTTCGGCAGCCGCATCTTCGACAAACACCGGCACTGGCAATGGCCCCAGCAATCGCACCACCGCCGCCAGATCCAACGCGCGGCTGCCATCGTCGTGACCCAGGCCCCGCACCAGCAGCGGCGCGTCCTCCAGCAGCGCCAACAGCGCTGCCGCCCGCAGCCCATCAACCAGCGCGTCCGAGTCCAGCCACGCTGCCTCGCCGGCCTGGCGCTTGAGCGCCGATTGGCAGTCGCAGGTCACCAAGCCACTGCCCAGCCGCGCCGCCACGCCGCGGGCCAGCACCAGCACGTCGTCGCCCGTGCCCGCCCGCAAGCGCAGACGCTGGCCAGACTGCGCCAGCTCGCTGCAACACCTATCGATATCGGCGGCGACCAGCGCGCTGTCACGCAGCGGCTCGTGCTGGGTGCCCCACCAGCGCAGGTGATCGCGGCCACGACAGGCCACCTCGGCGCCGTGGCCCAGCCAAGTCAGCACCGTCGGTGACAGCTGCACAAATTGCACGCGCTGGTCGCCACGGGCGTCCAGCCCACGAATTACGCCGCGCATCGCCAGCGGATGGTCGGCGCGCAGCACCGCCGCCACCGCTTCTGGGTCGTCTTCGAGCGGGTCGAGCACCGACTGGGCAAAACTGGACTCGATGCCCGCGGCGTCGGGCCATCCCGCCAGCAGCCGCACCGTTGCCGCCATGCGCGGGCTCAAGTCGACGGCCGCCAGCAACGCCAGCAGATCACACTCCACCGGGCCAACGGCGACCTGCACCATCAACCGCTGCCAGCGCCGGTTGGCCTCGCTACCCGACCACAATTGGACATTGGTGCGCAAGGCCCCGACCTCGGTCGCCGCTGCCCGCGCCCGCGCCACCCGCTCGGGCGCCTGACCTTCGCCGCGAATCCAGCGCTGCAGCTCTAGCGGCAGCACGCCGCCTTGGGCCACCACGCCATGGTCGTACAGCGCACTGTGGCGGCTGAGCAAGGCACGCGCCCAGCGCACCACATCAGCAGCGGCGGTGGCGGACGGCAGCATGGCAGTAGGGTCGGGCATGGGGTGCGCCATCCACACTGCGCAGTTGCGCTGCAGCGCTTGGGCGCTGACAATCGGGCAGGTGACCGGCGGGCGTCAAGCTCTGGCCCTCTCCCACCGCCAGCGAGGACAGCGATGCCACTGACAGCAGACCAGGCCGGGGCCATCTTTGCAGGGCTGCCCACCGCCGTGCGCGCCACCGCGAGCATCAAGGCCATCGGCGACAACGTCGCACTCGGCCGCTACTTGCGCGCAGCATGTGCAATCGGCGCTGATCGCGGTGTCCATGTCACCGCAGCAGGTGCTGTCGCAGCTGGAGACAAGGCTGTCGATGCGGCGCAATCCGAGCACAATTGGCTGGCGCTGCCAGAAGACAAAGACCGGGCCAAGGCCGCCGACGCTGCGCTCAAAGCGCTGTTATCCAAGGAAGAACGCTCGCTGGCCTTGGTCTACGCCCTGTATGCAAGCGGTTGGGCCTTGGCCGATAGCGACGGGGCGCTCGTGCGGGCTGATGGCTGAGCTGGTGCGCACGCCAGCGGTGCTCGCCGGCTATGCCTGTGGCCGCAGCCTGGCTTGCTGTGCCCGGCCGTGGCGCGCGGTCCTACAGCCCGGTGAGGCTGACACGATTGCCCAACTGTTGGCGGTGGCCGCCGACCCGGGCCTCACCCCGCAGCAGTGGCAGGACAGCCTGGTGAATCGACCGCCGGCAGTGGTGCTGCGCCAGCCAGATGGCGTCTGCAGCTGGCTCGATGAGGACCAGCCCGGATGCCGCATCCAACGCGCCGCGGGTCTTGCCGCAATGCCCAAGGCTTGCCAAAATTTTCCGCGCTCGGTGGTCGCGACGCCCTTGGGCATTGAGATCGCGTGGACGCTGGCCTGCCCGACTGCGGCTGGGATCGTGGCGCGGCGGCCGGCGTCGTGGCAGTGGCAACCCGTGGCCAATAGCCCTTATCCGCCGGCACGGCAGGTCGGCGATCGGGTGGCGGTGTCACGCGTAGCCGATTGGCAGTTTGGCGAAGTGATGGTCCTGCGCGAGCAGTGGTGGCGGCGCCTGGCCCATCCCGATGGTCTGGTGCAGACGCTGTGGGCGATGGTGAATTCGCCACTGCACCCGCACGCGTCGCCGCTTCCAGACGACAGCGCGATCGCGGCGCAGCTCGCGCCAGCGTGGACGTCGGCCCAAGTCGGTCCGGTCAGCGAGGCGCTGGGGCGCCTGCGCGACACGGGTCCGCAGCACCGTGACCAGCTGCGGCAGTACTGGGCGGCCTGGATGGCGCCCGCGGGTGGGCGGGTAGTCCGGGACCAACTGGACACCCATCGCCACGTATTGGCCTGTCACGCGGCGTTGGGGCTGCAGCACGCGGGCGTGCACGATGGCGGCGCGGTGGGCGAAGGCATCATCGCGGCAGCCCGCCAAACGGTCGCAGCAGCGCGGGCCATGGCCGCCTTGGCCACAACACCTCAACCGGTGCGCGATGGCTTGGTGGCGGCAGCGCACTGGGCCCGCGGTTGACCCTGTCCAGCGCGCGCGACGATCAGCGCCAGCACCAAAGCCAGCACCACCAGCAACGGTCGATCCGGTGGCTCCGCTGGCCGAGCAGACCGCGGAAACAGGGTGCACACCGCGTGCTGATCGTCGTCAAACAAGGTGACGTGGTCGCGCAGCCCCGGATGCATCACGGTCTGGCGATGCACGGCATGGGCCAACCCCAGCGCGTGACCGATCTCGTGGACCAGCAGCGCGGTCTGGGCGGCGTCAGCCAAGTCGCGCCAGTGGTCCGGGTGCAGCGCGATGGTGGCGCTGCGCATCGCACCGGTATCGGGATGGCTGTCGAGATCGGTCCACGCTGCGTCGCTGCGGTGATGGACCGGCACCGCTGTGGCAATCGCCACCGCGACGCTGGGCCGTTCGCCGAGCCGCGCAGGGCGTGTCCGCAACCCCGTGCAGGCAGGGGCAGACCAAGCCGCAAACGCCGCCGCAGCGACCGATGGGTCAACCGCGAGGGCTTGCCAAGTCAAGGTTGGGCCTGACCAGTGCACTGCGGCGCCGTGGGCCGACTCGGCGCGGTGCCACGCGGTCGCTGGAAGCGGCACCCCGACAAACCACGCAGCGCATCCCGCAGCCAGCGCCGCCCATCGCATCGCAGCAGGCTGAACGGCGGCTTACTGTGCGCCGTCGGCCTTGTCGGCGTCGGCTTGGTCGATACCGGCTGCCCCGGCGTCGAGCAACAGTGCGTCCAATTCCGGATCAGGATCTTTGCCGTCCGCCGACGCCGCGGTGTCCGGCACTTTGTCCTCACCAAACTCAAAGCACTTGCTGGTATCGCCTTCTTTGGCGTTGTTGGGGTCGACAGGCGAGCTGGAGAACGCCGTGCGCTTGCCGTCGCCGCCCCAGCACTCGTGGGCTTCGATGATCTTGTCGGCGCCGGTCGGCTTGACCCCGGCGTAGATGGCGTCCGCACGACCGCCCGCCCCGTTTTTCCATATCATCCGCATGGCAAACAGCTCGCGCCCAGGGCGCTTGGGATCAAAATCATCGACCGCGATGGTGCGCAGCCGACCGCCTGCCCCTGCCTTATGGATGGCATCGATGGCGAAATTTCTAGGAACATCATTGGGATCGTTGGCATCTCTCACATTGAGGTAGGCCAGCCGACGGCCCTTGATGTCGGCCTTGTGGTTGGCAAACCACAGGTGCATCGACCCGGTCTTGGTCGGCGCGCCGAACAGCGCCGAGACATTGGTCAAGCTGACGTGCAGCCGACCGCCACCCAAGCGAGGCGCTTTTTTGATGAATACGCCGGTCAACAAGATCTTGGTGTCGGCGCCCTTCTTGCCGGTCAGCACGTAGCGCAAGCGATTTTCGGCGGTGCGGATGACCCACAGCGTCAAATCCACGCCGGCTTTGCTGCCGGTCCACTTGCCGAAAGGCTGCTTGCCGACGACGGTCTGCCCCGTCAACGCCGGCTTCTTGTCGGCCGCGATCTCTTTTATCAGATCGACGACGGCCTTGATGTGGGCCCGCGAGCTATCGACCGATTTTTGGGCCACGCTGAGCAGCGTCGCCGGATCGCCCAGCTTGGCCGCGCCGGCGCCACTGCTCTCGGCGACCACCAGATCGTCGGTATTGACCACGTCATCTTGGCTGACGGTCTGCGTGGCCTCGGTCGGAGTAGTCTCGGTCTTGCAACCTGTGGCTGCAAAACTGACGACCGCGACCAGCACCAGAGTGCAACGAATCTGAGCAAATAGCTGGGTGACTTGCATGGCAAACTCCTTGTGCGCACGCGCCCTTGGTGCCTCCGTAGACACCCGCTTGGGCCAAAAGTCAAACTGCGGCACTGTCCCTTTGCCCTTGCTGCTGCTACCTTTGGCCGGGTTTTGCGTCACCTTGTTGTCGCGCGGCCAGCCAGAGTCCAGCCGAAACCGGCGAGCGTGCAGGCAAGATGAGTTGGCTTCAGGCACTGTTTTCCAACGACATTGCCATTGACCTCGGCACGGCGACCACGCTGATCCACATCAAGGGTCGCGGCATTGTCAGCTGCGAGCCGTCGGTGGTGGCGGTCCAAATCGATGGCCGTGGCGAGCGGCGGGTGCTGGCCGTCGGCAAAGACGCCAAGGAGATGATTGGCCGAACGCCCATGGGCATCGAAGCTGTGCGGCCGATGCGCGGCGGCACGATCGCCGATTTCGAGATCACGGTGGAGATGCTGCGCTACTTTATTCAGCGCGCCCACTCGTCGCGTCCGCTGGTGCGCCCGCGGGTCATCATCTGCGTGCCGTGTGGCATCACCGACGTCGAAAAACGTGCTGTGCGGGAGAGCGCAGAGGCCACCGGCGCACGTGAGGTCTATCTGATTGAAGAGCCGATGGCGGCGGCGATCGGCGCCCGGCTACCGATCACCGAGGCCGCCGGCAACATGATCGTCGACATTGGCGGTGGCACTACCGAGATCGCAGTGATCTCTCTGGCCGGTATCGTCCACAGCCAGTCGCTCAAAGTCGGCGGCGATCGTATGGACGAGGCGATCATCGAGCACCTGCGGCGCAAGTATCAGCTGCAGATCGGCGAGCGCACCGCCGAAGCGATCAAGCTGCGCATCGGCAACGCCTGGCCCCAGTCGGTGACGCAATCGATGGAAGTCAAAGGCCGCGGCATGACGGCGGCGGTGCCGAGCACGGTCACGGTCAACTCCGACGAGATCCGCGAGGCGCTGTCCGATCCGCTGACCGAGATCGTGCGCGCGGTCCGCCAGGCGCTGGAGCGCACGTCGCCGGAGCTGTCAGCCGATATCGTCGACAAAGGCGTGGTGCTGGCGGGCGGCGGGGCGCTGCTGACCGGCATCGATCACTTGCTGCGCGATCAGACCAATCTGCCGGTGCTCATCGCCGAAGATCCGGTGGGCGCAGTGGTCATTGGCGCCGGTATGGCGCTCGATGATCCGTACTTGTTGCGGCATGTCGCGACGAAATAGCCGCCCACGCTGACCGGTTAGGGCGCTGGCACATCATGGCGCTGGCACATCATGGCGCTGGCACATCATGGCGCTGGCACAGTTGGCCGCTGACCTAAGAGGCGACGACGCTGCGAGCGCAGCACGCAAAGACATCAACCCGGCACGAAGCGCCGAGTCGATCCGATCCCTTTGCCTGACCTCAGCTAGCTGCGCAGATCGTCTGAGCTGGTGTGCAGCTCAGCGTGGACAGCTTGCCGCTGCTGCATGGTCAGCACCGCGGCCGGCAGCGAAGCGACGATCTTGCGGTCCAAGTGAGCGGCCAAGCCCTGTGCAGCGGCGACATGGTGGCGTGGCGAGGGCGCGTTGCCGCGACCATCGTTGGCCAAGAACAGGTCGAACTGGCGACTGGACGCCACCGGATTGGCAGCGAGCCCACGGCGGCAGGCGTCGACACGCAACACCTCGCCCGTGCTCGCCCGGCGCAGTGTGATTGGCACTGCCCCCTTGCTGACTGCGCCGATCTGGTCGACGATCCAACCTGCATCCGCTGGTTCAGCGGAGGGCGTGGCCGAGCCGGCGCTATTTGCGCCCGCAACAGCAACCGCGGCGGTACCTGCAATCGATGTGCCCAAAAGGGCCAGAAATTCGCGACGGGAAACGGACATGGGTTACCCTTGGGGGACACGGACCCTACGCCGCAGTGTAGGAACGGACCGGCTGCGCTGTCAAACGTTTGGCCGCGACGGCCCCGACCTGTGCGCAGTTCGCGGCCTTGCTGCGGTGTATCAGAGGGCCCGGTGCTGAAAACCTCGGTCTGGACCGCACAGCTAGATGCGCTACCGTGGGAGCAGGCGCAGGTCGCCTTGCGGCGGTTGCCTGGTCAGGTGGTGGTGGTCCAGACCGGTCAGCAATCCGCCGATCGGCTGGCCGAGTGGGCGGCCTTGGTGCGCACAGCGCAGCGCACGCCAGCCGTGGCGGTAGCAGCACAACTCCTCAATAACAAGATGTTGCAGGTGCTGGGGCGTGCCGGACCGCTGCTCTTGGTGCTCACGGCCGACCGGCGCACCACCCGTGCCGGATGGGTCAAGGCGCGGCGACAGGTCGGCCGGTTGCGATCGCCGACGCTGCGGGTGGCACTGCTTGACGTGCCTCTGTGTGTCGATGGTCTAGGCCAGTGGCAAGGCGACGTGGCGATCGTGTCGGCCAACAACTACGCTAAGCCGTTGACTTGTCAAGGATGTGGCAATGCGACGCGGTGTCCAGGGCCGGGCCTGTCGCAACTGCGGCCGCGGCCGCGACCAAGCACCGTGAGCAACCAGTTTGACGTGATCGTGGGCCAAGGGCCGGTTGACGCCAACACCGTGTTGGTCGATCTCGGCCACGGTCCGCTGGCGTGCCACACGCTGGCGGGTCAGGCCAAGCCAGCGGTGGTGCGGCGGGCGCTGCGGCTGGGGCAATTGTACCTCGATACCTCTGACCAGCCGCGGCTCGATGATTTTGCGGCGCAACTTCGGCTGCTGGTGCGGGTCGGTGCGGGGCAGCCGTGGCAGATCGCGCCGGGCCAGCCGTTTGCCGCGGAGGAAGTGCGGCTCATGCGCGTGCTCGCCCAGTTTGGGGGCGTAGTCGTCGATGTGGGCGCGGGCCCCGTGCGCTATGTTCAGGCATTGGCCCAAGCGGCGGCCCGCCATCAACTGCGCTACGTGGCCGTTGAGCCTGACGCAGCCGCACTGCAAGCAAGCCAGTCCGCGCTGCCTTCGGGCACGTTCGTGCGCGGCGTGGCCGAGCACTTGCCGCTGGCGACTGCAATCGCAGATGTGGTGATGTTTTTGCGATCATGGAATCACCTGAGCGATGTGACAGCGGCGATGCGCGAAGCTGCCCGCGTATGCAAGCCGGGCGGCCGGCTGGTGTTGGTCGACAACGTGACATTTGGCCTGGTCCGCACTGCTGACCAAGTGCAGAGGGCCCACGCCATCTCCACGGATCAGACGCCTTTTGAGCACTTCCGCAACGCATCGGCCGACCAGGCGTGGCACATGGTGCAGCGGGCGCTCGGCATACGGGCGCAGCGCGTGCAGATCCATGACGTTGGGCCGGGCACATCAAACCAGTGGCTGCTCGAGGTCACAGTCGGATCGGCGGTCGCGCAGCAGCAAAACCGCGCGGGTGCGGTTGCCAATCGGGGGTCAGTCAGTTGACGTGTCTGAAGGAATCGGGGGAGGCGTTGACTGACCTTGTATCTTGAAACGGATCTCAGCCTGGCGCCGCAGAGCCGCCGCCGAGGGCATGGCGCTGACCTCACCCGCTCGCGGCCGCTGGCGCGGCAGGCTCGCAGCCCTCTCCCTGAAGGGAGAGGGTAAACACAATAAATTTATCTGCTTATTTCGAGGTCAGACCGGCCTGCCCAAACGAAATACCCCCGACACACTGCAGCGCGCAAGGCCCACGCATGTTGCGGTAACCCAATTGCGCCGACGGTGCAGCCAACAGTTAGGTAGAAATTAGTATTAATTCCGGGGTGAGGTCCAGTCAGGCCAGCCGCAATTGGCGCGCTGAACCCGGATTCGCGACCCCCTTTTCGGAACCGCGCCCAAAACGCGCAGCGATGGTTGCAACGCGGCGGCGTTCGGGGTAATTCTGCAAGGTGTTGAAGCGTGGCCGCCAACCGGGGCCTCGGACCCACTGTGGCTTGGGTCGCTGGTGCGTGATTCGCCGGACCGCCAACAAGCCGGGCACTAGGCGCGATCAGCGCGAGGATGGAGCGGTGAGCGACGTCACAATAGCCATTGAACGGGTCTGTCCCGAGTGCGGCGCGGTCACCACCGCTGCCAATTGCCCGGTCGACGGCGAGATGACGCTGGTCACCAAGAAGAAAGAGGCAACCGCCGACGACCGCATCGGCCACATCATCGGCGGTCGCTACAAGATCCTCAAAGTCATCGGACAAGGCGGGTTTGGCGCGGTCTACAAGGCCCAGCACGCGGCGACCGGCGATCAAGTCGCGATCAAAGTGCTGCGGACCGACATTGCCGGCAGCATGGACACCGTCGGGCGATTTCGCCAGGAAGCCAAGCAGACTAGCAAGTTGAAGCACCCCAACACCGTGCGGGTCTTCGACTTTGGACAAATGGACGACGGCGGTCTGTACATCGCCATGGAATTTCTCGAGGGGCGCACGCTCAGCGAATTGTTTCGCAAAGAGGCCCCGATCGCGCCCAAGCGCTTGGTGCACATTGCCGTGCAGGTGCTCAAGTCGCTGTCAGAAGCCCATGCCAAAGAGCTCGCGCACCGCGATCTCAAGCCCGACAACATCTTTTTGCAGACCATGCACGGTGAACCCGACTTCGTCAAGGTCCTCGATTTTGGCATTGCCAAGTCGATGTCAGGCGACAGCACGGCGGACATGACTTCGACCGGCGCGATCATCGGCACGCCGCGCTACATGAGCCCGGAACAGGCGCGCGGCCAGCAGGTCGACTACCGCACCGACTTGTACTCGCTGGCAATCATCTTGCACGAAGGCCTGACCGGCACGGCGCCCTTTACGGCCGACTCGCCGCTGACCATGCTGCTGCGCCGGGTGCAGGAAGAGCCACCGCGGGTGCATGACGCACTGGCCGTAGAGACGCCCATAGGTGTTTGCGACGTGGTGTTTCGGGCCCTGTGCCGCGAGCCCAACGAGCGCTTCCGAAACGCCGACGAGATGGCGGCGGCGCTGCTGGCTGGTCTGGACACCAAGCCGCTGCACGCGCGATCGTTTGTGTCGTTTGATCGGCTCGAGATCAAGGTAGTCACGGGTATTTCTCCGGCAGCGGAAGCTACGGGGCTGAGCAAGCAGACCAGCCGGGTGGTTGTCGGCGCCGACGCTGATGATGACGGCTCCACGCTGGGCTCTGAGGATTCGCGCGAGCTGCAGCATGCGTTGGCCCAAAGCCAGCGCGGAGGTCCACCGCTGATGTTGGGTGCGACGCGCCCCAGCGGCGCCAACACCGCAGCCGTAGTGCCGCCTGCGCCGGCCCACCTTGCGCCACCAAGCGGAGCCGCAACCGCGCACAGTCCAGCTGCGGCATCGGCCACGGCGTCGAGTCCTGTCCAGGCCTATGAGACATTGGCCATGGCCGCACCGATCCATGCTCCCCGGGTTGTCGCGGCACCCGCCGCCCCCAACACGGCCAAGCTGGTGATCGGGGTAGTGGTTGCAGCAGCCATCGTGATCATTTCGGTGATTGTGGTCAAGGGCGGCGGCCAACCTGCGGCCGAAGCACCGATCGCAGCGCCAGTCGCGGCTGTGCCAGTCGCGGCTGTGCCAGTCGCGGCTGTGCCAGTCGCGGCTGTGCCGGCACCTGCGACGCCGGCTCCAGCGCCATCCCAGCCCGCACCGGTTGCCGTCGTGCCCCAAGCTGTCGCCGCGCAGCCGGTCGCACCAGTTGCCCCGCTGCCCACAGCGGTCCAGCCGACGGCAAGCGATGCCCGCGTCAAGTTTGTGCTTGAGCCCGGCGATGCCAGACTCGAAGTCGACGGCACCCAGATTCTGGGCGGCGAGATCCGGGTACCGCCTGGCAAGCACACCATCAAGGCGAGCAAGGCTGGTTTTGGCGATGAAATCGCGACGTTGGAGGTCGCCGCAGGCGAGATCCACACCGTCAAGCTCGAGCTGAAGAAGTCCGGCGCGGCAGCGCCCGCGGTTCGCCCCAAGACCGGCGGCGACAAGCCCGCCGGTGACAAAGGCAAAGGCGGCGACAAGGGCAAGGGCGGCTTGCTCATCGATTGACCTGCGCGGTTGTCGCGGGCACGCAAGCGTGCAAGGGCGATCACGCAGGACGCCACAGGAAGAGAGGAACCATGAAGACCAATTGGGCTGTTTTTCGCAGTGACCGTGCTGCCGCATCGCAATGGTTGCGCAACTTGTTGGTTGCGCTGGTGGTCGTCGCGGCTGGCACGGTGGCTGTTGTCCACCAAGCGGTGGCAGGTCCTGCCGAAGAAGCGGCGGCGGCGGCCCAAAAAGGCGCAGAAGCATTTAAGGCCAATCAGTTTTACGAAGCCGCGGTCGCATTTCAGCGCGCCGCGCAGCTCGATGGTGCTGATCCGACCAATTTGCGGTACGCGGGCCGGGCGTGGCAGGAAGTGGGCCACCTCAAGCGGGCGCTGACGCTGCTGGAGTTGTACCTCAAGATTGAGCCCGATCCGGCACGCAAAGTCTCGATCGAAGAGAAGATTGCGCCGTTGCGACGGGCCACGCCAGTGCAAATCGCCGATGCGTTGGGGCAGGCGCTGACCAAGTTTCCGCAGGCGCGGCTCGAAGCAGAGGCGGCCAAGGCCTACGAGGCGGTGGGCGACGAACCGAGCCTGAAGCGTGCGGCAGAGCTGTGGGAAATTGCCCGTGTGCGTGCCGCCAGTGACTCCGACCGGCAAGCCGCCGATGCCGGCATCGGCCGGGTCAGCCAACGCTTGCTCGACGGCAAGGCCAAACGCGACAAGGAAGACGAGGAGCGCAAGCTGCGCGAGGCAGCGGCCAAGCAGGCCGATGGCAAACCAAAGGTTGGCGACCCCAAAGTCGGTGATCCCAAGCCCGGCGATGCCATGGGCGGTGTCAGCAAGCCGGCCCCCGGTTCGGCGCTCTCGACAGTCCTGCTCATCAGCGGCGGCACGCTGGCGGTGGGTGGTTTGGCGCTGGCGATGGTCGGTCGCAGCGCGGCTACTACCGCCAACGACGACTACAAGGCCGGCACCTACAAGGGCGACCGCAACAAGTACGAGTCGGACCGCAGCAGCAGCGACAATTTGGCCTACGCAGGCTGGGGGTTGGCCGCAGCCGGCACCGGCGTTATCGTGTGGGGCCTGATGTCGGGATCACCCGCTGCGCCGGCCAAGAAAGGCGTCTGGCAGCTGTGGCCGGTCTTCGGCCGTGACGGCGGGCAGGCAGTGTTATCCGTACAGTTCTAAGAGTGTAGCCAATTGAGTCCACTGGCAACCGCAGCGGGAACCGTTGCGGGGACTCCGTCGCAATGAATTGTGCACCTACAGGTGACCTGTAGCCGCAGAATTTATTCTGGCGGTGAAAATAGGGAGATTGGTGATCTTGAAGTGTCCTGACACAGGTTGGTTTTTTGGCTACACCCTGTAAGCCAGCCTCACACTTCCAAAATCTCTGCTTCTTTGTCCGCGGCTGCGCCATCGACTTTTTTGATCATGGCGTCGACCAAGTCTTGGACTTTTTTCTTGTTGCGCAGCAGATCGTCTTCGGGGTAGTCGTCTAGGCTCTCCAGCAGATCCAGCGCGTCGCGGCGGGCATTGCGGACCGAGACTTTGGCCTCTTCACCGAGGTGCTTGACGACTTTGACCAGCTCTCGGCGTCGCTCGCCCGTCATCGCCGGAATCGGCACTAGGATGACATCGCCGCGGTTAGACGGCGTCAGCCCCAGATTGGCCGCAAAAATCGCCTTGTCGATCGCCGGCAACATCGAGCGCTCCCACGGTTTGACTTGCAGCAGCCGCGGGTCGACCACGCTGACGGTGGCGACTTGGTGCAGCGCCGACTCTTGGCCGTAATAGTCGACCCGCACCGAATCTAGCTGCGAGGCGTTGGCCCGTCCGGTGCGCAACTTGTTGCACTCGCGTCGAAAAGCATCGAGCGCGTTGTGCAAACCGTGATCGAGGTCGGCAAAGATCTCTTCTTCCATGGCCGTTGCTCCTGACTTTTTGGATGCAGCACGCCAGCAGTGTCACCCTCGATAGATGAAACTTTTCAGCGTGCTGCATGGCGGCCGCGGATGCGGGCGCCCGAGGGGTTCGGGGCGACGCGCCCCGAATTTTCTACTGAAACCACCGCAGGCTAGGCGGTCACCAAAGTGCCCACTTCTTCGCCCAGCACCACCCGCATGATGTTGCCCGGTCGATGCAGGTCAAACACTACAATCGGCAGCTTGTTGTCCATGCACAGCGACAAAGCTGTCGAGTCCATGACGGCGAGGCGCCGCTGCAGGGCGTCCATGTGGGTCAACCGGTCAAAACGCTTGGCACCCGGCACCTTGCGCGGGTCGGCATCGTAGATACCATCGACCTTGGTGGCCTTGAGGATGATCTCGGCGTCGATCTCCGCCGCCCGCAGCGCGGCCGCCGTGTCGGTCGAGAAATACGGATTGCCGGTACCGCAGGCAAAAATCACGATCCGGCCCTTTTCGAGGTGGCGAATGGCCTTGCGGCGGATGTACGGCTCGGCGATTTGCTGCATCGCGATCGCCGACTGTACGCGCGTCTGCACGCCGAGCTTCTCCAGCGCATCTTGGACGGCCAAGCTGTTCATCGCGGTCGCCAGCATGCCCATGTAATCGGCGCTGGCGCGATCCATGCCGGCTGAAGCGCCAGCCACGCCGCGAAAGATGTTGCCGCCGCCGATGACGATGGCGAGCTCGACGCCGAGCTCAGTCACCGCTTTGCACTCGCGGGCGATGGTGTCTAGCGTCTTGGGGTCGATGCCGTAGCCCAGATCGCTGGCCAAGGCCTCGCCGCTCAACTTGAGCAAAATGCGTCGATACTTGGCCATGGCCGATCTCCGTGCGCATGGGCACACGCGGCGACGGTATAATCCTTTGGCGCGGCAGCGACAAGACGGCAGGGGTGCCTTTTTTCGGTGGCAGCCGACCTGACACTTGACAGTTGACACCTCACATGTTATCTTAACTGCGACGACGGCCTGCGGGTCCCGGACGGTGCCATGCAACAGAGTTCTGAACCCGGCGACTGGCTCACCATCGAAGAACTGGAGAAGCGCAGCGGCGAGTCCACCCGGACCATTCGCTACTACATGCTCAACGGTTTGCTGTCTGGCCCGGTGGGCCAAGGCTCGGCCGCGCGCTACCCGGCGGGCCACGCGGCGCGCCTCAAGCAGATTCGGGCGCTGCAAGACGAGGGCCGCCAGTTGGCGTCTATCCGCACGTTGCTGGAAGGCGTGAGCGACGACGACTTGAACGCGGGCCGCTGGCAACCGCCGCCGCGCACCAGCAAGTCGGGGCCGGGCGACCGGTTTGGCAGCGACAATTCGGGACATCCCGATGGTTTTGGTGGCGGCAAGGCCACGTATGGCTCACCGGACTCGGCGGTCAGCCGCAGCCAGTGGGAGCGTTTTGAACTGGAGCCCGGCGTGGAACTGCACGTGCGCCGGCCGCTGTCGACGGGAGCCAACCGCCGGGTACAGCGCATGATTCGGTTGGCCCAAGAATACAAGGGACTGCCCTTGTTTGAAGAAGAGGTTTGACATGGCAAAGAAACCAGCAGCAATTCTAGAGGACAATGACAAAGACGGCGTGGCTGAAATTACCGCCGTGGCCGATCGCGGCCTGGGCCGGGCCGGTGTGCACAGCCGCCGCTACGTCAAAGTGGTCGTGCGCGCCCGCCAAGCGGTGCCCCAAGCCGGTCATGTCGAGCGCCGGGCGGTCCAAATTGGCTTTGCAGTCGATCGGTCGGGGTCGATGTCGGGCCCCAAGCTGGCGCTGGCCAAGGTGGCGATCGCCGAAGCGCTGCAGCAAATGCTGATCAAGGATAGCTTCGCGATCTCGTGGTTTGACGGGCATGCTTTCCTGATGGAGCCGTGCCAGCGCGCAACGGCGTCGGCCGTGGCGACGACCATTGCGGCGGTCAGGCAGGTCCAGACCGGTGGCGACACGGCGTTGCACGATGGCTGGGCGCTGGCGGCGGATGCGGTGCGCAAGGGCCGCGAACCGGACGCGGTGGCACGGGTCCTGCTGTTGACCGACGGTCAGGCCAACCGCGGGCCGAGCAAACCGTTGCAGCTTGGCAGCTTGGCGGCCCGGATGCGTGCCGAAGGGGTGGCGACCTCGGCGATTGGCATCGGCGACGACTTCAACGAAGAGCTGCTGACCAAGATGGCAACCGAGGGTGGCGGCAACTTCTACTACGCCAAAACACCGGAGGATCTCAAGCGCTTCGCTGAAATCGAGCTGGGCGAGGCCAAGGAAGTGGTGGCGAGCGCAGTGGCCCTGCACATCCGGCCCAGCGACGGCGTGCGGGTCGACGTGCTCAGCGAGTTCCCGGCGACGTGGACGGGCACCGAGCTCAAGGTCAACGTGGGCGACCTGGTCAGCGATCAGGAAATCGCGCTGGTGCTGCGGCTGACGCTGCCGGCGGGCCAAGTGGGCGAGCGCTGCAGCCTCGAAGTCACGGCCACCGAAGCGGGTCAAGTCGTGATGCTTCCTGCTCAAACTGTCGGATTTGTGCTGGCTGACAACCTGGCCAACGATGCGCAGCCGCGCAATCGCGGTGTCGACCGCATGGTCGCTGGGCTCTACGCAGCGCTGGCGCGGATGGAGGCCGTCGGCCACAACCGGCGGCATGAGTTTGCGGTAGCGGCCCACCTGCTGCAGCAAGCGGCCGCTCGAATTGAGTCCTATGCCGGCGACGACGTACCGTTGCAGCAGCTGGTCAGCCTGTTGCGTCAAGACGCGGCGCGGTTTGCGGTGCGCCAAGACGAGATGACCCGCAAGGAAATGTACTTCGGCAGTTCAAGCCTGAGCCGCGGCAAGCACCGCGACGGCACATCGGTCCGCAGCGGCGACCGCGACTTGCAGTAGCTTTCAGCCGCCCACAAAGGGCTCCAGCACGGCAATGCGCAGCGCCTGCAGGTGGATCAGCAGCAGCAGGTAGTACGCCAAGAACGCAATGAACACCGCCACGACCGCCAGCGGCTCGCGGCGGCGGCGCCACAGCAGCCAAGTCCCCAGCGACACCAGCGTGAGCTTGGCACAGGCAAATGCCACCGGATGGCGGTCTACCAGATCGCCCAGCAGCGGATTGGCCTCGACCGCCAAGCCATTGCTGATCCACAACACCGTAGGACCACGTCGAGCGCGTTGAGCACCAACACGGCGCCGACGATGCCGCGCAGCCAATGGTAGTGCTGGGGCGTGTCGACCCACGGATGCGCGTCGGTCGGCGCGTCTCCGACCCGTGGGGCAGGCACAAGCGGGCTTGCCGGGGCAGGCCCGCGGTTACTTGACGTTGTCTGGACCCTTGGCCTTGAGGCACTTGGACATGTACTCCTTGTGCGCGTCGCCCTTGTTGCCCAACTCTTTGCTTTTCTTGGCGCAGGCGCCCATCGCATCTTTGGGTGCCAAGACTTTGCCACCAGCAGGCGGGGCAGCAGGCGGCGGCGCGGCAGGCGCAGGTGCGGGCGCGGTAGGCGCGGCCTTGAGGCACTCCGCCATGAATTTCTTGCGGTCGTCGCCCTTCAGGCCCTTCTCCGTGGCAGTCTTGTTGCAAGTCGCCATCTTGTTCTGCTGCGGGTTGTCGGCAGCGTGGGCCAAGCCGGCCAGCGAAAAACCGGCCAACGAAAAACTCAGAGCAGCGACGGCAAAAAGGAGCTTGTGCATGATAATCCTAGGTAGGCAGAGGCGAGAAGTGAGGCGCGGCCCCTGCTGAAACGCGCCGTGGCAGGCAAGTGTAGATCAATGCGGCGGCGGCGCAACTAGGGCGCAGCACTACAATTCGAATTTTCTGCCGTGTTTGTCATCGAGCCCCGCAGCATCGACCGCGATGTCAAAGGGTCGCTCTTCGCGCTTTTCGCCCTTGGGCGGCTCTTGCCAGACACTGGGTCGCGCGATCAGCTTGGGTGAGAAGTCCGCACCAGGCAGATCATCGAGGTGGGTGCCGTCGACGATGTACTTGCGACCTAGCCCATCGTACACACTGGTCGCCTCAGGTCCGTACTTCATCTCCCACGGATCTTCGATCAGCAGCCGCCGCAGTTGCTCGCGCAGGCGACGGGTGAAGTCGACTGACCAGATTTGCAGCGGCTCTGGTGCCCGGTGGCGGTACTTGCGGACCTCGTCCAACTCGTCGCCAAGTTGGCCGCCGATGCCGGGCGTGCGCTGCCACGGCAAGCCGCCTTCGACATCGACCGACATCTCGTAGCGGCCGATATTGCGCAGGTTGAACTGCGGCATCACGTCGTTCTTCAGCGCTTCCGCGGTCTTGTCGTTGAGCTCTGAGTCACGCATCTCGCGGATCGGCCGCGCATACGTCTGCTCAAAGTTGTTGCGGCCGACCACCCACGCTGACAGCCGATCGGGCGCAAAGTCGTAGGCAGTCATGATGAAAAAGCGATCTTTGGCGTACAGATAGTCGAACAGTTTGAAGCGCTTGTCCGTCTTGATGCCGCGCCGCTGCAGGCGCTTGAGCAGCGGCCACGCCAGCGGTTGGGCCAGCAGCTCGCCGGCCGTCGCCTCTTGTTCAGGCTGAGCGATCATGGCGAAGGGGTGTCGCTGCCGTCG
The DNA here is from genome assembly GCA_947499075.1 of Myxococcales bacterium. Taxonomy (GTDB): domain Bacteria; phylum Myxococcota_A; class UBA9042; order UBA9042; family UBA9042; genus SXRM01. The sequence continues at coordinate 29,159 of CANMNA010000018.1, forward strand.
CCCGCGCCGACGGTCACGCCGGTGTCGGTCTGCTGGTAGTATTCGCTGGTGTGCTGGCGCGACGAGACCATACCCAGCGCCATCTCAATCTCGCGGGTGATGCGCTCGCACTCCGGCCCGGTCACGCCTAGCACCTTGATCGAGACCTCGCCGTGGTCGTCGATGGTGAACTCTATTTCGCGGCGCTTGGCCATGATTGTCCCCCGGTTGCCTGATCGGTCAAAGTCTCAGACCGCTTGTGTACCCAGTCGGTCAGTGTGCCGTCCGGCTAGTCGCCCCAGCTCGAGACCTTGATGTGGATCTGCTGATTTTCATCAACTTTTTCTTCTTCGAGCGTATAGCCGCGCTTGGTCACTTCCTCTTTGACGGTGTGGTAGGCATAGCGCTGCACGATCTTGCGGGTGAACTCATCTTGGCTGTAACCAGCTGTCATCTCAACAAATTCCCAGTCAGCCATAAACGTGACATTGCCGGTCTGGGCATCGACATTGACGCCAATGTCGTAAGTCTTGCTGGCGTGGATCGACAGCTTGGCCTTGGCTTTTTGGCCCAGGTAGCCTTTGACATGGACTTCTTGGCCTTCTTCGGCCTTGGTGAAAGCGAAGCCCAGCTCTTGGAGCACCAGCTCTAACCGTAATATGTTGTTGATCTTTGTCTGAACTGTCGTGAAGTGCGACATCGCCCGCCTCCGCTTTTCCAACGAGTTTACGGTTGCAAGGGTACGCTACATTTCCAGTCTGGGCTGACTGTCTTGGCTCACCACCGGCGTGTCATCGGGCGGCGAGGTGCGGCGGGCCCGCGACTTGCTCCACTCGCGCATTTCAGCCAGGCGCTCGCGCATGGTCTGCGACAGCGGAATGACCTCGCGCACGGCTTCAACCAGCCGCCCGGTGTCGATGTCGGTCTCGCCATGACCTTCGTCAAAAGTATCGTACAAGGCCCCGACGATCGCTTCTTCGAGTTCCGAACCCGAAAACCCAGCGGTCGCATCGACCAGCTTCTTCATGTCGAACAAGCTCGCGTCGCGGTTGCGCTTCTTCAGTTGGATGGCCAGGATCTCTTCGCGCTCGTTGCGATTGGGCAGGTCGACGAAGAAAATCTCGTCAAACCGGCCCTTGCGCAGCAGCTCTGGCGGCAGCATCGACACGTCGTTGGCGGTGGCGATCACGAACACCGGCGAGGTTTTCTCCTGCAGCCAGGTCAAAAACGTCGCGAACACCCGCGCCGTCGTGCCGCCATCGCTTTGACCACTGCTCTTGGTGCCCGAAAAGCCCTTCTCGAGCTCGTCCAGCCACAAGATCGCCGGCGCCACCGCTTCGGCCGTCTTGATCGCGCGGCGCATGTTCTCTTCGGACGAGCCCACCAGCGAGCCGAAGACCTTGCCCACGTCCAGTCGCAGCAGCGGCATCTGCCATCCTTGAGAAATCGCTTTGGCACTGAGCGACTTGCCACATCCCGGCACGCCCAGCAGCAAAATCCCCTTGGGCGGCGGCAGGCCGAACTTTTGGGCCAGCGGCGTAAAGGCGTGCCGCCGCTTGTTCAGCCAGTCTTTCATGTACATCAGGCCGCCGACGGAATCCATGCCCAGCGTTGTCTCGTAAAACTCCAGGATGCCCGACTTGCGGATGATGTGCTTTTTTTCGGCCAGAATCGTCTTGAGGTTAAAGCCCTTGTCGCGCACGGTGGTCTTGGCAAACACCTGCCGCGCTTCCTGCTCGGTCAGACCCAGCGCGGCCTCGGCGATCTCGCGCTGCAAGTCGGGTGACTCCAAGATCTTGGCGAAATTTTTACCAAACCGCTGCGACTTGGCGCCGTTAAACGCCATCTCGCGCACGATGTCTTCCATCATCCGCCGGTCGGGCAGGTCAAAGTCGACGACCACGACGTCTTTCTCCATCTCCATGGGAATCTTGACGATTGAACTGAGGAAGACCACGGTGCGCAGCGCCTTGTTCTCGGGCGGCGCATGCATCAGGTCGCGCACCCGCCGCGCCACCAGCGGGTCGTTGAAGAACGGATGGAAGTCGCGCAGGACCACCACGGCATCGCGCGTCAGGTTGTTGGTGATCCAGTCTAGCGCGCGGATCGGGTCGCGGATGTCGCCCGGCACGTCGGCACTGTCACAGCGAAACCCTTGCGAGCACGACCACTTGATCAGCTGGCGCGACTGCCACTTGGTCACGTCCCACTTCTCGCGCAGCTGCGTAGACTCTAGCGTCGCCAGCTCTTTGAGCCAGTACTCCACGCGCTCTTCTTCGGCCGACACCACGTACACCAGCTTGTACTGGGCGCGGATCAGGTAGTGCAGCTCGTCGACCGCAGGCGGAATCGGCCGGTTGGGCGAGGCGGCGACCGCGTCGGCGATGGGCGAAGAATTCGTCATCGAAAGGCTCCGTGCAGGGTGGGGAAGCGGGTCAGCCCAGGCCCAAGTCTTGGGCCACAGTCTGTATCATGCGCTCTTGCATGCCGAGGTCCTGGGCCAGCACCACCGTGGCATCAAAAATCAGCTCGATGGTCTCGGCCAAGTCGCCGGTCTTGCTGCGCTGGCGGTTGAGCTGATCGGCGGTGTCGCGGGCCAGCACCGCATTGCGCTTGGAAGCCGTGACGGCTTCGGCCAGATCGGCCAGCGTTGCCTCAAGCTCCGCGGAAACCGTGATGCCCTTGGCCGGGGCCGGCCGGTCGAGCAACTCGGTGACCCTGGCCTCCGCGTCGCGCAATTGATCTTCGAGCGACTCGTTCTTGGCTCTCTGGCGTTCGACCTCTTTTTCGAGGCCCTTGGCGCTAGTACCTTCGGAGACCGCCTGCTCCAGCTTGAGTTCGGCCTTGGCCAGATCGCGCTGAATCTGCTGCATCTCTTCGCGCATCCGCTCGATCTCGCGGGCCTTGGCCCGAAAGTCCGGGTGCTCGGTGACGTCGACTTCCTTGGGCTTGCGCTCGGCGGCCTGCTTGGCTTCGACCAACTCGGCGCGCATGGTGTCGATTTGCCGGTTCAGGTTGCTGGTGCGCTCGGTCATCTCATCGTTGCGCTTGATCGAGTTGTGGAAATCTTCCAGCAGCTTGCGCTTCTCGCTCTCCAGATCGGACAGGCCTACGCCCATCTGGGCCTGGCGCAGCTCGACTTCCTTGGCCCGCAGCTCGGCTTTCTTCTCCTGGATCAAGCCTTCTTTTTCCTGAATGATCTCCTGAAGCATATTGATCTTGCGTTCATAGGCGTTGTTCGAGTTGACGCCGTCGTTGTGCTGGGCTTCTAGACTGAGCACTTGATCGCGCAGCGCCCGCCCTTCGTAGTCGAGCATGTCGTACTGGCGACGCAACTCTTCGATTTCGCGATCTTTTTGCGTCACCCGCACCTTCAGGCCGGCGATCCGCTCTTGGGCATCGGCACCCTTGTCTTCGGTCTCCTTGACCCGGCGCTCGAGCTCGCGGGCTTTGGCGTCGGCTTCCAGCGCCCGGTTTTGCTCCTGGGCCAATTCCTCGCGGGTGCGCTCCAGTTGGCGACTCAGCGTTTGGGCGTGCTCCTTGAGCTGGGCGTACTTGTCGTACAAGCCTTCGTCGGCGACGCTGGTGCGCTCGATCTCTTTGACCCGCGTTTCGGCTTGGGCGACGCGCCCCATCAGCTTGGCGTTGTCGCTCTCGAGCTCGACCAGGCGCCGGCGCAGCGCTTCCGCTTCGGCATTGGTGGTGGTGGCGGCGGGCGCGGTGCTGCGCGGCAGCGTGGGCGAGCCGATGCCCGGCCGGTCGTCGTAGTTGCGCGGCTCTGGCCGCGGCTCCGGCCTGGGTTCTGGGCGCGGCTCTGGGCGCGGCTCCGCGCGCGGCTCTGGTCTTGGCTCCGCGCGCGGCTCTGGCCTTGGTTCGGGCCGTGGTTCGGGCCGCGCCGGCCGGTCGGGGCGCGACAGCTCTGGCATGCCCGCGGTGCGCGCGTTGATCTGGTTGCGCAGGTCTTCCAGACCGCCCACGTGGTTCATGGTCGGCCCAGCCATCCGCGGCCGCTCGCCGACGGCGTCTTGCTGACCCGTCGAGCCCGGGCGGCCGGCCGTGGGCGCGTTGCCTTCGCGCAGCAAGATCTCAAACCGCTCGCCACAGCGCACCACGTCGCCCTTGTCGATGTTGGCGCGCTTGCACTGCTTGCCGTTGACGAAGGTGCCGTTGGCCGAGCCAATGTCCTTGATGTAGTACGAGCCTTCCTGATCGTCGTAGCCGATCCGGCCGTGATCGCGCGACACCGTGGTCTCGTTGGAGAAGATGCGCGAGACATTGGGCTTGCGGCCGATCGTCACCGGCTCAATGTCGGGCGAAAGTTGCAACTGCATCAGCTTGCCGCTGACGTCACGCCATTCTAGGTACATGGCCGGTCGGCTCCCATGTGCGCGCCCTCCACATCGCCGCGCTGCAGTGCGCTTGCGTGTGGCAACTGTGACCAAGGCACAACACATTTTGCGCGGTGGCCAGACCGCTATCGTTGCCCGACTAGACAGGCATTGCAAGCGGGCGGGCGGTTAGGAACTGTGCAAGATTAACTTGCACAGTTGGCGTTGGCTTGGTGGGTCGCAAGCTCGCGGCTTTGCAAGCCGACTCGCCGCTCCTCCTTACCACAGATCGATCGAGGTTTTTTTTCACTGGTCCTTACGCCGTGTTGGCCCGCCCGTTTTCGCAACTCCACAGACCTGCTACGCTTGGGTCATGCAGTCCGCGGCCGACCGTGTTCGCCATGTCCACAGAGCGGTGCTCGCCGCAGAGGCGACACTGCGGGCTACCCACCCCTGGCTGCGCCATCAGGACGCGATCGGTTTGGGGCTGTGGCTGTTGGGCGTGGCCGCCATTGGTACGGCGGCTTGGGCCTACTTGCACGGTTGGCTGCCCGCTTGGGCAACCGTGCTGGCGGTGGCGTTGGCGGCCTCGATCCTGCACGAGCTCGAACACGATCTGATCCACAACCTGTACTTCAAAGGCCAACCGTGGCTGCACAACCTGATGCTGACCGGCATCTGGCTGGGCAAGGTCTCGCTCAACCCGTGGACGCGCCGAGTGCTGCACCTGCGCCATCACCGCATCTCGGGCCAAGTGGGCGATGTCGAAGAGCGGCTGATTGGGCTGGGCGAACGCAACTTGCTACTGCGGTTCGCGGTCGCCTACTTGCCGTTTGTGGGCGTGCCAGTCGTTCTGGTCCGGGCGATCCCGGACGCGCCGGACTGGCAGCCTCTGGATCCGGTGCCGCTATGGCACTACAAGCGCTGGCGCCAGCGCATCGACTTGGTGTTTGGCACCGCGCCGATTTGGCTGACGGTGCTGGCCGTGATGGGCCAGCCGTGGGCGGTCGATCTGCTGGTGATCTTGGTCCTGCCCAACCTGCTTAGGCACGGATGCATCGCGCTGATTTCGTCGTATTGCCATTACTACGGCGACATTGCGCCCCACGACGTCACCGTGCAAAATCAGATTCTGCGCCACTGGGCGCTGTGGCCGCTGCAGCTGTTTTGCTTTGACTTTGGCGCGACGCACATCATCCACCACTACGTGGTGCAGCAGCCGTTTTACATCCGGCACTGGGTGCGCAAGCAGGCGTGGCAGGCCTTAGAAGAGATCGGCACCCGCGTCAATGATTTTGGCGTGATCGCGCGGGCCAATCGCTACGGTGCTTGGCCGATCGCGGCGGCCAAGTAGCCGGCGACGGTCCAGATTGGCGTCAGATTCTTGGCGTCTCAGTCGACTGCAGGAGGTCGACGAGATCGGAGGGTCAACTCAAGTCGTCGAACTCAGATCGGAATTCCTTATCCGATCGGCATTGGTGTCGCCGGGCCGCCCGAACCTGCGCGATGGCATCTGCGAAGTCTTGTTCGGTAGCGCTGACGCCATCAAAGGTCGCCAGCAGGGCCGCCAGCCGCTGGTCGTCGGCGACGGCTTCCGGTCGCAGGGTCACTGTGTGCCCACTGACTTCGCAAACGATCTGCCGCGAGCCGAGCGCCGAGACAGCGTCAGCAGGAAGTTGAAGCGTGCCATCGGGTTGAAGTTGCAGGTCCATGCGATCCTCCGCTTGCCAGTCTACTGCCGCTCAGTGGGTGCGGCAACTCGTTGCGGTGGTGTTGGCACGGCCTGGTGTGCTGAGACTCGCGACTGCTCAGCACGATCGCCGCGTGGGCCAAGCGGTGTCAACAGGTAGAGTTCAAATAGCTCGACGCCGAGCCGGGTTGCCAACCGAATGGCGGTGTCCTGTGACGCTGCCGCACTGCCGGCCTCGACACGACTGAGGTAGCCTTTGGAGACATCGCAGTCCCACGCCAGCGCTTCTTGTGTCAGTCCGGCCTCGGTTCGCAACTGCTTGATCCGTACTCCGAACGCAGTGGCAAGGTCGTGACGCTGACGGGCGGGCC
>CANMNA010000019.1 GCA_947499075.1 Myxococcales bacterium
CAGTGTCTGACCGGCAAGGTGCAGATAGGCAACGTACCAGCGGCCAAAAAAAGGCGGGTCCGCGAGAGCAACGCCGAACCGCTACCGCGCTGCCAGCCGCGGATGGCAGCGTTCAACGAAACTTACACTCCTGCTATGAGGCCCCTAAGTCCGATTCTGAAAGGGCAATTTTGAGTCGCTCATGTTTAAGTATGGCCCGAACCAACATGAGATCAATCCTTAGCCCGCCCCCTACCCGGACCGGGGCAACCGGTCAAAACCGGTGTAACGAAGTACGAGGCCTCAGGAGCGAGCGGCCCGGAAGGTCGCTCTGGCCGTTGCCGTACCGAACTGCGCGAGGCACTATCCGCAGCCCCTGCCTGGGGTGCGAGCCACCATGACCGCTGACCTCCCCCCGCAAGACACACTTTTCGCCCAGCAGTTACGAGACGCGACAGCGCTGCTCGAGAGCGTCGCGCGCAACCGCGACCTGCTGCGCGGGCTGTCGCAGCAAGACCGCGCGCGCTTGTTGACCGCCGCGGGCGACGTGTTCTGCCCCGACCTCGACCAGCGGCGGCAAGAGAGCAAGCTCCGCAGTCGCCAGCGCAAGATCGACAAGGTGCAGGCCGATCAGGCGCGGCGCGCCGACACCGGCATCCGCGTGCTGCGCAGCCAACCGGTGTTCCTGACGCCCAACGTGTTTCCGCCGGGTGAGCCGCCGCAGGACAATCTGCCCGGCAATGGCGACCTCGACGACCGACCGACCACCCAGATCCCGCAGCATTGCTACGTCTGCAAGTGCAAGTATTCGCATATTCACCAATTTTACGACCAGCTGTGCCCGCCTTGCGCCGACCTGAATTGGCGCAAGCGCAGCGAAACCGCCAATCTGCGCGGCCGGGTAGCGCTGCTGACCGGCGGCCGGGTCAAGATTGGCTATCAGGCGGGGATCAAGTTGCTGCGCTGTGGTGCACGCTTGCTGGTCACGACGCGTTTCCCGCGCGACTGCGCGCTGCGCTACGCCCAAGAGCCCGACTTTGCGACGTGGGGCGACCGCTTGCAGATCTTTGGGCTGGACCTGCGCCACACGCCCAGCGTCGAGGCGTTCTGCGCGCACCTGCTGCACACCAGCGATCGGCTCGACTTCATCATCAACAATGCCTGTCAGACCGTGCGCCGGCCGCCGCAATTCTACCGCCACATGCTCGACCACGAGACCACGGCGCTGGGCAACCTGCCACCGCCGGTGCAGCGGCTGCTGGGCACGTATGAGGGCCTGCGCGGCGTCAATTTGTTGACTGAGGCGACGCCGTTGCTGGCCCAGCGCGAGGTCACAGCTGGGTTGAGCCGACCTGCCGAGCTGTCCCAAGCCGTGTTGTTGCCCGATGAGTTGCATCCGCAGCAGCACCTGTTTCCCGATGGGCGGCTCGACCAGGATCTGCAGCAAATCGACTTGCGGCAGCGTAATTCGTGGCGGCTGTTGCTGGCCGAAGTCAGCACGGTCGAGCTGCTGGAGACCCAGCTCATCAACGCGGTTGCGCCGTTTGTGCTCAATGCCCAACTCAAACCGCTGTTGCTGCGCACGCCGGAGCGCGACAAGCACATCGTCAACGTCTCGGCGGTCGAGGGGCAATTCTACCGCAAGCTCAAGACCACGCGGCACCCGCACACCAACATGGCCAAGGCGGCGCTCAACATGATGACGCGGACGTCGGCGGCCGAGTACCACGCCGATGGGATCCACATGAACAGCGTCGATACGGGGTGGATCAACGATGAAGACCCGCTGCACATTGCCGAGCGCAAGATTGTCGAGCAGCACTTCCATCCGCCGCTGGACATTGTCGATGGCGCGGCGCGGATTTTGGACCCGGTCATCGCGGGCATCAACACAGGCCGCCACGTCTGGGGTCAATTTCTCAAGGATTATGGGGTGACGGACTGGTAGGGCTGCACGCGCCGTGGGCTGGCGACCGGTCACCTTGGGCATCGGCGGCGGCCAAGGCATCGCGACCCTCATCGAGCGCGTGTAGGCCACGCGCCGACTTTCCGTGCTACGCTTGCCACCACCCGCGTGACTGCGGCGAGGCCCGCCCGTGCCTGTGCAGCACCCCAACGCCGAGCCGACTGCCCGCAGCAAGCGTCTGATTGGCACCGCAGTCCTTGTGACCGCCACGCTGGTCGTGATCGGCCTGCAGTACAAGCGTGGCGGCGGGCGGCGCGAGCAGGCTCTCGATGTTGCATTTGCCGAGTTGGCCCGCGCCGACTTGATCAGCGGCAAGCCGCGCAAGGATCACGTCATCAAAGCGCAAGCGGCCTTCGTCAAAGCCGCGGCAGTGGTCAGCTTGGAGCCGCAGGCCCTGATCGGGGTGGCGATGACCGATGTGGCCTTGACGCAGTGGGGTCAGCCCGTGTACCTGCCGTGCGCGCCGACGCAGTGCTCGCAAGAGCAGGTGGTGGTGCAGTGTCGCAGCCTCATCGAGCGTGGCAAGCCCTCAGACGCGCTGCAATTCGCTCAGGTACCCGAGATTGCCCGCCATCGGCCGGCGCTGACCCAGCTGGAGCGGTTCGCGGAGCGCTGGTTGGCCGCGCGCAAGGCGATTCCGGGCATGTAGGCAACGGTCAAGGAACAACTCGATCACTTTGGTGCTGCACGGAGCGGCGAGTCGGCTGTGAAGCCGCTAGCTTGCGACCCACCAAGCAAGCACGAATTGTCCAAGTTATGCTTGGACAGTTCCTAGAGGGTGTATTCGATTGTGTCAACTGAAAACCGCAGCGTTGATCACGGCTTGGGACGCCGTCGCAATGAATTGCGCGGCTACAGGTGACGGCGCTCGCCTGCGCGGGCACCCGGCCGGGTGTCGGCGTGGGCCGACACCGTTACCTGTAGCCGCAGAATTTATTCTGACCGTGAAAATGTGAAGGTCTTCGGTCTTCGCGAGCCCCGCGCAGGCCGCCTTTTCGAATACACCCTCTCGCGCATCGGGCGCTACCTGACAAACAGGCCGTGTGACTGCCAACTTGCCGTCTGGTCGTTGCCGTTGCCCCAGTAGTGGGCATTGATGGCGTACTGATCGTCTGCAGTGCCCATGTCGTAGTAGCCACTGCCGACGGCGAAGTCAGACACACAGTGCAGGGTCGAAAACGAGCTGACGCCGTAGGTCTTGCCGTTGGAGCTTGCGGGCCAGTCCATCAGCGAGGCGCCGGCGATGCCACCCGAGTGGCCGTGGATCATGCCCGCAAAGCCAGCGATGCCCCCCGACACATTGTAGCTCCAGTCCGCGGTGAAGAAGCCGTAGCCAAGCGCCGCGCAGTCGCGGTGGTAGAACGGGTCGCCGTTGTAGTCCAGGTTGCTGATGGCGCCGAATAGCTTGTTGTACGTATACATGCGGTTGCCGGCGTTGATGACGGCCCATACGCTGGCCGACATGTCGCGGTGCTGCCAGGCAAGGTTGCGGCTCGGCTTGGCGAGGCTGCGGATCATCGCGTCTTGAAACGGGACTTTGTCGTAAGCCGAGCACAATGCGTTTTCGTCCTTGTTGGACGCACAGTCCTGGTTGGTAATCGGGGTCTTGTTGCGCCATTGCGCGGTGTTTTTTCGGTTCATCGTCGGGTCATTGCCTTTGATCTTGGCGACCAATGTCCATCCGCCACCACCGGACTCTTGATCGCAGTAGGCTTGAAACGAAGCGTTGGCACCGCTGGGGCCATCTGGGTCGATCCAGTAAGGACCGGTCTTGGCGCCCGGCGCTTTGGCCTTGATGTCTTTGCAAGTAAGACCTGGGTCGTCCTTGTTGGTGCCGAGCAACCGGGGGAACCACGCCAACCCGTCACAGACTTGGATGCCAGCGATCAAGTCGTTCCAGCGAATCGCACCTTTTTGCCACTGGTTGCACACTTGGCTGTTGTCGCTGAGCACCAAGTTGCCGCCCATCGCCAGTTTCTTGTCCGAGTACACGCCGATGTTGACGCTCCACTTGGTGACCTGACCATCCAGGCCGCCGCCATTGGCCTTGGTGTCTGGCACGGCCAACTGCCAATTGCCCTTGGGGTTCTTGCCGATCCATGTCGTCAAGTCGCCGTTGACGACTTTGTCGGGCGCCGGCACGGTGAACTTGATGGCCGTCCCCGTGCCGGACTTGCTGTACAGCACATATTCGACATTGTTGGGATCGTACAGCTTGACGATGATACCTGAGGCGTCCTTGGTGGTGATCTCGACCGAGATGGTGAGATCGATGGCCGTGCCGAGGTCAGGGACGGTGATGATGCCGTTGGAGGAACCCGTCGGGTCGTTGTCCTTGACATCGATAGGGGCAAGCGCCGGCACGACTTCAGTGTACTTGTTGGTCATCAGACCATACGACAGCTTGCTTAGGGTGTTGGCGTCGATGGCGTCAAATGGGCTGGCGCAGTCCAGGCTGCCGTCGGCCTTGTGGCCCTTGACCATCAGGCCCGAACCGCAGGCCACACCGACCTGAGCCAGCACTGGCAGCGCCTGCAGGTCACCGTATTTGCCGGTGAGCGCCACATCGGAGTAGACCGGCTTGTCTTTGAGATCTTTGTAGCTGCCGGTGCCAGCGACTGCCGACAACGATGCCGCCTTGACGTAGTCCGCGAGGTCGGCCGTCTTGGCCAAGCCGCTCAGCTCGCTGGCTTTGGCGTAGCTGCCGAGATCGGTCGCTTTGGCGTAGGGCTGCAGCACGGCACTGTCCAAGGCCGCGGCCTTGATACATCCCGAGCACTCGACCGCGGCGGCCTTGTTGGCCATTTCGGCCACCAGCGCGTAGGCCACCGACTTCAATTGGGCCCGCGACAGCTCTGGGTCGCTGCCCACCGCAATACCGAGCCACAGCTCGCTGGCTGCAGCCAGTGTCGCAGGCGCTACTGGCGTCTTGCCGCCCAGCGTGTACGTGAACTGCCCAGACTTGAGCGTGATCTGGGTGCTCAACTCGCTCCACACGGCGGTGCCGCCGCTGGCCTGTGGGTACAACGCGAACGATGCGGCGTAGTTGCCATCGGCGGCCGCGCCGCCGCCTGCCGAAGTGAGCACGCCTTCGATGCCAATCAGGCTGGGCACCGCGGCATGGGTTGGCGTGACAAAGAGCAAGCAAGTGGCCGCAGAAATGGCGGCGGTCAGCGTGCGGATCCAGATGGAAGTCATGGCCTTTCCTCGGTGTCCAGTGGCGCAAGGCGAAGTGGCCGTCGGGCGGGTGCCAAGGTGGCGGCGCGCAGCGGTCAAGGCGCCAACAGTAGCCACCGCCGCTGGACTTGTCCACTGCGCCCGTGGCTTGCGCAGCATTTGGACATTGCGTTGCAACGCCAACACCTTTACGCTAAGCGGGTTGCGCCCGGCCAAGGCCGGCGGTGAACGAGGACGGTATGAGCACACACTCCCGGTGCCTGCGCGTGCGGTGGGCCTGGTTGGCTTTGCTGGCGGCATGTCAAGCCCCGCATGGGCCAGTTGTCGAGCAGCCCAAGCGCCTGTCGACGCTGCACCAGCAGCTGCCGACCGCACCAGCGATTCAAGCTGCGCAGCCCGTACTTGCCAATCAAACGCGGATTAAGGTTGGCCCAGCGGCGATGCCGCTGCTGACACTGCCATGGGGCCACGCCGCTGGGCACCTGGGCCACCGACCGGCCGACGAGAGCATTGCCGAAGGCCCGATGGCGCTCGATGTGGGCCCAGACGGGCGGATCGCGGTCCTCGATCAGGTCCATGCCCGGGTGCAGGTCTGGCGCGACGGGCAACTGCCTGAGGTGCTGGGCTTGCCGAGCAACGCCTTTCAGGATCTCGCTTTTGGCCCCGATGGCCGGCTGTGGGCCATGCGGCGGCACGGGCAACCTGAAATTATTGCCGTAGGCGCAGTTCCTCCACTGGTCGTGGCGCTTGCGCACCCGCGCTTGGGCGAACCGGCCGCAGCCACGGCGTTGCTCGTTGGCCGTGACGGCGTCTGGATTGAGCGCGTCCATCAAGACGTGCTGCACCTGAGCGATGCCCAAGCGGGCACGCCGGCGGACCCGCAGGCGTTGCTGGGTCGCTTTGGGGCGGGCCAGCTCTTGGTCACCGCTACGCTCAGGCCACCGACCGACGCGTGGGTGGTTGCGTGGACGACCGACGGAGCCGTCGCGTGGCAGGCGCAGGCTCAAGTGCGAGACGCCACCAACAACCTGCTGCCGATTCTGGCGCTGCGCGAGTGGGCGCCGACAGCAGACGGCGGGGCTTGGCTGGTGATCGAGACAGCCGAAGGCGCCGAGCGGCGGCACCAAGCACTGCGCTGGGCTGCAGGTGGCCAATTGGCCCAGACTGTGGACTTGCCGCTGCCAACCGGCCCAGACGAGCAGTTCCGACCGTACCGGGTGGGCCCCGACGACGCCTTGTACGCGCTGGTCGCCGACACCGATGCCGCTCGGGTCTGGAGGTTTGCGCCATGAAAAACGCTTTGATTTTGGCGGTCACTGCGCTGGCTTGTGCCCTGCCCACGGCCGGACGCGCGGCACCGCCGACCATGACCACCGACGCGATTGTCGAGCTGTCCAAGTACGTGGTCGGCTATTCCTACTGGTGGGGCCACGGCCGGTACCGCACTGACGGCAAGGAGCCTGGGTCCTGCAAGGGCAATTGCGCCACCTGCGGTTGCCCACAATGCACCCACAGCGGTGCTTACGGCGCTGACTGCTCAGGCTTTGTGGCCAAGGCGTGGCAAATTCCCAACACAATTGCGGTGACCACCGACGCGCATCCGTACGGCACCATTCACTTCATCGCCGCGGGCGCCAACTGGAACACGGTGGCCAAGTCGGCGGTCAAGCGCGGCGACTCCTTTGTCTACAACATCAACGGCGCCGGGCACATGTTCATCTATGACAGTGGCGACCCGGCGGGCAGCGTGTGGGCGTGGGAGTGCAAGGGATGCTCCTACGGATGCGTGCACGACTTGCGCACGATTTCGAGCGACTACAAAGCGATTCGCCGGATCAACGTCGTGGATGCCCCAGACAAAGACGGTGACGGCGAGCCAGACAAGACCGACAACTGCCAGACGGTGAAAAATCCGGGCCAGCAAGACATGGACAAAGACGGCAAAGGCGACGCCTGCGATGACGACCAGGACGGCGACACGGTGGCCAACACCAAAGACAACTGCGAAACGGTCAAGAACACCGACCAGAAGAACACCGACGGCGACACCATGGGCGACGCCTGCGACCCGGACAACGACAACGACGGCGTGCTCGATGCCAAGGACAACTGCCCGGTCGACAAGAACGTCGGCCAAACAGACTTGGACAAGGACGCCAAGGGCGACACCTGCGACGACGACAAGGATGGCGACACGGTCTTGAACACCAAAGACAATTGCCCAGAGGTAAAAAACCCGGATCAATTGGACGCCAACAACAACGGCATCGGCGACGCCTGCGAAGGCGACGCTGACAAAGACGGCGTGCCGGACAAGACCGATAATTGCCCAAGCGTCAAGAACACCGAGCAATTGGACATGGACAAAAACGGCAAAGGCGACGCCTGCGACGACGACGCCGATGGCGACACTGCGCTAGATGTCAAAGACAACTGCCCAGGCTTGGCCAATGCTGCCCAGACCGACAGCGACAAAGACGGCAAGGGCGATGCCTGCGACCCGGATCAGGATGGCGACGGCGTCGATGACAAAGGCGCCGCCGCGGTCGACAATTGCCCCGCCGTAGCCAACGTCGGCCAAGAGGACGGCGACGGCGACGGCGTAGGCGATGCGTGCGATGGCGACGTCGACGGCGACATGGTTGCTAACGACCCGGACAACTGTCCGACGACGCCCAACGCTGACCAAAAAGACGGCGATGGCGACGGAACCGGCGATGCCTGTGCGGGCGACCCGGGCGACCCGAGCGCCGCCGATGCCCAAGCCGCGGCTGAGGCTGCTGGCGCCGACGCTGCCGCGGCGGGCGCGGACACGGCGGCACCTGCCAGCGACACCAAAGTTGCCCCAGAAAGCACCGGTCTGGGCGCCATCGATGGCAGTGTCGCGGCGAACCCAGTTGGCACAGGCAGTACGCCGACGGCGAGCAGTGGGTGCCAAACGGGCGGGCGCGCGCCCGCGTGGCCATGGGCGGTTGTGCTTGTGCTGTCAGCGGCTGTTGTCTCTCGTGTTCGGCGGGCTAGGTTGGCCTAAGGAACTGTGAAAATTTAAGTCGATCGAATGGATTATCGACCGGAGCGGCGAGTCGGCTGTCAAGCCGCGAGTTTGCGACCCACCTAGGTGGGTGTCGGAATACTCCAATTTCTGGTTTTTTAATTCAATGTTATCAATAAGTTGCGCGGCAAAATGGCTCAAAAAGGAGGTTCTCCGACAGCCTCCTAGCAGGCTGGAACTGTCCAAGTTATTCTTGGACAGTTCCTAAGCCAGCCCCCACCGCCTGCGCAGAATCCACTCGCCGCACAGCAACAGCAGCAGCCACACCAACACTTCGGGCCGACTCCACACTTCGGTGTGCACGGTGTCCGCACGCGACACCGCATCATTGGGGTCATGCGCAATCACAGGCACCGGCCCCACCGGCGCGCCGTTGGACCACACGGTGCCGCCTGAAGCCTTAGCCAGCAACTGCAGCAAGCGGTCACTGGGCTGAATGTGCGCTGACTCTGCCGCCGCCGCTGTCACCACAATCGTGGCGGTGGCCCGCTGCGGCCGCCCTTGCCAAAGCGCTTCAACGACCAGCAGCCAGGCGCCGGGTGTCAAACTGGGCAGCGCAAGACTGCCCTGCCCCTTGGCGTCGGTGCGCGGCCCGGGCTGGTCGCCCTTGAGCTCCGAAGTCAGCTGGCCGGGCTCGACAAGGGCCCACTTGAGCGGGGCATCGCCAATGGGATGGCCCGCGCCATCGCGCAACGTGGCCACGACGCGCAGTGGCTGGCCGACTGGCACGGCCTCGGCAGGCACGGCCAGGCGCAGCAAATCAAAATCGGGGTCGTGGACCAGCCACGCCGTCAGTTGATCCAGCAAGCGGTGGTAGTCATTGCGCGCATCGGCGACCGTGGCCTCGCTCTCGGGCACGGCCTGGTCGCCTGTCAGCTCGCCTTCCAACCCGTCGGCGCCGAACGCCCAAGTCCACAGCGATCCCGTCGCCAGCACCGCGCTGCGGCCGTCGGCCACCTCGCCCACCGCCAGCAGCGCCCGGCCACTGGCATCGGTGACCAGCACGCTCGCCCCTTCGCGGGCCTGCAGCGCGGTATTGCGCCCCAGCCAGCGGTGGCGGGCCCACGCAACCTCGTTGGCCGCCGGGTCGCGCGCCAGCATCGCCAGCGGATGGCCGATGCCCAACGGCGTCAGCGTCGGCACGATGCGGCCTTCGGCCCAACCGCCATCTTCGGCTGGCGGCTCGAGCTGCAACGGCAGCAGATCCGCCAACGGCGTGCCATGGTAGCCACCGGCGCTCAGCGCCAGTGGGCCGCCCAGGACCAGCAGCCCGCCGCCAACGCGCATATGCCGAGTCAGCTGCGGCATGTAGTGGTCGAGCTGAAACGGTCCATACGGAAAATTATGCAAGATGATCAGATCGAAACCCGACAGCGAGTCTTCGAAGATCTCCTTTGCCGGAAACGGAATCAGCGTGGTGTCCTCGCCGGCCACATAGGCTCCCGCGCCATCGCCGACCATGATGTAGAACGACACCAGGTCGATCGCCGGGTTGGCACGCAGGTGGGTGCGCAAGAACCGCGTATCCCAGCTGGGCTGCCCAGCCAGGTGCAGCACGCGGACACGGTCGCGCACCACCGATACCCCAGCATACGCTACGTTGTTGGCGATGGTCGCCTCATCCGGCAAAGGCGCAAGCTGGGCCTGCACGATGTGCGGACCAACGTGCATCGGCTGCAACTCGAGCTCAATCGTGCGCCGCGGCAAGCCTGCGATGGGCACAGCTTGGGTTGCCACCAGCTTGCCGTTGTCGCGCAGTTGCAAGGACAGGGCACCTTTTTCGTCGCCGAGCCCCGACATTTCGATGTCAACCGAGACCGGCATGTAGGTGCGGGCAAAGCCAAACTTGCTCAGGCGCACCGCGGCGACGGCCACATCCTTGACCGGCTTGGTGTCGTCAATGTGCACGCTGTGCACCGGCACACCCAGATCGCGCACGCGCTGCAGCGAGTCGGCGTCGAGCGCCGTCGTACCCAAGCCATTGCGCACGCTCAGCGCCGCAGTGTCCAGGCCGTCGCTGACCAGCACCACGGCCTGCAGGGTGCCCTGGCCGGCTTGCTCCCGCAGGCTGGTCAGCGCCGTCAGTAGATCGGTCTGGGCGGCATCAGGCTGCACCCGCGCGATGTCGCGCAGGTCGCGCAGGGGCTCGAGGTGGTCACCGATCGCCCACAGTGCCGTGCCGCCGCGCTCGCCCAGTGAGCGCACCGCCGCCGCCGCGCGATCCCAGCGCCGCTCACCGCGCTTGCCGGTGGCCATCGAACCCGACCGATCCAGCACCACCGCGATGCGCTTGCCACTTTGGCGATCGCTCTTGGTCACCCAGCTGGGCTGGGCCAACACCAGCAATAGCGAGAGCAACAGCGCCGCGCGCATGCCAAGCAGCACTGCCCGGCGGCGCAAGGACACCAGCGATCGGCTGTTGTAGGCGGCAAGCGCCAGCACCGCCAACGCTAGCGCCAGCCCGAGCACCAGCACCAGCGAGCGCCCACTCCACAGGCCGCCCGCCCACTCGAGGTGGTCGTGCCAAAGCTCGGTGCTGGTTGGCATCGCCTACTCAGGCTCGCGCGGCGGCGGCTGGCCACCAGTCGCGCCCCGACGGCGCGACAGCAGGTACAGCACGTGGGTCTGGTCGTCTTTGTAGTCCAAGCACAGCGCGTACATGACCAGATTAATCGCCAGCCGCAGCGCCAACTCGCGCTGGGTCTCGCCACCAGGCACTACCGCCAGCGCATAGCCACCAAAGCTCTGGCGGGCCAGCGCCCCGGCCAGGTCATTGCGGCTGTACAGCACCGCGTAGTGATTGCCGACGCGCAGGCCTTCGAGATCATGGCTGTCGGCCCGCCGACCCAGCGCGCGGTCTAAGCGGTAGAAGCTGCGAAACACCACGTGGCCTGGCGGAACTTTCTGCAGGCCCTGCGGAAACACCCGCTGCAACTGCTGGCGCAGCGAGGTGTCGAACGCCGCCGACGGCTCCGCGCGGCCCACATTGTCGACAAACAGCGTGCCACCCGACGAAAAGTGGCGGCGCAGCAGGGCCACGGCCGCATCGCTCAGCGGCGGCAGCGCGCGGTCGCCGGACAAATACAGCAGCGGATACTTCAGCAGCGCACGGTCATCGGGACGCAGCGCCACCGGCTGGCCGACCATCGCGATGCTGGTGCGCAGGCGCAGCTCTTGAGCCCACGTCTCTAGCGACGAGCTCGGCTCGGGGCCGGCATTGGCGCGCAGCCACGCGAACTGGACCGCGCTCGCTTGGGCGGCCTGAACAGCGTGCGCAGACAGCGCGCTGGCCAAGCAGGCAAGGGCGACAAGGGTCGATAGGGGCAGCAGGCGGAGCATCGCGTGGCGCAGGTTGCGCGGCACGGCGCGCGGGGCAAGGGTAGCATGGTGGCGGGGCTTGGGCGAAGATCCAGCACCTGTTGCGCGTGACATGGTCTTGGGGGTCAGGTCACCGCCCCGTAGGCACCGCCCGCAACGCCCCCAGGCTCACCGCCGTCATGCCCGCCCCATCGGTGGCCTCTACCTGCAGCGGCTGCGCCGCCCCTGCCGCCCGCGGATGACCGGCGGCTGTCGGAGCCAAATCAAATGCCGACGGTGTCCAGAACAACTGTGCCGTGCGCGTGGTCCCGCCAATCAGCAGCGCCCCGGGCCCGTGCACGATCCGCCACTGCCACACGCCATCGCTGCCGCCCACCGCGACCAGCTTGCGCGACCAGGTGGTGCCGACCTGCACATCCCAGCTGCCGACCGGCGGCAGCAGCGGGCCATCGGCAGCACATCCGGTGGCCAACGCAACGGCCACAGCGACGCCCCACCAGGTTGGCAAAACTTCACGCCACAAGCTCAGCCCACCCGTCGATACAGCGCGGCCTTTCGTGCTAGACTCGCGCCGCCCGCTGCCCCCAGTGCCCGGCGGGTCGCCGGCCATTGTGCGTTTTGCCATCATGGGGTTCGCTGTGTCACCACACCTTTTTCAGCCACTCTTCGCGTTGCGGTCTTGGCATTCTCGGATTGAGATGCGCCGAGCGATCTTGAGCCTGTGCGCCAGCACGATGGTGCTCGCAGTCGGCTGCCGCAAGCAAGAGCCGGCCCAGCCGGCAGCCAAACCGGCCCCGGCTGCGCTGGGCCAAGTCGGTGCTGACCAGTCCGATCCGGTCGCAGCGCTGGCTGGCACGCCAAGTGCCGCCGAAGCGCCGCCGCCCGAGCTCGGCATCCCGTATGACGTGTTCGTGCAAGCCCAAGTGCTGCGCCAGTGTGCCGAAAAGTTTCACGAAGAGCCGGGCTATGCCGAAACCAGCGCGGTCAACCACGTGCTCGGCAAGCAGTACCCGATCAGCCTGGACCGCGTGTTTGACAAGCCCGCCCCCGACAAGCCCGCCCCCGACAAGCCCGCCCCCGACAAGCCAAGGACCAAGCCCGGGGCCAAGCCGACCCCGGCGCCGGCGGTCAAGCCGGAACCGCAGGCGCCAGACACGCCCGATCAGCTGGTGGCGCGCAACAAGCTGCGGTTCGCCGTCAACCTGGCAGCGGCCCACACTGCGACCCAGCGCAAGATCGCCGACCAATTGGAGCACTGCCTGTACGCCCGGGAGCTGGGTCTGGTGACACAAGCGTACGTCGACCGCTACGTCAACACTTTTGTCGAGGTGGCGTGCCTCCAGCGCAAGTTCACAGATGCGGAGGGCAAGGTCGACGCGATGGGCCATGCCACAGCCGCCAACGAGGTGTTTCAACGTTACGCCATCAACGCCGGTGAGCTGTCGCGGCTGGGCATGGTGTTTGCCCGCTTCCAGAGCGTGCAAGCCCAAGTCCACCTGGCCAAGGCCAAGAGCTGTCCAGACCCGCGTGTGGCCGAAGAAGTGGCGCGGACCACCGGCGCGTGGAGCGGCGAACTCAAGGGCGACCGCAATGGCTCGCTGCAATTGCAGGGCAGCAGCGGCAAAGTCAAGGGCGCCGTACAATGGCAAGGCGCCACGGTCAAGTGGGCAGATGGCGCGGCCGAGACACAGGCCATCCCCGTCGAAGGCCAAATCTCAGGCGACCGCCTGGCCCTGTTCGGCGAAATCAACGGCGACTGGATTCGCCTGGAAGGCAAAGGCAGTGGCGGCAGTTTCGCCGGCACTTGGCAGTCGCAGCGGGCCAGCATGGACAAATTCAAGGGCACGTTCTCAGCTGAGAAAGTCCCCGAGCTGCCGTCTGCCGCCACGCCTACCCATCCGTAACCCAAGCCTCATTCTCCGCATCAAGGACACCCCATGGCGATTCAGACCCGCTTTCCGCCCGCCGAAGCGGGCCACTTTTCGTCTGGCGATGGCGTACAGCTACAGTACCGCATCCACCGCGGGCAGGACCCCAAGTTCAGCGTGCTGGTGGTGCACGGTTTTGCCGAGCACGGCAACCGCTATGGCCACGTCGTCGACGAATTGGTACCCGCAGGCGCGGCGGTGATGACCTATGACCAACGCGGTCACGGCACCAGCGGCGGCAAGCGCGTGTTCGTCAGCCGCTTTGGCGAATACGGCGACGACTTGGCGCTGGCGTTGGAACTGGCGGGCCGCAAGCTGCCCCAACCGCTTTTCGTGCTCGGGCACTCGATGGGTGGGCTTATCGTACTGCTGGCGGCGCGCAAAAAGCCGGCGGGCGTGGCGGGGTGGATCGTGTCCAATCCGGGGCTACGCAACAAGGTGCCGGTGCCGGCGTGGAAAGAGTCGCTGGCCAAAGTCGCGTCGTCGCTGGCACCCGGGCTCTCGATTCCAAGCGGGATTCCGCCCAGCCATGTCAGCCGCGACAAGGACGAAGTGCGCGAGTACGACGGCGACATGCTCAACAACAAGAACGCGACCGCGCGCTGGTACACCGAGTTCGTGGCGGCCCAAGCGGATTTGCTGGCCCAACCCGAGGCGCTGCAGGGCCTGCCACTGCTGGTGCAGGTCGGCGACGGCGACCTGATCGTCGAACCGGCGGCAACTCTCGATTTTGTTAGTAAAACTGGCCCTTCGACCGAGCTCAAGGTCTATCCGGGCCTGTACCACGAAATCTACAACGAGCTGGCAGCCGACCGGCAGCGCGTGCTGGCAGACTTGCGCGGCTGGCTGCTGGCCCGCGTCTAGCTGGAACAACCCCTTTGTCATCCACCGGCAACATCGCCCGCACCGGGCCTACGGCGCTGGGCCGCTATCGGCTGGTGCGCCACTTGGCCACCGGCGGCATGGGCGAGGTCTACCTCGCCGAAGCGATGGGCGCGGCCGGCTTTGCCAAGCGGGTGGTGGTCAAGACGCTGCGCGCCGACTTGGCCAGCGATGGCGCCTTGGCCCAGCAACTGATCGCTGAAGGCCGGCTGCTCGAGGTGCTGGACCACCCCAACATCGCGCAGATTCTCGATATCGGCCAAGATGGCGAGACGTTTTGGCTGGCGATGGAGTACGTCGATGGCTTTGACTTGCGCGCGTTGCAGCGGGCGCTGCCGAGCTCCAGTGGTACATTTGGCCGGCTGTCGGAGCCGGCGGTGCTGTATCTGGTGGCGTGCGTGGCGCGGGCCTTGGACCATGCCCAGACGCGCGTTGGGCCCGACGGCCAGCCGCTGCAGGTGGTGCACCACGATGTGTCGCCCTCCAATGTGATGGTGCGCCGCGATGGCCATGTCAAGCTCGTCGATTTTGGGGTGGCCAAGGCTGCGCTGCTGGGCAAGATGGCAGCGGCGGCGCTGCGCGGCAAGCTGCCGTACCTGAGCCCGGAGCACGCCCAGCAAAAGCCCGTCGATGGGCGCTCGGACCTGTTTGCGCTGGGTTTGGTGGCGTGGGAAATGCTGATGGGCGAGCGGGCGCTCGACGTCACCGAGCCGGGCCAGCTGGGTCGGGCCCACGAGAGCTTGCCGGCCAAAGCCCGCCAATTGGCAGAGTGCGGCAGCGTGTCGGCGGCGACTGCAGGGCTGATTGGGCACATGCTGGCCCACAACGCTGCGGACCGCCCCAAAGACGCTGCGGCCGTGGCCGAGCGGGCTGAAAATGCGCTGGTGGCGCTGGGCGAGGGATCGCCAGCGCGGCGCCTGGCTGACGAATTGCAAGTGACATTTGACCGCGTCGCCACCCGCGTTGGCAGCTTTGATGCGACGTTGGCCGGCATTTTGGGCCTCGCCGACTCCGCGCCCTCGGGCGACCGAACGGGCACCCTGAGCTTGCCTGGCCTCGAAGTTGTCTCGATTGCCCGGGCCAGCGCCCAGGACGAGCCACCGGTAGCGGCGCGCAAGTGGCGCAAACGCTGGATTACAGCCGGCATCTTGCTGGGGTGCAGCGCCATTGGCTTGGGCTTCTGGTTTGGCAAGCTCGCCAATCCAATCGCGGGGGTTGCCCACACCGCGCCGGTCGCGCCAGCGTTGCCCGTGGCCCAAGCGGCTCCGACCGCGCCCCAGCCGCAAGCGTCTGCCGTGCCACTGACCGCAGCGCCGACACCGCAGGCACCAACGGCTATTGCGGTAGTCGCGCAAGCGCCGGCCGCGGACACCGAAACTGTCGCAACGCCAGTCCCCGCCAAGGTCAAGGCCAAAGACAAGCCCGAGCGCACGGCAGTATTGCGCTTTCGCGTCAGCCCCTTCTCTTGCCGGGTCACAGTCGATGGCGAAACGCGCAAGTCGGTCGGCGATAGCGACCGCTATGAAGTCAAAGTGACCGCGGGCGACCACCGCATCCGGGTCGAGGATCCTGGCAGCGGTCAGCGCAAAGACGTCGTGGTGCGCGACATGCAAGACGGTGAGTCGCGCACCTTGCCCGGCGGCATTTGTTTGGGCGCCGAATGCCCTGAAGGGCCCTAGCGATGGCCGACCGCAACAGCCCCAGCATCGGCGGCGCGCGCGGCAGCACTGTCCGCAGCACGGCGCCGATCGGCCAACCGGTCACGGTGACGCTCTCCAGCTTGAACCTGAGCCGCGCTACGTTTGCCGAGCGTTATACGTTGCCCCAGTTCCGCCTGCGTGTCGTCAGCGGGCCCGACGCGGGCTTGGAAGCCGTGTTCGCCCAGCGTGTGGTCACTATCGGCAGCGCCTACGACAGCGCGTTTGTGCTGACCGACTCCGCCATTTCTCGCGAGCACTTGCGCATCACCGGCGACCGCGTCGGCTACCGCATGCGCGACCTCGACAGCAAGAACGGCACCTGGTTCGGCGGCTCGCGCGTCATCGAGCTCATCTTGGGCCCCGCGGCCACCTTGCGCATGGGCCAAACGGAGTTGGTGTACGAGCAGTTGCCTGAGCTGCACGAGGTTGCGCTATCGCGCGAGACCGAGCTGTGCGGCCTGCAAGGCGAGAGCGACGACATGCGCGAGGTGATGGCGCGGCTGGCGACGCTGGCGGCTGACGATCTGCCGGTGGCGATTGTCGGCGAAGCGGGCACCGGCAAGCGTGTCGCGGCCCAGGCGGTGCACCGCTGCTCGCCGCGGGCCGAGCAGCCGCTAGAAGCGTTTGACTGTAGCACGGCAAGCGCGCACGAGGCCCTGCGCACGCTGGACGAGGACGACGGGCTGTGGCAGCGCACTGCGGGTGGCACGCTGCTGCTGCTCGACGCTGACGAACTGTCGGCAGTGGCCCAGTCGGCGGTGGCACGCCGGGTGCAGGCGCGCAAGGGCAGCGTGCCGCCGGTGCGCCTGGTGGTGACGCTGACGATGCCGCTGCAAGGCGCAGTGCGCGACGGTCGGCTGGCCAGCGATTTTGCTAAGCTCTTGCACAAGCGCGATGTGACGCTGCCGCCGCTGCGCCACCGCAAATCCGATATCGCGATGCTGGTGCGGCAGGTGCTGGCAGAAATCGAGCAAGGTCGGCCCACTGGCCCGCCGCTGGTGTTGTCCTACCAGACAGTGCAGGCCCTGTTGGCCTACCCTTGGCCGGGCAATGTGCGCGAGCTGCGCCGGCATCTAGAGCGTGCGGCGGCCCTGGCAGTCGGCGACCTGGTCACCTTTGCGGTGGGCGCGCCGTCGGTCCCATTACAAGAGGTGGCGACAGTCAAAAGCCCAGCCTCAGTGCTGCCTTACGCTGAGGCCCGTGGCCAAGCCTTGCGAAATTTTGACCGAGACTACTGTGCGACGTTGCTGGCAGCGACCGCCAACAGCCCCAGTGCTGCTGCGCAACTAGCCGGACTAACAAGGACTTCTCTGGAACAATTGGTGGCCCGGACCAGCCCGGATGAGCCAAAAAGTTGACACAATGTCCGCCGATAGCAAGCTGTCAACCAAGGGCCGCATGTGGCGGCGAATTGGGCCAACTTGGCGATAACGGCGGCGGATGACCCGCACCCAGCGGATCAACGGCCAGACTGGGCAACAAAAAACTTGCGAAGGGCGGCGATTGCCGTACTTTGATGCCTGTCGGCGACCTGCCCTGCAGGAAATCCGACGCGGCCCAGTTGCCCAAGTGGACTGGCCGCAGCACCCCAAAGCGATCCTGAATTCGGGGTCGAGGAGCAAGCTGTGACTGCAACCAAGCCCCAAACCCAGACCAAGACAGCCGTGCGCACCAAAGGTGCCTTTGATCGGGCGCTGCGTCAGGCCGATTTGCCAGCGCTGGAAGAAAATGTCCTGCGGATGCGCTATGGCATCACGCTGACCGACGATGCGCCGCTGCACATGCGCGGTGACAGCCACCCGGAAGCCCGCGAAGAGCTGCTGCGTTTGGAGCAGCGGGCGCTAGCGGCGCTCGATACCGCGGTCGATGCCGACCGCCGCGACGCGATCATTGCGCGGATGCGCAAGATTTGACGGATTGGGGAGCGCCATGGCCAGATTTCGTAGTGCCAGCGCTGCCAAGCCGCAAACAGAGATTGACGACTCCAAACACTGTTGGCACAATCGCGCCCCCGCCGCTGCGCCTGTCGCAGCTCAAGCGGTTCAATTTTCTGAATTTGCGCCCACTGGCGCACTTGAGTGGCTGCCATGGCTTCCAATTCCCGAGTTACTGAGCGCATCCGCAAGGCCAAGAAGACCAGCGTTGGTCAAGGCCGCAAGCGCGAGACCGCAAGCGAACACCGCAAGAACGCTGAAAAGAAGCTGGCTGCCGCTTTGGGCGAAGCCATTCCGCTGGCCACTATCCGCTAGCCTCACGTCCGGCCTTGATGCCGGCGTGTCGCTCGCGGCTGCACCACCAGCGCCGCGCGTGACACGAGAGGTAGCCATGGCCCGCCAACGATCTTGCGGCGCGGTGGCACTGGCTATTGCCGCTGTTGCTGGCGTCGCTGGTGCCGCTGCTTGGTATGCCACGGGCGGGCCTGGCCGTTTGCCACCGCAGCTGGATCGCTGGGCGGCAAGCTGGGGCGTCGGCGCGACTGCCTTGCCCGCTGATTGGACACTGGATACCGAACCTCCTGCATCAGCATCCGAGTTGGGGCTGACCGCGCCGCTGGGCCAGCTTGCCCTGCCCTTTGCCAGCGAGTCCGCCAATGCGGCGTGGCAGGCACTGCGCGAAGGCAAGGCCGCCAAGGCCCTTGAGCTCGCCGAGCCCGTGTACAAGACATTTGTCGCAAAAACCGACGCCAAGTCTGTGGCTGAGCGCCAGCTTTTTGCGTTTGTGGTGGCCCAAGCCCGCTGGCAAGCCGGCAAGCGCAGTGAGGCGATTGCCGCGGCACGCACCGCGGCTGGGCACCCTGCGTTGGGTATCGCGGCGTTGCGTTGGATTGTGGCGCGCGCTGACGACGCCGGCCTGTCGCAAGTCGTACTCACGCTGAGCAAGAACCGCAACGAGCCGGCGCTGCGCATTGCCAGAGCACGCGCGCTGCGGCGCAACGGCGAGTACCGTTTGGCGCTGGCTGAGCTCGACGCCCTTGTGGCCCCTGCGGGCACGGCGCTTGCGAGGCGGGCGCAGCTGGAGCGCATGCGCGCGCTGTCGGGCGCTGGGCAGGAAGATCAAGCGGTTGCGGTGGCGCGCGAGCTGCTCTCCCGCGGCGGCAAGTCGACGCAAGCCGAAGAGGTGGTCGACTGGGTCATCGGCAGCAGCGACACAGTGTGGCAGCGCCGGTTGTTGCAGCGCCCGGCTGACGCACCGCTGGTCATCGACGCCCTGGCGTTTACTGCACAGCGTCGGCGCTATGTGCGGGCGATTCCCGCCTTTGCGGCGCTGGGTGAATTGGCTGGCGTGACCGAGTCAGCGCGCTGCCAGGCCCTGTCGTGGCAAGCCAAAGCCCACGACCGCAAAGCAGAGTTTGACAAGTCCCTGGCGGTGTACACCAAGCTGCGACAGGACTGCGACAAGGACGACGCCCAGCGCAAGGCCCATCTGGCGCTGCGGATCGACGACTCGGCGCTCGGCGCTGGCGAGCTGAGCTACCGGACCGGGCGCGCGCTGGCCCTGCAAGGCAAGGCCGAGGCGGCGCCGTGGCTCAAGCTGGCGCTCAAGCAAGGCATGGGCGGCCTAGATGGCGACGACGCGGCGACGCTGTTGCAAGTCGTCGACCATGCCGATGCGCGCGAAGTGCTGGAGAAGCAGGGCCCCATCGCGGCGCTGGACTACGCGGAGCGCGACATGGTCGACGTGGCGGTGTGGCGCGTGGCGCTGCAGCGGATGATCGACAAGAAGTGGGCGCTGGCCTTGCCGCTGCTGGATCGCTTGGCCGAAGTCCGCGACCGCGACGAAGTGCCGACCGTCGCCAAGTCGGCGGCACAGGCGCGCTATGACGATCGCGACTGGGGGCGCGGCCGGGCCGACTATTTTGCGGGACGGGCGCTGGTGGCACTGGGCAAGCCCGAGGCCGCAGTCAAGCGATGGCAGCGCATTGTGCGGCGCCACCCGCTGGCCTACTACGCCCAGATGGCGTTGGCTCAGCTGCAGCAGGCTGGTCAGGGCGACACCGCGGCGCTGACGCAGAGCAGCAGCACGGCAGCGGCAGGCCCGGAGCTCGACGCGGCGGCATTGGCCGACCCGCGGGTGCAGCGCGCGCGCAAGCTGGGCCAGCTGGGATGGCACGACGAGGCGGTCGAAGAGTTGGACGCAGCCGGCATGGGCCGCGACAGCAGCGCCGATGCCCACTGGATGCTGGGCGATCCGGCGCGACAGTGGTCGCGCGCGGCGCTAGACGATGAAGCGGGGCGGTTTACGGCTTCGCACGGGGTCGGCCGCGATCAGCTGCGGGCTTACGCGCTGCAGTGGCCCAACGAGGGCAACCGGCTGGCGTGGCAGATCGCCTATCCCCGCGGTTTTCGGACTGTGCTCGATGCCGCTGCCAAGGAATTTGAGCTGCACCCGTCAATTGTGTACGCGATCTGTCGCTCAGAGAGTGGTTTTAACCCCAAGATCGAGTCCAGCGCCCACGCCTATGGCCTGCTGCAGCTGATTGTGCCCACGGCCAAGGCCATGGCCAAGGGTCTGGACATTGACGCAACCGTCGAGACCCTCAAGCAGCCAGAAGTCAACGGGCGGCTCGGGGCGCGCTACCTCAAGAAGCTGCGCGACCGGTTCGAGCGCGACCAGCAGATGGCGGCGGGCTACAACGCAGGCGGTGGGGCCGTAGGCCGGTGGCGCAAACAGCGTGGCGATTGGCCGATGGATCTCTTTGTCGAGATGATCCCGTTTCGCGAGACGCGCGAGTACGCCAAGCGCGTGTCGTCCGCGATCGCCGTCTACCGCAACCTGTACCACGGCGAAGTCGCGTACGCGCTGGCGTTGACCCAAAAACCGGTGCCGACCAGCGAGGAACCGGCGACAGAGCCGTCTGGGCAGGCCGCCCCGCCCGCTGTGGCGCCGGCGCCCAAGCCGGCAGATGCCGAGGCACTGGAGTCGGTTGTGGCCAAGCCCGTGCCAACGCCGCGGCTGGCCTCTGGCGCGCAGCCCTTGGGTCGGGCCATCGTGGCTGACAACCGCAAGCCCATGGCCAAGCAGCGTGTCCACCACCGCGCTGCGGCCGAGAAGAAGCGTGTACACCCGGTCAACGCAAAGTTGGCCAAGACCCACGGAGCCAAAGTCAAGCAGGCGGGCACGGGCAAACCAGCTAAGTCACTAGCAATTCGACACAAGACGACCAAGCAGGCCAAGCAGACGGCTGCCGCTGGCGGCCGGGCCAAGCACAAACGCTAGACAGGGCGGCGGCGGCTTGAATCGGACTGCGACTTGGGGCGTCCCAAGCCAGCGCGGGCGGAATGGCGCCCGCACTTGGGGCGTTGATGCCCGCTAGCGCCAAACCTGCGCTTTCTGGCACGCTGCACTGCATGGCCCTGCACCCCGACATCAACCAGCCGCAACTCACGCCTGTCCTTGCGCTGGTGCGGCGCGCCCAGCTGCGGATGTGGACGCAGTCGGCGCTCCAGCGTGCCGTGCGCGCCGGCCCTTGGCCGCTGCTGCTGTTCGCTGTGGGTCTGCTCAGCCTGCGCTTGGGCCTGCTCAGCCAGCGCGCGGACTCTGGGTGGGTTGCGCTGACCGTGCTCAGTAGCATTGGGGCGCTCGGTTATGCGGCTACGCATCGGGTAACCCCAATGACTGCGGCGCGGACGCTGGACACGGTGGGCGGCACCTGTGACGAGCTGGCGACAGCGTTGTGGTTGGCGGCGACTGGACGCAGCGACGGTTGGGCGCAGGTTCAAGCCGTTCGCGCCAATCAGGTGGCTGCCAGGCTCGATGTCCGGGTGCTGCTGCCAATCAGCCGCTTGCCGACCAGGACTTGGCAGCTAGCGGGCGCAATGGCCGCTTTGGCGCTTGCGGTGGCGATGCCGCTGGACTGGACGGCCCGGCTGGGTGGCCCCCTGCCACCTCAAGCTGGTGTCGCGGTGGCGTTGCCGGAGGGCCCGGCGACCTTTGTCGCTGCGCGCGATGTGCTCGGCGCCGATGCGACCCAGTTGCTGTCCGTCGATGCGCGTATGTTGCGCGAGATGCAAGCTCAGACCCACGATCCAACGACGCGCAAGTGGCTGGAGCAACTGAGCAAAACGGTCGATGGCGTGCGCGACGGCTCGCTGGACAAGCAACAGGCGCTGGACAAGCTGGCAGAGCTCGAGGCGTCCAAGCCCGTCGATACCGATCAGGCACCGGCGGCGGCAGACAAGGCCGGGCAACCCGATGCGGCCCCCAGCGATCCCGATGAAGCGCAGCGCCAGCGCGATGTGGCGGCGCGGCAGGCTGCGCTAGACGCTGCCAAGCAAGCGATGGACCAGGCACCGGCCGGAGAGGCCAAAGAGCAGCTCAAGAAAGCGATTGAAGAAGGAGACTTGGGCATGCTCGGCAAGCTCATGGAGAAGTTGGCCGAGAAGGACTGGAACGCCGACGAGATCGACAAGTGGCGCAAAACGCTGGAGAAGTTTGCCGATGCGCTCAAGGACCGCAAGGTGCCCAAGGCGTTGCAAGAGCTGGCCAAGAAGATCGAGCGGCTGCAGCAGCAGCGCAATGAGCAAGGCGGGCTGGCGCCGGCCGAGCAGCGGCGCCTGCAGGAGGCCCGCCACGAACTGGAGCAACTGCGCAAGCAGCTGGGCAGCCCCGAAGCGGCGGAGCACCAAGTGCAGCGGCTGGAAGCGCAAGCGCGGCAGGCCGCCGACGAGATGCGCCGCGCGGAGCAGAGCGAAGGCGGGCAGCGTCTGGGCCAAAAGGGTGACAAGGGAAAAAGTAGCCAAGCGGGCCAAAAAAGTGAGCAAGGTCAGCAGCAAGCTGGGGACAAGCAAGGTGTGCGCGAGGCGCTGCGGCAGGCCGCCGATGAACTGCGACGGCAAGACGAGGATCAGAAGGCCCGGCAGGCCCAGCGGATTGGGCAATCGCGGCTGCGCGACTTGCGCGACGCCCTGTCACGCGGGCAGGGGCAGCAGGGGCAGCAGGGGCAGCAAAGTAAGCAAGGTCAGCAAGGTCAGCAGGGACAGCAAGGTCAGCAGGGACAGCAGGGCCAGCGGCAGGCGGGCAAGGGTCAGGCCGGCAAAGGCCAGCAGGGCGAAGAAGACGGCCAGCAGGACGGCACCAAGGGGATGCAAGCCGGCAAGGGCCAGCCGGGCGCAGGCGACAAGGGCAAGCCCGGCAAGCCCGACCAGAGCGGCGACAACAGCGGCGACAACGGGCCGTCCAAGGGCGACCAAGCCGGCGGCGACAAGGGCGACAAGCCGGGCGGACAGAACGGCGGCGAGGGCAAAGGCAAGGGCGGCATTCGTTTGGGTTCCAAGGGGCTGGGTGACAAGTCACGGACCGAGGCCATCAGCGAGGGCTACGAACAAGGCCAGGGCAACAGCGGCGGCAAAGGCAAAGGTCAGGGACCGGGCGCGGGCGAAGGCGCGGGCGGTGAAGGGCGCGGCAGAGATGCCAAGCTGGCGGCCGGCAAGACCGAGAAGCTCAAAGGCCAGCACGGTCAAGGCCCCGACAACAAGAAGATTTTCATGGATGCAGCCCGCAAAGGCTTTGCCCGCAGCGGATGGCGCGATACCTACCGCGAGTACAGCGAAGTCGCCGAAGAGATGCTGGACAAAGAGGGCCTGCCCGCCGGGCGCAAGGCCTTGGTGAGACGATACTTTGAGCGCATTCGGCCGCGCGTCAGCCCGACACAGGAGTAGCGATGACAGCGCAATTGGCCTTGGCCCCGACGGCGGAGCAAGTCGAACAGAATTTGGCGTGGATGGCCGAGCGCCTGCGCACGCTGCGGACCGAGCTGGGCAAAGTGGTGGTCGGCCAAGACCCGGTCATCGATGGGGTAATTCTGGGCATGCTGGCCAGCGGCCACGTGCTGCTTGAAGGGGTGCCGGGCATCGGCAAGACGCTTTTGGTGCGCACACTGGCGCAGTCGCTCGATCTGGAGTTTGCGCGCGTCCAGTTTACGCCCGATCTCAAAGCATCTGACGTGCTCGGCACCCAAGTGCTGGTCGAGGACGAGCGCGGCGGCAGGCAGTTGGTGTTCCAGCAAGGCCCTATTTTTACGCAGATTCTGTTGGCTGACGAGATCAACCGCGCCACGCCAAAGACGCAGTCGGCGCTGCTCGAAGCCATGCAAGAGCGATCGGTGACGATTGGGCGCACCACCCACAAGCTACAGGCGCCGTTTTTCGTGCTGGCGACCCAAAATCCGCTGGAGATGGAGGGCACTTATCCGCTGCCCGAAGCGCAGCTGGACCGGTTCATCTTCAAACTGGAAGTGCCGATGCCGTCAGTCGCCGACCTGCACGAGATTGTGGCGCGCACGATTGCGCCGCAGACCCACCAGGTCCAGGCGGTGCTCAGCGGTGCTGATATCTTGCGGATTCATGACTTTGCGCTAGGGTGCCCGATCGCCAAGCACGTGGTCGATTACGCAGTGCAGCTGGTACACGGCTCGCATGGCTCGCTGCAGTCGGTCAAGAAGTACCTGCGCTCGGGGGCGTCGCCGCGGGCGCTGCAAGCGCTGGTGTTTGGCGCCAAGCTGCGGGCGCTGATGCTGGGGCGACCGGCGGCGGCGATCGACGACATCAAGGCGCTGGCCAAGCCGGCACTGCGCCATCGAATTCTGCTCAGCTTTGATGCGGAGGCCGACCGGGTGCGGCCGGACCAGGTCATCGACCAGATGCTGGGCGAAGTCGACAAGCTGACGCGCGCCTAACCAATGCCCACGGACCTGCCAGCGGACAGCCCATTGCGTCAGGACCTGTTCGACGCGGCCTTTCTGGGTCGGGTCGAGCAGCTGGCGCTGTTGGCGCGGCGCATGGCGACCAGCGGCGCGCAAGCCCATCGGCGGTCCAAGAAATTGGGCTCTGGCATCGAATTTGCGGAGCACCGCGATTATGCCCCGGGCGACGAGCCCAACCAGATCGACTGGGCGCTGTATGCCCGGTCCGATGATCTGCAAATTCGAGAATTTGAAGAGGAAGAGGACCTGTCCGTGTATTTCTTGGTCGATCACTCGCAGTCGATGGCGGTGGGGCCAGAGGACACGCCGACGTTACTGGACCGCGCCCTGCAACTCTCAGCGGCGCTGGCCTACATCTCGTTGTCCAACCTGGACCGGGTGGCGGCGGTGCCATTTGCCCAGGGCGCGCAGCCACCGATGCGACCCTTGCGCGGTCGCGGGCAGTTTTTTCGGCTGTTGCGGGCGCTATCGGCGGTGCAACCGGGCGGCAAGACCGCGATTGCGCAGACAATCGATGACTTTGTGCGCTACCAGCCGCGCAAAGGCCTGGTGGTGCTGCTCAGCGACTTTTTTGACCCGACTGGCTTGGGCGACGCGCTGCGGCAGCTGACCTATCGCGGCTTTCAGCCGATGCTGCTGCATCTGGTCGATGCGTCGCTGTTGGAGGCCGGCAGCTACGGCGATGTCGCGCTGGTCGACAGCGAGACAGGACAACTACATGAAATTACGCTGACGCCAGCGATGATGGCAGAGTACCGTGCGGCGTTTGAAGGGTTTTGCGCCGACATCGACAGCGCAGCGCGCCAAGTGGGCGCCACATGCCTGCGGCTGGACATCGCCGTGCCCTACGACGAAGCCGTGCTGCGCGTGTTCCGCGCCGGAGGTTTTCTCGGGTGAGCGACGCGGTTGCCGATGCCCGGGCGTGGGCGATGCTGGCAGGCGCGGTGGCGGCGGCGCTGGCGCTGCTGTACGTGCTGCGGCCGCGGCGGCGGCGCGTCGAGGTGCCGTTTGGTGGCCTGTGGCAGCGGGTGCTGGCGGCGTCGCAGGCGCGGGCGTTTGGGCGCAAGTGGCAGCGCGTGTGGTCTTTTTTGCTGATGTTGGGGCTGGCAGGAGCGCTGCTGGGTGCGCTCGGCGAGCCGATTTTTCGGCCAGAGCCACCGAGCCAGCCGCCGGTGCGCTGGAGCACGGTGCTGGTGGTCGATGTGTCGGCCTCGATGGCAACGCTGGACGGCATAACACCTGCGGTGTCGGCGGCGCACCTGGTTGCGCGTCTGGACGAGGCCAAATTTGCGCTGGGGCAATTGCTGGCGCGCAGCCCGCGCGACGAGCAGTTTCTGGTGCTTGCCGCCTCTGGGCACAGCCAGGTGCACAGCGGCTGGACGCTAGACCGAACAGCGACAATGGCGGCAGTAGCAGCGCTGCAGCCCACCGACGCCGGGCTGGACCTGCAGCGGGCGCTGGCGGCGGCGCGGGCGATGCTGGCAGGCCGCCCCGGTGGCCGGGCGGTGCTGGTCACCGATGCCGGACATCCGCAGCGGCAGGGCGACGTCGGCAGCGGGGCTGTCCCAGTTGCTTTGACGGTGGGCCCAGCTCGCGACTGGGATCGGCAGGCCGACACAGCTTTGGCGCTGGCCAAGCTGGCCTCGGCCACGCTGGACGATCTCGCAATCGAAACCGTGCACCTGCGGCCCGAATTGCCGGATCCGGACCGCGGCACGTTAGCGGTGCGGGTGCGCAACGACAGCGGTCAGGTGCAGGCCGCGCGTTTGGCGGTGCGGGCAGCCGACGGAGCGCAGGTGGCGGCCGACTTTCGCGCCGATGCGCACTTGCGGCGACTGGTCGAAGTGGCGCTGCCGGTTGGGCTATCGACGCACATAGTCGCCGATCTCGACTTGGGGCAAGCCCGCTTCGCTGTCCAGGTTGTCGGCAAAGCGCCGCGCTGGGTCGATGTGGCGCCTTGGAACGACTGGGGCTTTGCCGTGCTGACCGAGCAGCGCAAGATCCGTGTGTTGTGGGTTGGCGGCGCCAATCAGTTTCTGGCTGGTGCTTTTGACGCCGGCACGCGCGCGGACGTGACCCACTTGGAAGTCGCGGCGTATGACCCCAAGGCGTGGCAAGCCAGCGACAAGCCGCGGCACGGCATCGACGTGGTGGTGCTGGATCAGGTGCCGCAGCCGCCGCCCGAGGGCATGCCGGCGCTGATGCTGGCGATGCAGGGTCCAGCTGATGCCACCGCGACGGCGCAGCGATTGGCGGAGCCCGACCTCCAGGTCAAGGCCGGCGACCATCCGTTGATGCGCGCGGTCAGCTTTCAGGACACCAACTTTGACAGCGTGCGCCCGCTGCCCGTGCAGCAAGGCGACACCGTGCTCGCCGGCGCCGCGCTGCCGGGTGGCCGAACGGCGGCGGTGATGGTGGCGCGCGACGTTGCGGTACGGCAAATCGTGTGGGGTCTAGACCTGCTGGAGACCGACTTGGCACTGAGGATTGCGCTGCCGATCCTGGTCGCCAATGCCCTGGGTTGGCTGGCGGGCGACGCCGAGCCGCTGGTGCCGCCCCTCGAAATTGGCCGACCGTGGGCGATTCAGAGCCCCAATCGCCGCGACGACTGGCAGTATCTGGAGCCCGGCAAGCCGGCGCGGCCAGCGCGCGTGGCGGCCGGGCAACTGCTGGCGGCCAGCGAGCGCCATGGCGTGCAAGTCTGGCGTGACGGCGCGGGCAAAGTGGTCGCTCGGCCGACGACGCTGGGAGACTGGGAGCAGGCCGCGCAGTTTTCACCTGTGTATCGAACGGTTGAGGATCGGCCGGAGCCTCCAGCAGCCCTGGACACCGAGGCGCTGGGGGCATGGCAGCGCTGGCTGCTGGCGGCGTGCCTGGCGCTGGCCGTGGAATGGCTGCTGTACCTGCGGCGGAGGACGGTATGAGCTGGCGCCGCGCCCTGTGGATGGCGCTGACGGCGGGTGTGGCCCTGGCTACCTCGCTGTGGATGCAGGCGCAAGCGCCGGCATGGACCCAAGTGCTGCAGCGCCATGGCATCGATTTTGCGCGGCCGCTGTGGCTGTGGATGGCCGCGCTGGCCTGGATGGTGCCGCTGTCGCTGCCATGGCGGCTGACCGACCTGCCTCGGCCGCAGGTGCTCGTGCAAGTTCTGGTGCGGATGGTGCTGGTCGCGGTCGTGGCGGTCGCGGTGGCCCAACCGCAGAGCTGGCAGGAGCGGCCACGACGGCCCCAAGTCATCCACATCGTCGATCGCTCGGACTCGGTGCCCGATGCCTTGCTGGCGGCGGCGCGCGCGGGCGTGGCCCAATCGGCGCAAGCGCTGCGCGACCGCGAGCGCAAGCTGCCCGCGCGTCCTGGTGAGGCGCGGTCGGTCAGCGAATTCGCGGTGATTGCCAGCGATGCGCAGGCGACCCTGCTGCCGTGGCAGGCCACCGGCAGCGTCGATCAGCCGCTGGCATTGCAGCGGCGCCACGGCACGCCGCAAGAGGAGGGCGGCCGGGCGACGGACCTGCAAGCGGCGCTCAATCTAGCGCTTGGTCTAGTCGACGGGCACACCGTGCCGCACGTCGTGGTCTGGTCCGATGGCATCGAGACCCAGGGCGAGGCCATCGATGCGGTTGCCGCGCTGCGCCAGGCCGGGGTGCGGGTGCACTTGCCGCAGCTGCCGCCGCTGCCGGTGCAGGCGGAAGTGCTGGTCGACCGGTTCGAGCTGCCAGCGGTGGTCCGTGCGGGTGTTCGGTTTCCGCTCAGCGTCCAGGTTCAGGCGACGCAGCCGACCCAGGTGGCATGCCAAGTGCGGGCGCCCGGAAACGACGCACCCATTGTTCATGCCCATATTCTCAAAGGACAAACTCTTATCAAGCTGGGCGACCTGGTGCTGCACAAGCCGGGCGCGACCGATCTGCAGGTCGATTGCACGCCGACCGCGGGCGACGATCGGTTCGCCAGCAACAACCACTTGCGCGGCCGGATTGCGGTGCGCGACCGACCGCGGGTGCTGTATGTCGAGGGCCAAGGCGAGCGCGGAGCGCTGGCGCTCACGGCGGCGCTGTCCGACGATTTCGTGGTCGACGTGCGACCCGCCGATGGCCTGCCGCGCGCGCTGGGTGGCCTGAAGCCCTATCAAGCGATTGTGCTCTCCGACGTGCCGCGGGTGTCGCGCGAGGGTGTGCCGTTGCTGACCGATGGCGATATGCGCAACTTGGAGAGTTATGCCCGCGGTGGCGGTGGCCTGCTGGTCATCGGTGGCGAGAACGCGCTGGGCTCGGGCGGCTACCAGGACACGTACTTGGACAAGCACGTGCTGCCGGTGCACATGGACGTCGAGTCCACCGTCGAGCAGCCGACCATCGGCATGGTGCTGGCCGTCGACCGGTCGGGGTCGATGGCGGGGCCCAAGATGGAGCTGGCCAAAGCCGCGGCGATTGCGACGGCCCAAGCCTTGGCCCGCGATGACATGATTGGCGTGGTGGCGTTTGACAGCGAAGCGCGGGTGGCAGTGCGGCTGCAGCGGGCCGGCAACAGCTACCGGATCGAATCCGACATCGCCAAGCTGACACCGGCGGGCGGCACGCACATCTATCCAGCCCTGGACATGGCCTACCAGATGCTGGTCAGCGCCAATGTCAAGGTCAAGCATGTCATCGTGATGACCGACGGTCAGGCCCCGCGGGCAGGCATTGACGGGCTGGTTCGCCAGATGCGGCGGTCGGGCGTGACCGTGTCCAGCGTGGGTGTGGGCGCCGATGTTGACCGCAACATGCTCGAAGCGATTGCGGATCGCGGCGGCGGGCGCTCGTATTTCACCGACCGGCCCGAGACGTTGCCGCGGATTTTCGTGCGCGAGACCAAGCTGATTGCCGGTCAGTCCGTCGTGGAGCAGACGGTGCGGGCGCGCACAGCGCCGGGGCTACAGCGCATCGATCTGCTGCGTGGCGTCGACATCGAGAATGCCCCGGCTCTGAACGGCTTTTTGCCGACGCGGGTCAAGGCCGGCGCCGAAGAAATTTTGCGGCTGTCCAACGGCAAGCCGCTGCTGGTGCGCTGGCGGCTCGGTCTGGGCAAGGTCAGCGTGTGGACCAGCGATCTCAAAAACCGGTGGGCATCACGCTGGTCGGATTGGCCCAACTACGCCCGGCTGGCCCGCCAAGTTGTGCGCGATGTGCTGCAAGAAGAGCTGGGGATGGCGCTGCAGGTGCGGCTGGTGCGCGAGCGCGACCAACTGCGGGTGGCGGTCGAAGCCATCGAAGAAGACGGCACGCCGCTGACCCATGTCCAAGGCCAAGCCCGGATTGCCGATCCCGATGGCAATCAGATCACGGTTGCGCTGACCGAAGTGGCGCCGGGTCGCTTGGACGCCAGCGTACCGCTGACCGGCTATGGCGCGTGGGATGTGCTGGTCACGCTGCGCGCGGCGCCCGACAAGCCGGTGCTGGCGTCGGGCCGGGCGACCGCGATTCACCCGTATCCCGACGAGCACCGGATTGCGACCGGGCAGACCAGCGTACTGCCGCTGCTGGTGCAGGCGACGGGTGGCAAGCTGCAGAGCCAACCTACCGATTGGCTCGATACCGCCAATCTCACACACCGGACCAGCCAGGCGCTGTGGCCGCACTTGGTCCAGCTGGCCCTGCTGTTGTTGCTGATCGACGTGCTCCTGCGGCGGCTGCGGCTGGGTCGCCCGCCGGTGGTGCGCTGGCACGGCCTGCGCAAGGTCAAGTAATCGCAAAGCAACATGGGTTTGTTGCACAATCGTTGCTTGGCCAGCCCTTGGCATTGTTGACGCAACCGGCCGCAGCGCGCCAGTCTGCCATTGACGCGCCCCACCATTGGGCGGCGCCGGAGCAGGCACATGGCGGAACATCGGGGTGAAACTGCGTACTTGCGCTTGCCAACGGCGGGTGGTGAGCTGGCCCACGGCTACGGCGACCACGTCCACCTCATCTCCGATCCGCTGGCGCTGACGTGGCTGGCGCGGCTGTGCCACCAGGCGTGCGTCCAACCGGAAATCAATCGGATTGTCACGCAGTTGTACCGCGGCTTGGTCCGCGAACTGATCAACCGCGAGTTTCCGCGCCGAATCGTCAAGAGCGAGACGCGGATGCGTGCCTACACCGAACTGGGCTATTACGAAGGAGAAATCATCGACCCGGCCACCGAGGTGACCAGCGTCGACATCGCCCGCGCTGGCATCTTGCCCTCGATGGTGTGCTTTGAGGCGCTGTGCGAAGTGCTCGATCCGACCAAGGTCCGCCAGGATCACATCTTGATGAACCGGACAACCAATGACCAGATGCAGGTCACCGGTGCGGGCATCCACGGGCGCAAGATCGCGGGACCGGTCAAGGACCGGATCCTGCTTTTTCCCGATCCGATGGGTGCAACGGGCGGCTCGCTCAGTGAGGCGATCCGGTTCTACCTCGAAGAGCTTGATGGCCCGCCTCGCCATGTCTATGCCCTCAACTTGATTGTGACACCGGAGTTCGTGCAGCGGCTGAGCGCAGAATTCCCAGGCATGGTCTCGATCTACGCCTATCGCCTCGATCGCGGGCTGTCGCCGCCGGACGTGCTGGCCCAGCAGCTGGGTGCGGCGTGGGACCAGGAAAAAGGCCTGACCAACCTGCAGTACATCGTGCCGGGCGCGGGCGGCATGGGCGAGATCATGAATAACGCGTTGTCGTAACCTACAAGGAGCCTCATGGCCGAGATCAACGAACAAGTCAGCAATTACCTGGCGGCAGACGTCATCGCCCAGCGGGTAGCGCAAATCGGTGCCGAGATTACGGCCCAAGTCAGCACGACGCGGCCCTTGGTGGTGGTGTGCGTGCTCAAGGGCTCGGTGATTTTCTTTGCCGACCTGGTGCGCCACCTCAACGTGCCGACCAATCTGGTGTTTTTGGGCGTGTCGTCCTACGCAGGGGCCACCGAGTCGTCGGGTGCGGTGCGGCTGACCCACGACCTGACGCTGGACATTGCGGGTCGCGACGTCTTGATTGTCGAGGACATTGTCGACACGGGCCTGACCATGTCGTATTTGCTGGAGACCCTGCGCGCCCGCGGGCCCAAGTCGCTGCGGGTCTGCACGCTTTTGCACAAGCCGGCGCGCAAGCGCGTCGACGTGCCGCTGGACTTCGTGGGCTTTACCATCGACGACGTGTTCGTGGTCGGCTATGGCCTGGATTACGACGAGCGCTACCGCAACTTGCCGTTTATCGGCACGATGCAGTTTGGCCACGGCGCGTAGCAGCCGACCATGCACCTGCGCTTTTTGGGCCACGCCGCGTTTGACTTGACGCTGGGCCGCGTGCGGCTGTGTCTGGATCCGCACCAACCGGGGGCACTCGGCGGGCGTTTTCAGCTGCCAGAGATCGTCGGACCGTTCGATGCGCTGGTCCACACCCACAGCCACGAGGATCACAGCGGATGGACGCCCGAGCTTGGCACGACCACGGTGCTGGATCAGCCAGGAGCGTTTCGCGGGGTTGCCATCGAGACCCGCAGCGCCTTTCACGACGCCCAGTTTGGCGCGCGGATGGGCATGGTGCGGATGGTGTCGCTGGCCGCGGAAGGCCTGCGTATCGTGCATTGCGGCGATATCGGGTGGTTCGACGACGACGACGTCCAATGGCTGCGCGGATGTGACGTGCTGCTGGTCCCCAGTGGCGGCACGTACACGCTGGACCCGGCGCAGGCGGTTGCACTGGCTGCGCTGGTGGGCGCGCGCGCAGTGGTGCCGATGCACGGCGCCGATCCGCGGGTGCAGTTGCCGCTGCGGCCGGTCGCGGCGTTCGCGGCGCTGTGGCAGGGCCCGGTGGTGCAGTTGCCGGATCTGGACAGTCTGGGTCTGGCCCAATTGGCGGTAGGAACTGCGGTGTTGCTGAGCCCGCCGTAGCCGCAAATTGGGGTGAAACTGCCTTGCAAACACAAGATCTGCTCGCTACCATGGGCGGCTCGCCGCATCTGTCGCGCGGCATGGTCAGGTTGCCGATGCGTTTGATTTCGCTTGCCGTTGTGTGTGTGGTTGCCTGTGTGGCTGCCGCTTGTTCCACTCCCGCTGGGTCGGCGGCGACCAACACGACGGGCGGCGGCACCGATGCCACCGTTGGCCAAGACGGCACTGCCGACGCCGATGGCACCGCGGCCGATGGCGCGCCGACGACCGATACCGCGGCGGGCGAGACCGCAGGCGGGCCTGAAACGGCGGTGGTCGATCTCATCGGCGGCGACACGCCCGGCCCAGATGCGGTCAGCGACGGCACCGATCCAGGCGACACCGCACCCACCGAGGTCAAGCCAGACACCACGCCACCTGCCGACGTCAAGCCTGATGTCCCGCCTGCCGATGTCGAACCGCCGCCGCCACCCAAGTGCAAGGGCGACAGCGACTGCGGCAAGGGCTTTAGCGAGTGCATTGGCGTACAGTGTGACCTCGCGTCGGGGAAGTGCCTGAACAAGGTCGCGGCCGACGGCGCGGCGTGCAAGCTCGCCGGCGTGTGTGGCGGCACCGGCAAGTGCGCCAAGGGCGCGTGCGAAATCACCAGCGCCTGCAGCCTGGGCGCGTGCTCACCCAATCCTCTCAAATGTGGCGACAAAGTGGTCCTCGATCCGACCAAGCTGGGCGCCTCGCAACTGGGCGCCTACCCTTGCTTGTCCGGTCCGATGGCGGGCGGCGAAGCTGTGTTCGCTTTGTCTGCCGAAGGGACTGCGACGGCGCAGGCTGCCACGGTAGAGCTGGCGGCAGCGGGCACTGAGGCGGCGCTGCTGATCTTGGGTCCGCTGGTCGATGGCAAGTGCGCGCCCAAGTCGTGCATCGCGGCCGGCAACAAGATCGCAGTCGGCTTGCCGGTTGGCGTCACCCAAATCATTGCTGTCGACACCATGGTCGACGCCAAAGCCGCCATCACGCTCACCGTTACCTGCGGCCCCAAGGCGGCGTGCGGCGACGGCCAGTGCAACGGTACCGAAGCATGCAGCAGCTGCCCCAAGGACTGTGGCGCCTGCCCGACCTGCGGCGACGGCCAGTGCGACAAGGCCAAAGAGAATTGCGGCGGATGCCCGGCCGACTGCGGCGCTTGCCCACCGGTGCCAACCGAGTGCCAGAGCCAAAGCAAGCCGGGATGTGCCGGGTGCGCCTGCGAAGCTTGCGTGTGTGCCAAAGACGACTTCTGCTGCAAGACCGCGTGGGACAGCATCTGCGTCGGCGAGTGCACCAAGGACTGCG
Source organism: Myxococcales bacterium (assembly GCA_947499075.1). Classification (GTDB taxonomy): domain Bacteria; phylum Myxococcota_A; class UBA9042; order UBA9042; family UBA9042; genus SXRM01. The sequence continues at coordinate 33,924 of CANMNA010000019.1, forward strand.
GCGGCCCGACCTGCCCGACTACCGCTACGCCGACGTGGTGCGGCGACGGCAAGTGCAACACCGGCGAGAATGCGACGACGTGTATGCAAGACTGCCCGCCCTCGACCGTCTGCGGCGACGGCGAGTGCACCAAGGACAAAGAGAAGTGCCAGACCTGCCCGCTGGACTGTGGCGCATGCGCCGGTGGCCCCGCCACCTTCTGCGGCAACGCCAAATGCGATGGCCTAGAGCACTGCGGTCTCTGCCCCGCCGACTGCGGCATCTGCAAGACCGACTGCAGCACGCCGACGACCACCACCAGCTCCAAGCCGGGATGCGGCGGATGCGCGTGTGAAGCCGCGGTGTGCGCGATGGATCCGTTCTGCTGCAAGACGGCGTGGGACAACGCCTGTGTCGATGAGTGCTCCTCGGTCGACCCAGCGTGCCCGCAAGAGAATTGCGGCGACGGCGTGTGCAGCAGCGGCGAGGACTGCGAGTCGTGCAGCAAGGACTGTGGTGCGTGCGTCTGCGGCGATGGCAAGTGTGCGTCGAGCGAGAACGGCACCACCTGCCCCGGCGATTGCCCACCTGGATGCAAAGGCAAGTGCGGCAGTTCGAGCAAGGACGCGGCGGGCAAGACCTGCTGGTGCGACGATTTCTGCGAGCAGCAGACGCCGCCGGATTGCTGCGACGACAAGAAGACGTTCTGCCCGGCCAAGGGCGGCTAAGGGCTCCAGCACGAATTACTCGATCACTTGACGCAAAGAAGGAGCGGCGAGTCGACTTGCAAAGTCGCGAGCTTGCGACCCACTCAGCCAGCAAATGGGTCACCGACAAAATCGACTTGATTTTGCCGGTGCCCTAATGGTACAGCCCCAAAGGCCGGGTGAGGCGAGGGCCCACGAGGATCGAAGACCCCGGCATTTTCACCGTCAGAATCAATTCTGCGGCTACAATCGGGTAGGGGTGCCCGTCACCGAGCGCCCCTCCCACACCACCGGACATGCGGGGCCGCATTCGGCGGTTCGCAAGCAACTCACGATTTCCAACCCGGTCGGTCAAGGTCGGGCAGCCCAGGTTTGCGCCAGTAGTCAACGCTCAGTGCCGCATCAATCGGCGGCGTGTGCGACATGCGCCACGGCCCATGTTTCGAGGTCGCGCCAGCGGCGTACCACTTGTCATCACGGCCCGGGGCCAACCGACGCAGTTCTGCAAAACGCCGGTAGCCGTGCTTCCACTGTCGCCCGTGGATTTGACGCAGGCGGCGGCGCAGCCAGCTGAGCATTACCCGCACGTCGGTGTACCGATCGGTGTGGCGATAGTAACCCCACCACCCCAATGCCGTTCGCTTAAGGAACTGTCCAAGTATGGCTTGGACAGTTCGTGCTTGCTTGGTGGGTCGCAAGCTCGCGGCTTGACAGCCGACTCGCCGCTCCGTGCAGCACCAAAGTGATCGAGTTGTTCCTTGACCGTTCCTAAGCCTTGCGACCTCGACACTGCGCTCCACGATTCGTTTGTCCATGCCGTGTTTGATCATGCGCGCACGAAACGATGGCAACACTGCTTG